>CANPVU010000001.1 GCA_947581765.1 uncultured Bacilli bacterium
TTTCAGTTAATATGCCTATTGATTTAAATATTGCATATGCGAAATATCATTATCAGTCATAATGTTTAACACAACTTATAACTAAAAAAAACTAAATTTTAGTTTTTTTCTTTTTTATAAAAAAGTAAGTTCCTACACCAACTAATCCTAATGTAACAATGCTAAAAGCATCTGATGATTCATTATCATCATCTTTATTTTTATTACTTAAATTAGTATTAATTGCACTTATTGACTCATTATTAGTAGTATTACTTGTAATTAAATTTATATTATTTGATTTGTTACTATTTGTGTTACTATTAGATACAGGCAAATTACTTTGACTTTTTTCATTCATATTACTAGTTACATTACTGTTACTATTTACATTACTAACTTGAACCTTATTACTTGTTATCATATTACTAGTTTTAGAATTATTATTTACAGTACTAGTTGTTGTTTTATTACTTGTAGTAATATTTTTATTCGATACAACACTATTAGTTGTTGTTTTATTACTTGTAGTCGTATTTTTATTTGATACAGCACTATTTGTTGTACTACTTTTTGAACCGTCATGACAATGATACTGTCCAGTAGATAAACCATATTTAGAACAATTAGTTCTACAAGTATGACATCCTTTAGAATCTGTTCTACCTGGAGATGCATACACACTATATGGCATCAATATAATACCTATAAAAATTAATAAAGATATCTTCTTCAATTCACTCACCTACTATTAATTACAGTATAACATATATTAATAATTAATTCCATTATATTAATATCAAAATAATCACTAGATAATCATATCTATAAGTTTTAAAATAAATATGATTATTTATTAATACTAATGATACTCCTTTATTATCATTAAATCCTGGTGCTGCTTTTTCTATTCCCCAGTAATCCCCTATCGTTATATCTCCTGGATGCTTTATATCTTTGTATGGACATTTATAACAACTTGGTCTTGATATTTTTAATTGACTAAATAAATATTTAAATATTTCACTATTTACTTTAAATATTCCATTATCATTTTTTAAAGTTATCGTTTCAATATATTCCTTCCAACCAAAATCTTTTTTATTCCTAAAATCTACAGATATTACTTTACCATTGTTTATCTGTTCTTGATATTTTAAATATTTTTTCCATACTAATGGACTTGGAACACCGTGACAGATAATATCTACACATAACAAATTATCATAGTCTACTTTTAGGTATTTTTTTAAGCCTGCTATTAAACAAATCATTTATAATATCATTAAATATTCTAGAGAAATAATTAAATCATATAAAAATAATTTAATTATTTCTCTTTAATAATCTTTTAATATATTTTTTTACTTTAAAAAGAAAATTTCTTTTACCATATTTTTTTACAATTTTTTTAAATGGTTTATTTTCTAATTCTTTCCAAAATTTCGCCCTACCTTTTGGTTTTTTAAATGGTGATTTCAAAGGAGGCTGAATACTATCTTCAATACTACATTCTCTTATTTCTAATGTTTTTTCTATTCTCTTTAGTTGTTTTATTCCTTTATTATTATTTATTAATACTAATGATACTCCTTTATTATCATTAAATCCTGGTGCTGCTTTTTCTATTCCCCAGTAATCCCCTATCGTTATATCTCCTGGATGCTTTATATCTTTGTATGGACATTTATAACAACTTGGTCTTGATATTTTTAATTGACTAAATAAATATTTAAATATTTCACTATTTACTTTAAATATTCCATTATCATTTTTTAAAGTTATCGTTTCAATATATTCCTTCCAACCAAAATCTTTTTTATTCCTAAAATCTACAGATATTACTTTACCATTGTTTATCTGTTCTTGATATTTTAAATATTTTTTCCATACTAATGGGCTTGGAACACTATGACAGATAATATCTACACATAACAAATTATCATAGTCTACTTTTAGGTATTTTTTTAAGCCTGCTATTTGACAAGATGTGCCAGAAAATAAAACTTCATTGTTATTTTTTAAATCATTTTTTACTTGTTTAAATATGTCAACCAAGTTACTTTGAATATACTTGGAACCTCTCATTCTATCTCGCTGTTCTTTGCTTACAGCCCGTATATGAATTGCCTCAAATTTTTCATTTAAAACACATCCATATACTACTCCTCCTCTATCTAGAATATCATCAGAAATAGCAGTAAAAACGCCACCAGAACGTGATTGCATACGAACAGTTAAATCATTATGCTTTGCCGCATAAACAATAGGATACTCCATAATAACACCTTTCTATAAATATTTTTTCAACTTTTGATCTATTTTAAATGAACAAACGCTCAAGCATTTATAACATTTAATACACTTTCTTTCATCTATACTTGGATACAAAAATCCCTCGCTATCAGGTTTCATTGAAATTGCGCCAACTGGACAAATTGAATAACAAGCAGTACAACCACAACAATTTTCTTTATTTTTATAAATTTCTGGTATTGATTTATTGTTTATATTCGATACATTTTTCATGCTAATCCCTTCTTTTTAGTTTTCAAAAAAAATTTTTTTAAAATAATCGATAAAAAACTTTTATTAAGTAATATAAAAGTTGATACTGAAATTACAATATTTAAAATATTAATATATAAATTATTTATTGAGCATAATATACATTCAATAATCATTATTAAAAATATTATGGACATATTTTTCTTTTTAAATTTTATTTTTACAAATTTCTGAATATCTACTAATCTATATATAAATAAAAATATATAACTTATCAATGTTGATATAGATGCTGCAAACAATCCTATTTTATTTATTAGTAAAATATCAACTAATAAATTTATAACTGCGGATATAATTGTGGTTATTCCAACACTTTTTGTCTTCATATATGCAACGTATATTCCACCAAGGAACGTTGACATACTTAAGAAAAACATTGAAAAAAGTAATATAGGTATTTGTATATATGCATCATAGTAATTTCCTTGGATAAGTATTACAAATAATAAAGGAGTTAATGAAATGATTAGACCCATAGTACCAGACATTAAATTAAACAATACTTTAAACATATTTGAATAATATTTTTGAACATCTTTATCTTTAGATACTATAGAAGCATTTTCTTGCCACGCCATTGTAAAAGTATTCTGAGCAATAGTAAGTAACTGTGGGATTTTATTTGCAACTGAGTATATTGCATTTGAAGTTACTCCCATAAATAATGAAATAACAATTCTATCAGACATTCTCATAATCCACATAGACATACTATTAGGTACCATTGGCCAAGAATAATTTAATAATTTTTTTATTTCTTTTATTGATAATAAACTTAAATCAATAAAATTATATAACTTTAAAGAAAATAACAAATATATAAAAGAAATAATACTTGACATAGAAAGTGCTATTATAGCTCCAAACAATCCCTTTTTTATAATTCTAACAAATGCTACTACAAAGATTAATTGAAATAATGAGTTTAAAATAGCACTTATAGAATATTTAAAATTTTGGGATATTCCCCTTGCAACTTGTCTAGTAGTACTTACCATAATATCAGAAATATAATATAAACAAATTGCAATTCTAATTGATATTGAAATTTTGAATAAGCAAAAAAATAAAATAACGACTCCAACTATTGAAACAGGTATAACAAAAGCATATATGTTACTAATAATATTTTTAACTTTTTTTTCATCTTTTCTATCATCAATTAAAAATCTAAATGCTGCTGTTTGTATTTGTAATGTTATAGCTGGCAAAAATAATGATACCAGAACAATAATCAAATCATACGTTCCATATTCCTCCATGGATAACATTCCTGTTAATATTGGCAATGTAATAAAAGAAGTAAATTTTGGTAAAAAAGTTCCAATTGCTAATATAAATGTATTTTTAATTAATTTTTCTCCACGTCCCATATATTTTCACCTTTTATTTTTAATCATCTCTTGAAGTATTGATAAAGATTTTTCTCTTTCTTTATCTAAATACTTATTAACCCTATCATAATTAATAATTGAATGATTATAATTTTGTAATAATCTATTACTTAATGATGCATAATTAAGCAAATTAGAAATTCTAGAATTTCTATTTAATATTGATGATTGTGTACACCAAAATTCTTTGTTAAATATTAAAGAAAAACTAAGTGTATGAAATGAACCTGTAACAATAACTTCTGCATATTTAATATAATTTAAATATTCTATGGGAGATACCGAATACAAACACCTAACATTCCTATATTTTTTAATTTTATTAGTAATAAAAATAATATTTAAATTTTTTTCATTTGATATTTCGTAAATTTTATTCCAAGTTTCATCATTCATATATGGGTAATGAACTAACATATATGGAATTTTTATTAATGGTTTTGAATCAATTAAATTTTCCCATATTTCCTTAGAAATTAATTGTGTTGGATCTAAAACAACTTCAATTTTTTTTTGTGGAATGTATTTTTGAAGGTAATTTTTTAATTCTTTTTCTCTAACATTTATATATTCAAATTTCTTTATTAATGATATATATTTTTCTTCTAAATCTTTTGGAAATTTTGGAATTCCCAAGCTCACTGCATATGTCAATTTGCGAGTATTATTTTTTAAGAATTCAAGAAAAAATGTAGTATCATTTTTTGTTATTTCAGGATTCCAAACTTGATCACTACCACATATGATTGCATCATATAAAACAGCATCAATTGTATTATTATATTTGGAAATTTTTAAATATTTTTTCTCAAAGCTTAAAAATTTTTTTATTCTTTTGTTTACAATAGGATAATTTTTTAATGCCCCTAACTTTCTTTTTAATCCTTTAGCTTTCCATGGAATTAATTTATTTCTATTTTCTACTATACCTGATGAAACATAGTTTATTATTTCTACCTCATAGCCAAATTTATTCAAACATTCTTTCAAAGCATAAGCCTGTAAACAAGCTCCATGACTCTGTGTACCAATAAAGGTAAGTATTCCTATTTTCATTTATAACCTCCTAAACTATATTTCAGATATGCCAACATTCCTTTGAACTTCCGATTAATAGATACTTTTTTTGAAATTAGCATATTTAAAAAATTATTTCTAATAAATTTAATTAAATCTTTTGTACATTGATCTGTATTATAAGATTTTTTACCCATTAAATATAAAAGTTTTAATGACACATTTAATTTTTTTTCTATGAAACTTTTTTCAACTTTTTTTTCAATTTTGAATTTTGAATAATATAATTTTTCACAATATATAATTGAATTCCACTCAGTGATCCATTTACTATTAAATTCACTACTTTTTTTATTTTGTCTCATTAAACTTGAGGAATTAATCAAATAATTATATAGTACTTTTTCTGTATAAAAAGTATTACTACAATAACATAAGTAATCAATGCAAAATTTTAAATCTTCACCAATTAGGTATTTGGAATCGAATTTTAATTTATTTTTTTTTATTATTGAACTTTTAAATAATTTATTCCAAACACAGCTTGCAAAGATGCTAGAATCTAATACACAACAAATAGAAGTACAAACATCATTTTTACCCCAAAATTTTCTACAGAACATATCCTTTACTTTATTTTCATATACTCGTCTATAACCGCAAATTGACATATCAATTTTACTATCTAAATTAATATTATTAATTAAAATTTTTAAAAAATCTTTTTCAAGATAATCATCTGAATCAATAAAAGAAATAAAAATTCCTTTTGAAACCTTTAATCCATAATTTCTAGCACTTGATACACCACCATTTTTTTTGTAAAAATATTTAAATCTCAAATCTTTTTTACAATATTTATTACAAATATTAGAAGAATTGTCAGTCGAACCATCATCTATTATAATAACCTCAAAATTTTTGTACGTTTGTTCAATAATACTCTTCAAACAACGTTCAATATAATTTTGCGAATTGTAAACTGGAATTATAATTGAGACATCTATTTTCAAGTAAATCACCTCTGAATTTTTTCTATTCGATAAAACCTTGATATTATACCAAATATAATCATAATAGTTGCATACATTCTAATTCTTACAATAAAATTATAGTACACAAATATTGGAAACAAATAAATAACAAACATTAGCCCACCATAACCAATAATTGAATGAATTTCATTTTTACTCTTTAATAATTTAAATGATCTATAAAATATAATAAAAAAAATTATAATAAAACAGCTAATTCCTAAAATACCAGATTCTAAAAAAACAGTTCCAAATCCTGTGTTATGATATCCCAAGTTATATGAATATTTTTCATATAAACTAGTATTATAAAATGACAAATAATTATTGTTTCTTCCAAGTAAATTGTCTCTAAAATCAAACAGAAAATATTGAGGTGGCATAGCGCTTCCAATCCCTAATCCAAAAAATTTCTTTTTTACTGACGTTAAAATATTATTGTACGAATAAATTATTACATCAAATCTACTCATATCCGAATGATTAGTAGCACCAGTGGCATAATAAAAAATATAATTTAATAATCCAACACTATTTATTCTACTTTTCCATTTTTGATTAAAAAACAAAAAAGTATAAAATGCAATAATTGAGATTAACGGAACAAAAACAAGTATTGCAACCTTTTTATAAGTAATTTCTATGCGTTTTTTTAATTTTTTATTTTTTATTAATATTAATAAAATTTCCAAAATTGGAGCAAGAAGAATTGCAAACTTTACTTCACCAAGTATCCAAAACATATAAAATAAAATGTTAAAAAAAAGAAATTTAAAGAAAGAAAATTTATTGTTAATATAAGCCCCTACTACTATTCCGAATAAGAAAATTGTAATCAAGGAAAAAGGGGTTACACCAAATATTCCAAATATTCCTCCAAAATCATCTACAGAATATTTCCAAAGGAGAATTGGCGCTGGAATAGCACACTGAATAAGAAATAATTTTATATCCAATTTTTTAAAAAAATTTTTATTAAAAGTTATTATAAAGTATATTGGTAAAGTTCTAAAATAAATAAAAGCAACAGAAATTATATTTGAAATGCTATTTCCATTTAGCAATGATATAAATGAAAATAATAAAATAAATAAAACGTAAATATGCAATATTGAATCATTTATTTTATTATGAGAACTAAGTCTTGATATTATGAATTTTATTGTTAAAATTAATAGTAATACATCTATAAAATTTAACCAATTTATTGCATTTATACCTATCAATTTTCTATATGTTAAGGTAATAATAAAATACATATATAACATATTATAATAAAAGCAAATTACACTATCAAATAAATTTAATAAAATAAAAAAAATTATATACAATCCTAAAAGTATGAAACACATTATCATTCCATTAAATCCTAAATTACACTGTATAATTATCCACAAAAAAACAGAAAAAAGAAAATTAATTAATGGAATTATAATATAGTTATTTTTTTTACTATTTAGAGTTAAAAAATTTTTCATACATACACTCCTATTTATAATTTTTTATTACAGATTCTTTTTTTTGAACTATTAAACTATTTGCTTCATAACTTCCTTTCAAAATTGTACCTGCTCCTACAACTGAATTATCTCCTATAATAGTGTCACGCATAATTACGCAATTGGCTCCTATCCAAACGTTATTTCCAATATACACATTACCATTTTTATACCCAACTAAATCATTTTTATAATCGTGATCATGATCAACTATTACAACGTTATTAGCAATCTTAACATTATTACCAATTCTTATATTATTTCTAGAAGTTATTGAAACATTAGTATTCAAAAAAACATTTTTTCCAATGATTAAACGTCCTTCATCACATACCCGTAATTGAACATTTTTTCTGAAATTACAGTAACTTCCAATTAATAATTTCCCTTTTTTAGAAATTTTTATTTTTAAACAGGATTCCCACCTTCTTTGTGGTAATTTCACATCTAAATTTCTATAAATAAATCTCAATATAAAAGGTTTTATTGAATTTATCATTTTTTTCAAAAAATCACCATCTATCCTAAAATTTTTATATATATTTTTTCTAATTCAGATACAGTAATCTTTATATCAT
The DNA here is from genome assembly GCA_947581765.1 of uncultured Bacilli bacterium. Lineage (GTDB taxonomy): Bacteria > Bacillota_I > Bacilli_A > RF39 > UBA660 > UBA5578. The sequence goes on from CANPVU010000001.1 coordinate 8,073, forward strand.
AACCGGACACTTTTACTTTATCACTCATATTTACACGTTCATTTTTACTTGCTTCTAATAATGAATTAACCCATACCGATATTGGTTCTTTTAAAGAAATACGTATTGTTGAACCAGTAACATTCGCCTCATCTGGTATAGAATCTGATACAACGCATATTAACCCAGATGATTGCGCTTCAATATTAACAATTCCAAATCCCTCATACAAACTTGGTAAAAAGAATACATCCATTGCTTGATACATATCATTAACATCTTTACGTTGACCTAAAAACAAAACGCTATCCTCTAAGTTTTTTTCAGAAACTAGTCTTTTTATATTGTTTTCCAGTTCACCTTGACCAATTAAGACTAGAACTGCAGCATTACATTTTTTTTTCAATTCTTCAAAAACATTAATCATAAAAGTATGATTCTTCTGTGAAGTGAATCTACCAACATTTCCTATAACAAGTTTGTTTTCTAATTTTAATTCTTTTCTTTTTTTATCTCTTATTTGTTCGTTATAAGAAAATTTATTTGTATTGATTCCATTTTTTATAATTTTAACTCTTTTCATTCCTTTTTTAGTATACATATATCTAGATGCCAAATTTGAACAAGATAACAACATATCTGATTTATGTTCCAAAATTTTTTTTATTGGATAAGAAAAAATTTTTTTTATAAATGACCTTCTACCAGCGTTGTGTGAATGAACTATAATTTTTGAATTACTGTATTTTTTAGAAGTATAAGCAACAATCATATTAAATAATAAAATTCCAGAATTGATATGAATAATATCATATTTATTTTCAAGCAAAAATTTTTTTAATCTTCTGCATAACTTTACTTTTCCAAATAATGTACTGTTATTAATATTAAATTCATAAACGTTTCCGCCAATATTTATTATCTCGTCAATATATTCAGAGTATGTAGTTTTATTGGGAGTAAGAAAATCAAATTCAATAATATCTTTATTTATATTTCTATATATATTCAGTAGCATTGCGGACACTCCGCCAAAATTTCTTGAACCAGCGTTAATTTGCAAAACTCTAATTTTTTTCACTACTATTCCTCCTAATAATTAATCTTGTTTAACAAATATTATTTCTACGGAATGATTATTTCTTTTATCTATTGGTGGTAATTCCATATAATTTCCATATAAGTGTTTCAAGAACTCGTCATAATTTTGAGGGCCATTAAAAAATAAATTCTCAAATTCGTATAGAGCACCTTTTCCATACACACTTTTAGGCATCATATCTTTAAATTTATACATTCCCATAAAATTTATAATATACTGCGATTTTTTTATACTACATTTTTTCATCACTTTATCAAGTTTATACCACATTTTTTCATATGAAAATTTTTTTTGAATTGATGTATGTCTTACAATCCATATTATAATATTTTCATACCAATGTCTCTTTTTATTCAAAGTAACAATTTCGTCGAATACGGAAATTTGCAACATCATTCTGCGATACAGTAAATGAATTTTTCTTAATCCGATTTTTATCTTATTCTTTGGCATGCCATCTAGTGGAAATACATCAAGCCAAGCATCACAAAACTCTCCATTTTTATTGTGAGTTCTATATAATTTAATTGAAGGATTTGTTATTCTCAAATAGTATCTATGAACATTTTTATCATATAAGAAATGTTTTGCAATATATGGATTATTTAACTCATTTGGTAATACTTCTAATAATTTTTCATAGTCTTCCCTAGGCATTCTTATATCAGCATCATCATCCCATGGGATAAATCCTTTATGCCTTACAGCACCGAGAAAAGTACCTGCACTTAAATAATATGTAAGATTATTTTTAGAGCAAATTCTAACAATTTCCTTAAGCATTTCTAACTCAACTAATTGAAGTTGCCTTATGTTATCTACATTATTCATTTTTTTCCTTTCATAGTTACTCGTCTAAAATAGTAACATGGGCATTTTTTTCGCTATCTTTTGGAGGAATCATATAATCACCATACATTTGTCTCAACACACCATTATAATTTTCTGGCCCAAATAACATATAGTTTTCAAATTTATACTTTTTTCCATTACCATAGTAACATTTTGGAAACATTTCTTTGAATTTATATTGACCCATAAAATTCACAATATAATTTGAGTTTTCATATGAATATTTTTTTAATAATTTGTCAATTTTATTTAACCACTTGTAAGTATTTTGTTTTCTACCAAAGCCAGTAATCATAACAAATTTTATTATTACTCTTTCAGATAAAGGTCGATTAGGTCTTTTTAAATTAACTTTTTCAAAACACGAAATATGATACATAGCTCTAGCAACCAACAATTTTAGCATATGAATTTTTCTAATAATAAAATTGTTAGGCATTCCATCTAATGGAAAAATATCAACCCAAACACATTCATTTCTTTCTTTTATACTTCCTAATCGTTTTAAATTATGTCGTGTATCAACTATTCTTGAAAAATAATAATGGTGTGATTCACTATTCAAATATGTTTGTAACTTTAAATATTCAGGCAAATCTTCAACTATCTTTTCTAAAAAAATTTCATACTGTTTTCTTGGTATACCAATATCAATATCATCATCCCATGGGATAAAACCTTCATGCCTTATTGCCCCTAATAAAGTTCCTCCCAACATATAATATTCAACGTTATTTTTTTCAAGATAATTATATATATAATCAAAAATTTCTATAATCATTTTTTGTATATTTGTTAGGTTGCTATTTGACATATTGTTCTCCTTTTTAACCATCTATTTTATTATCTATATCATTTCTTAGCATAGTGCTACTTATACCATCAGTATGTTTTATATATATTAAATCTACATTGTATGCAGATAATTCTCTTTCTGTTTTTTTCCACCTAGAATTACCTTTCCAATCATCTCCAATGAAAATAACATTATACTTTAATTGATTCATTAATTTTACTTTATCTAATGTATCCACAATTATTGCTTTATCAACTGCCTTAATATTTTCTACAATAGTACATCTATTATATTGATTTATTACAGGAGTTTTATGTTTATATTCTTGAACAAGCTTATCAGAATTAACACCAACAATTAAATAATCGCAATATTTTTTAGCATTATTTATAAGATTTAAATGACCAATATGAAACATATCATATACTCCTTGTGTATATCCTATCCTATATTTTTTCATAATTTTTTCTCCCACTACTTAGACTTTTTTAAATCTCTTTTAATCTGTGTTGTACTTATTTCTGGTGTTCTCTTGAGATACACGACTTCAACACCCTCAGACTCTAAAAAATCAAATTTTCCTTTCCAATCATCTCCTATAACAAAAGTATCAATATGATACTCATGAGCATCAGTTTTTTTCTGTTCCCAAGAATTTTCTGGAATAACTAAGTCTACATAACGAATTGATTCTAAAAGTGCTTTGCGCTGTTCATAATTAAAGTAACATTTTTTTTGTTTCATATTCCAATTAAATTCATCTGTTGAAAGAGCAACAACTAGATAGTCCCCTAAAGCCTTAGCTCGTTTCAAAAGATTTATGTGACCATAATGTAATAAATCAAAAGTCCCATAGGTAATAATTCTTTTCATTTAATCCCCTCTATTTAATTTTGAATAAAATTCACAAAGTGAACCCCTTTGTGAACCCCCCCTGTCAATGTGTATATAATACCACAAATTCGACAAAAGTCAAATCGTTTTTTTTGATTTTTTTTTAAGTTTACATTAATTGATATTTTTTATTATATAAAGGCTAATTTAATGAATTCATAAATGGGTTCACTCAATGAGATAATTATTTTTAAAAAATCACTAAAAAAATTGCCTCTTAGTCGTTTATTAATTAGATATGGTGAAAAAAATGAAAAAAAATTTTAGAATTGAGTTTCATGTTCACACAATTGCATCTAAAGATAGTTTGCTTACAAAATGGTTTATGCTTTTTATGTTAAAAATTAAAAAGATAAATGCTATTGCTATAACAGATCATAATGAGATTAAAGGTGCACTTAAATATAAAGATTTCTTCAAAAAGAAGAATATTGATGTCATTGTTGGCGAAGAGATTTTTACAGCTGATGGAGAAATAATTGGTCTATTTTTGAAAAGAAAAATTCAAGAAGGAATGAGTGCAATTGATACTGTGAAAGAAATAATTAATCAAAATGGATTTGTTTATATTCCACATCCATATGATGAAAAAAGAAAAGATACTGTATTAACAAAAAAAGCATTACAAGAAATATATAAATATGTTGACTTTATTGAAGTCCACAATGGTAGAAACATATCTTACGAATTTTCAGAAAAACAAAATGAAATCGCAAATGATTTTACTTTAAGAAAAGTTGTTGGAAATTTTTTTTAATAATTAGATTAATTACATTGTAAAGAGGTACATAAATGAAAATAGCAATGATAGGTCATAAGAGAATACCCTCACGTGAAGGTGGAGTTGAAATTGTTGTAGAAGAATTATCAACTAGAATGGTTCAACTTGGTAACGAAGTTACTTGCTACAATAGACGTGGTAAACATGTATTAGATAAAAATGAGAAGATTAAAAAATTAAAAGAATATAAAGGTATAAAAATAAAAGAAGTATTAACAATTGATAAAAAAGGTTTAGCAGCTATGACATCTTCTTTTTTTGGAACATTTAAAATACTTTTTTCTAATGCAGAAATAGTACATTACCATGCCGAAGGTCCATGTGCCATGATTCCAATAATTAAACTTTTCTCTAGAAAAAAAGTAATTGCAACAATTCATGGATTAGATTGGCAAAGAGCTAAATGGAAAAATGGCTTTGCCTCCAAATATATAAAATTTGGTGAAAAAATGGCTGCTAAGTATGCAGATGAAATAATTGTACTTAGTGAAAACGTAAAAAAATATTTCAAAGAAACATACAACAGGGATACAAACTTTATACCTAATGGAGTTTCTAAACCAGAAATAAAAGAAGCAAAAATCATAAATGAGAAATATGGATTAAGAAAAAATGACTACATACTTTTTTTGGGAAGAATTGTTCCAGAAAAAGGAATTCATTATTTAATTGATGCATTTAACAAAATTAAAACAAACAAAAAATTAGTTATTGCTGGCGGTGCTAGTGATACTAATGAATATTATTCCGAGTTAAAAGAAAAATCAGAAAATAATAAAAACATTATATTTACCGGTTTTATTCAAGGGCAAGAATTGGAAGAACTATATAGCAATGCATACATATATGTTTTACCAAGTGATTTAGAAGGTATGCCTCTTTCACTACTTGAAGCAATGAGTTATGGAAATTGTTGCCTAACTTCTGATATAGAGGAATGTGCTACTGTAATAAAAGATAATGGATTAACATTTAAAAAATCAAATATTGAAGATTTAAAAAATAAACTTCAAAAATTATTAGATAAAGAAGACATTGTTATTAAGTATAAAACTAATGCTCAAGATTATATTCTAAATAAATATAACTGGGATGACGTTGTTATTAAAACTTTAAAGATTTATGAAAATAAATAATATTTTGAAAGGAAGATTCTCATGGCAGAGAAAAAATTAAACGGAACCGTAATAGTTACTTATAGATGTAATGCTAGATGTACTATGTGTAATAGATATAAATGTCCTTCAAAACCTGAAGAAGAACTTAGTGTTGAAACAATAAAAAAATTACCTAAAATGTATTTTACAAACATAACAGGTGGAGAACCATTCATAAGAGAAGATTTACCAGATATAGTACGAGAATTATATAAAAAATCTGATCGTATTGTTATATCAACTAATGGTTTTTTTACAGATAGAATTATTAAATTATGTGAAGAATTTCCTAATGTTGGAATTAGAATATCAATTGAAGGATTAGAAGAAACAAATAATAAAATTAGAGGATTAGATGATGGATTTAATAAAGGATATTCAACACTAAAAAAACTTGTTGAAATGAAACATCCAGATGTAGGATTTGGAATGACTGTACAAGATGCTAATGCAAAAGATTTAGTTGAACTATATAAATTATCTGATGAATTAAATATGGAATTTGCAACAGCATCCTTACATAATAGTTTCTATTTTGTAGAGGCAAAAAACATTATTCATGATAGACCAATGGTAGCAAAAGAATTTGAAAAATTAATTAATGAACTTTTAAAGTCTAACTCTCCAAAAAAATGGTTTAGAGCATACTTTAATCATGGATTAATTAATTATATTTATGGTCAAAAACGTTTGTTACCATGTGATATGGCATTTGATACATTTTTCATAGACCCATATGGTGATGTAATGCCTTGTAATGGAACTAAAGACAAAGAAATAATGGGAAATTTAAATGAACAAACTTGGGAAGAACTTTGGAATTCAGAGAAAGCAGAAAGAGTAAGAAATAAAGTACGACATTGTGATAGGCAATGTTGGATGATTGGATCTGTTTCTCCAGCAATGCACAAATATATATGGAAACCAGCATGGTGGGTATTTAGACATAAGTTTTTAAAATTTTTTAAACAAAATAAATATTCAATGTATGAAAACAAAATTGTTAGAGATTTTAAAGATGGAAAAGTTAGCAAGGAACAATTGGATAAATGTAGTACATGTGATATGAATTGTGTAGTAAATAATGGATTATCTACTGCTTCACTTGAACAATTAAAAAATAAAACTGGTGAAGAAATTGTTAATGCAGATATAGAAAAACAATTTAAGAATTTTGGTGATAATTAATGAATGTATTTAAGAAATTAAATTATGAGTATTTTTCTTTTGATATATTTGACACATTATTATATAGGAAAATATCACCTAATGAAATACATAATTTAGTAGAAAAAAAGCTTATTAAAATTGATAAAAAATTTTTAAATCATGCATCAAAAAGATTAGTCGCAGAAAAAAAAGCACAAAAATCTGAAAAAATTGAAGCGACAATATATGAGATTTATGACTATATATCTGATTATAGTAAAGATGAAAAACAAATTGCAATAAAGTTGGAAATTGAAACTGAAATTGAAAATTTGTATCCAAATCTAAAATTGAAACAAAAAATTAATAATCTAAAAAAAGATGGCAAAAAAATAATTATAATTTCGGATATGTATTATACAAAAGAGATATTAGAAAAAATCTTAAAGTTTTTTAATTTTGAATTTGATTATCTATTTGTTTCATCTGATATACAACTTAGAAAACATAATGGTAAGATTTTTAAATATATTATTAAAAAACTGGCTATACCCAAAAACAAAATGATTCATATTGGTGATAATAAAATTAGTGATTATATTATGCCGAAATTAAATGGAATAAAAAGTATTTTATGGAAAAATAAACAGGATAAACATTTAAAAAAGTTGATAAATTTTAAAGGAGATTATAAAAAATTATATCAATTTATTTCTGATAAGAAAGTTGATACCTATTTTGAATATATTGGATATGCTTATTTTGGGCCATTATTATTTGGCTTTTGTAATTGGATACATAGTAAAATAGAACTGGAAAAATTGGATAGTATTTGTTTTTTATCAAGAGATGGGCAAATAGTAAAAAAAGCTTATTCATTAATCTATGATGAGGATTATCCTTATTTCTTGGCATCAAGAAGATCGTTAACTGTTCCACTATTAGAAAACGCAAAAGAAATGAAAGATATATTATCAATAGTTCCATATATAAAAAAATATGAGGAAATATCTGATTTTTTAAAAAAAATTGGAATTGAAAATAAAGAAATAGAAAATATTCTTATTAACAAATATGGAAAAACAATTAATCGAAATTTATTATGTTCTGATGAAGGAAATGATATTTTTAATATTGTGAAAAGCGAAATGTACAAAAATGCAGCCAATGAACAGATGCAAGCAAGAAAATATATTGAGAAAAACATGAAAAAAGGATTAATCGGGTTAGTTGATATTGGTTGGTATGGAACAATGCAAAAATCACTAACTGATTTATGCAATTTATTTGATTTAAAAATTGATTTCTATGGATTGTATTTAGGATTACTTAAAAAAGACAATTATGATTCAAACAAAGCGGACGGTTATATTTACTCATATAATAAAAATAAAAAATATGATTCTAATTTAATATATGGATTTAATGGATTGATTGAATTGATGTTTACAGCAGACCATGGTTCTGCAAAAAAATATTTTTCAAAAAATGAAAATGTAATGTGTGAGCTTGAACCAGAAAAAGGAGAATATAGTACTTTCGTTCAGCAAGTTCAGAGTGGTGCTTTGCAATTTATTGAAGAATATAAAAAATCAAAATTAAATTTTAATATCAATTGGATAAAATGTTATGCATGTATGGAGGATTTACTTACAAATCCTACTATTTCAGAATGTTATTTATTAGGTGATTTAAAATTTTATGATGCATACTTTGAAAAAATAATTCAATATAATGGTTTATTAGATTTTGTAAAACATCCAAGAAAAAATATAAAATTATTTTTAAAATCAAATTGGAAGATTGGATATTTAAAAGAAATGTTTGTTTTTTTAAACTCTAAAGAAATATATAAAATTATTAATAAATTGAAATGAGGTAGGTGCTTTGATATATGAATTTAACAAATATGTCAGATAGAACAAGAAATTTTATTATTTTTTTAATTACATTTCTTTTATTATTTTCTAGTTTTACCTCGCCTTTTTTTCAAAGTATAAAACATTTTGATTCAATATATGTTTTATTACAGTGCTGTTGCTTTTTTATATCAATTTTTCATTTTAAAAGATTTGATAAAATGCTTATACTTATAACTTTATATTACCTAATATATTTAATCTCTACAGTAATTAATGGAGGAACACAATTAATGGGTGTTGTAAGGGCATATATAGTAGCATTTAATCTTTTAGTTATCACAAAATATTATATGTATAATAATCCTCAAGTTTATTTTAAAATAGCATCTTTCTTTTTTTATATTATTTTATTTATTGAAATAATAAGTATGATTTTTTATCCAAATGGATTGTATGATGCAAACAATATTAACCCTCATTATTTTTTAGGTCATAGAAATAATACAATTGAATATTTATATCCAGCAATCTCTATAGTTTTTATATCTCATTTTATTAATTACAAAAAAAATATTAGCCATTATCTTTTTTTGTTCATATGCTTATTTTGCGTAATTGCAACTTGGTCAGCTAATTCTATCATTGCATTATTATTTACTATATTTTATATAAAATTAAATAATAATAATACAATCAAGCGTTTTTTTAATTATTGGCATATGTTTTATATAACAATTATAATGTTTTTTTCTTTTATAATATTTAAGATTCAAAATTTATTTAAATGGTTTATTGAAGGTATTTTACATAAAAGTTTAACTTTTACAGGAAGAAGCTTAATATGGGATAAATCAATAGAATGGATAAAAAAATCTTCAATATATGGATATGGTAATGAGCAACAATTGCTAAAAAAATCAAAAATAGGACATATAAATTCATGCCATAACTATTTCTTAGATTTCATGTATACTGGCGGAATCATTATGCTATCCGTAATACTTTTTATTGTATATTTTGTTGGAAAAGAACTTAGCAAAAATTTAAAAAGTAATAATGACGTAATAAAAAAAATTGCATACGTTTTATCGGGAATTTCAGGAGGATATTTTATTATCTGGTTTGCTACTCCTGTTCATTTAAATAGCATTTCATATATGTTTCTAGTTTTTTATATAATTTACAATTTAAAAAATTTAAAGTTAGGGGTATTTAATTATGAGTGACATTTTATCTATAATTAGGCAAAAATTAATAAAGTTTTTTTTCCATTGTTTTTTTATCTTTAAAATTAAAAATAATAGAATTTTCCTTATGAACTATAATGGAAAAGGTTATGGTGACAGTCAAAAATACATAAGTGAAGAGTTGTTAAAAGATGATTATTATGAAATTGTTTGGGCTGTTAATAATATAGAATCTCCTTTTCCAAAAGAAATAATCAAAGTTAAACGAAATTCAATAAAATATTTTTATTATTTGTCAACATCTAAGGTACTTATAAATAATTGTAGATTTCCATTATTTTTTACAAAAAGAAAAGAACAGTATTATATTCAAACTTGGCATAGTCCATTAAGATTAAAAAAAATTGAAATGGATGCAAAATCTAATTTTTCTAAATATTATATTTTGACTATGAAAAATGATTCAAAATACATTGATGAAATATTGAGTGGTTGTAAATTTAGTTATGATATCTATTCTAGAGCATTTTTATATTCTGGAAAAATATCGAAGACTGGTACACCTAGATGTGATGTTTTTTTTGATGAAAAAAATAAAGTATCGTTAAAAAAAAGATTAACAAGAGAATTAAATTTGGACTCGAGAAAAAAAATAATTTTATATGCACCAACTTATAGAAAAAATTGCAGTATGAATGATGTTATGATGAATATAAAAAAGGTATACAGAAAAATAAGTAATAATTATGAACTATTAGTTAGATTTCATCCATTAACTAAGAAAATAGATTTACAGAAAAATATAAAAAATGTTACATGTTATCCTGATATACAAGAATTATTAACAATTTCAGACATTTTAATTACCGATTATTCAAGTTGCTTATTTGATATGTTAATTGCAGAAAAAAAATGTATTTTACTACTAAAAGATATAAAAAATTATTTACAAAAAGAGAGAGATTTGTATTTTGATATAAATGAGTTACCTTTTCCAAAAGCATATACTGATGATGAATTAATATGTATAATTGAAAACTATGATAAATATTACAATAAAAATCAAATGAATAAATTTAAAAGAAAAATTGGTTTATATGAACACGGAAATGCGGCTTTTCTTGTAAAAAAAAGAATTGATTCAATTGTGAAAGAAGGAAAAAAATATGAAAAAATATAAAATAGGATATACATCAGGCGTATTTGATATGTTTCATATAGGCCATTTAAATATTTTAAAAAAAGCTAAAGAAAATTGCGATTATTTAATTGTTGGAGTAACAACAGATGAACTAGCACTATATAAAAATAAGGTACCAATTATTCCATTTTCAGAACGAAGACAAATTGTTGAAGCAATTAGATATGTTGATATGGTTATTCCACAAGAAAATATGAACAAGAAAATAGTTTGCCAAAAATATAATGTAGATGCTATATTTGTTGGTGATGATTGGAAGGGAACCGAAAAGTGGAATAATATAGAATCAGAGCTTAATCAAATTGGAACAGATGTAGTATATTTTCCATATACAAAAGGAACTTCTTCTACAATATTAAGAGAAAAATTATTAAATAAAAATAATGGTGAATAAATGTCTAGAAATAAAGATTTTATAATGAACACAATAATAATATTTATTGGTAAATTCGCAACTCAATTCATGTCTCTTTTACTTTTACCTTTATTTACAAGATATTTGTTGTCAGAAGATTATGGATTAGTTGATTTATTTCAAACATATATCTCTTTATTTACTCCTATTCTTACTTTTAGAATAGATAGTGCACTATTTAGATTTTTGGTTGATAAGAGAAATAATTACAAAGAAATAAGTAAAACGATAAGTAACTCAATTTTAATTTTATCAATAAGTCTGATTATAACAACATCAATCGGACTCGTCTTATTTAAATTTATAAATATAAAGTATTTTGGATATGTAATATTAAATTTGATTGTTTTAATGATAAGCAGTAGTTTACTCCATGTATTAAGAGGATTAGGAAAAACTAAAGATTATTCAATTGCCAGTATCATTACTGGAATTATTACATTAATAACAAATATTATTTTAATAATTGTTGTTCATATGGATGCTAAAAGTATTTTAATATCATCATCTATTGCAAATTCCTTTTGTATAATTTATATCATAATTAGAAGTAATCTATTCAAATATATAAAATTAAACTTAATTAATTTATCAACATTAAAAGAAATATTAAAATATACTCTTCCTATGATTCCTAACTCACTATCATGGTGGATTGTTAATGTATCTGATAGAACAATTATATCATTATTTATAGGAATTGCTTACAATGGAATATATACAGTATCATGTAAGTTTTCTAATATACTAAATAGTATATATTCGATTTTTCATTTATCATGGCAAGAAACAGTTATATTACACATTGACGATGAAGATAGTGATAAATATTTATCAACCATGATTAACAAATTATTAAATTTATTTTCATCTATGTCAATATTAATAGTAGTAGTTTTACCATTTTTATATGATATATTAGTAGGAAAAGAATATTTAACATCATATAATTATATACCAATTTTATTATATTCAAACTCTTGGAATGTACTTATAAGCTTAATAGGTGCAATATATGTAGCGCGGAAGGAAACAAAAAAAGTTGCAAATACTACAATAATATCAGCAATAATAAATTTAATAATACATTTTTGTTTAATTAAATTTATAGGATTATATGCAGCTTGTATCTCTACATTAATATCATATATGGTAATGGCAATATATAGATATATTGATAGTAAAAAGTATGCAAATTATAAATTGGACATCAAAAATATAATTATATTTACAATTATATTTATATTAAGTTATATTATGTATTTGATAAACAATATATTCATTAATACAATTAATTTAATAATAGCTTTAGTATATATCTTTATAGTTAATAAATATATTTTTAAGTATAAAGATATATTTATAAATAAAAATAAATATTAAATTTTAACTATTTTTAGTTTTTTAGACCAAATAATAAAGTTGTATTTTTACAACTTTTTATTATGTTTATTATTTAATTTTTTTCTTAACCAACAGATATCCTTCAAATAATTCTAAATCTTCTTTAGTAGTTATTTTTATATTTGTTTGACTTCCTTTAGAGAAGTATATTGGAATACCTAATTTATACATCAATGTAGTAGTATGGGGTTCTACTTTGTCTATAATGCCTGTTTTAATAGCCTCTTCATATATATTTTTTATTACTTCAAACTTAAAGGCATGTGGGGAATTCATACAAACTATTGTTTCTCTATCTATATAATTTGTAGATTTTTCACCATCAGAATCTCTATATCCAGATAATAGATAGAATGGAGTTGTTGATATTGCATTGCCTTTTTTATTACATACTTTAATTGAATCTAAAATTATTTCTTCACTTACAAATGGAGAAGCACCAAAATGAATTATTACATTGTCATTTTCATTAATTTTTCCAATTAAATTATTTACTCCATTTAATACAGAATGTTGGAAGTCTTTTCCTCCTGGTGTAATCCATTTTACCTTAGTATATTTGTTTTCTGTTACTATCTTTGATAAATAATCTATATAATCTTTATGACATACAATTTCTATTTTATCGATTTCGTTGCTATTTTGAAATGCTTCAATTGTGTAAGCTAATACAGGCTTTCCAAAAATTTCAATAAATTGCTTTGGGATATCTGCACCTAATCTTGTACCAACTCCACCTGCTAAGATTATTGCTATATTACTCATAATTACATCTCCTTGTAACTTTCAATAACTTTATCAATGTTATTTACTAAATATCTATATGAAGGTAATAGAAAGAATCCATCTTCTTCACCTAAACTACCTTTATACATTCCCCAAGATACCCAATAAAATGCATTTATTATTGATTGTCCCATTACATGTCTATGCTCTAAATCAGTTAAATCTCTACCGTAATATTCTTTGATTAATTTTTCTTTTATTTCTTCATTATATTCGTATCTAGTTATAATACTACATATATCATTTGCAGGATCCATTATACCAGCATATTCCCAATCAATTAAATATAAATCACCGTTCTTTGTTGCAATAAAATTTGGTTCATACACATCATTATGACTTACAACCATTTGTATATTATATTTTTTTCTTTCTTCCTTTAGATATTCATTTACCATATCTACTTTATCAATTAAATCTTTAAATTCTTTAAATATATTTCCTTTTGTAGAAGATGCTATTTTCCATAATTTTTTTCCTTCTTCTACATTGTCAAATATTTTTACATCATCACTTATAGGTATTGTATGTGTTTTTCTTAGATATTCCATTCCTTTCTTTAGTTGAGAATGATTATTTATAAAATCACATTTAACTATATCTTGAACATAATAAGATAATTTCCAACCAGAAGGATCCATATAAATAAAAGATTTGTCAAGTCCCATTTCTTTTGCTTTATTTTGAGTATAAAGTTCAGTTTTTCTATCTATTAAATTTCCTGCAGTTCCTCCAGGATGCCTATAAACATACTCAGTTCTATCTACTGTAAATTTAAATGATACATTTGTTAAACCAGCTTGTATAATTGAAATATCATAAATATCATTTGGATGGCAATTTAATTTACTACAAATATTTTCTACTATTTCTGAATCAACATTCAATAAAAAGTCGGAATCAAATCTTCTTAATTCATCAATTGAGTCAAATTCTAATATTTTATCATAATCATATTCTTTCATATATAATGTTAAATCTTTTATATGTATCGCGAAAAATTCTTCCCAAAACATATTAGCAACACCAAAATCATTTATTTCTTTTTCAAGTAAATTTCTTAATTTATTTGAGAATCTTTCATTAAAATAAGCGTGTCCTATCATTGCCATTTTATCATGGCCACCAATATAGCATCCTGATATTACCTTAGCATCTGTATAATCTATAGAAAATTCTCTAAATTTTTTTGAATAGTATGTAGCTGCTCTGTATGAGATATTATCACTATTATTATCAATAAATGGGTTGCTTATAAAATAATGGTCTGCACAACATATAAAAGTATTTTTTAAGTATGCTTTTGCTACATATAATGAGTAAATATTTCCATATTTTCCATATGTATTATTAACTATAAGTTTAACTTGTTTGTATTTTTGCTCTAAATAAAAGAATTTTTCTTTCATATATCCAACAACAATTAAAATTTCTTCAATTCCTGCCTCAATTAATTGCTCAATTTGCCTTTCAATTAATACTTCACCCTTAACGATGAATAAACCTTTTGGTTTTTCATAAGTAAACGGTGCAAATCTATTAGATTTACCAGCCGCTAAAATTATTGCATTTTTCATTTTATCACCTCTAACTTAATTAAACATTTACTTATAAAATCATATTTTTTATATGATAAATTTTTATTTATATTTTTATTTTGAGAAAATTTAGTAATCTTTCACAATTATTAACTTTATATTTATTTACAAAATTATTAATTTTAGCTCTATCTTGTTTAAATTTATCAAAATTTTTTGAAATATTTTCAATAAATAAGTAAAATGAATTTATGTCAATAATGAAATCTCCTGGCATATATTCTTTATAATTAGAAATCATATATCCACGTTTTAATTCATAGTCTTCAACATCTTTCAAGTAAAATCCAATTGGCTTGTCAAGTAATAAATAATCAAAATAAACAGATGAAAGATCAGTTAAAAGGGCATCAGTACAAGATAGAAGTTCATATAATTGAATATTATATTTTATTAAATCGTCATCATTAATGAAAATTATATTTTTTAAATTAATATTATTATCATAATTAAAAATTTGGCAATGATGCGGTTTAATTATTAATATAACGTTTTCTTTATCTAACTTATTGTTCAATTGTATTAAATCTAATTCATTTTCTACAAAAGGAATTATGTATTTATTAACAACGGATGAATCCTTTCTTTCATTTGTTTGATGATATGTAGGCATACATATAATAACTTTTTGATTATTAATTTTTAATATTTTATTTATTTTTTTATGATTATCTATCATCAAGTAATCGTTTCTGGGATATCCACAATATATCATTTTATTTCTAGGGGTACCTGTAAACTTTGAAAGCCAAGGCATAACATTAAAAGATGGACAAATCATATAATCATATGTATTACCAATTGAGGTGGTAGGATTTTTGAATGTTGTTCCATGCCATAAATTAACTACAACTTGTTCTTTATGAATTTTTTTAAACCACCAAGGATGAGTAAAGAAAAAATATTTAGCAGTACATAATATATTTGATTTTCTTTTTATTTCTAGTGGGTTCCAAGTATAATATTGGAAAAATTTTTCATATTCGTTATTCCTAAATTCTTTTTTGTTTTTTACTATCCAAATCAATTTTATATTGTTTTTTGTCATATTATTTAAAATATAATCAGAAAGTGCTCTTGCATTATCTGTATAATCGCCTTCGCTTTGAAATACAAAGAAATTATTCTTTACTTTATTTTTTCTATAAATAAAGCAAAAAAATTTTAACAATGAAGAGTTATATTTTAAATATATTTTATTGATAAATTTTTTCATTTATATCACCATTCTTATTTTTAGATATTTTTTTTAATATTTTCTTTATTTCTTTATGATTAATAAATAAAATAAAAAGTAACATAAAAATTTCAACTGTATATAAAACAATATTATATTTTATTGTTAAGATTAAAATTATTTGAAGAATTAATATAATATAGGAAAAAAAATCTCTTTTTAAATTTAATTTCAAACTCACATATCTTTTTACCTTTATTAACCTCATTAACCATACAATAAAATATGACATAGCTGTTGACATAGCAGCTCCCATAACTCCAATTTTGTATATCAAAATTATATTTAGAATAAAATTTGATATCGCCCCAATTACAGTTGTATAACTTAAAAATTTCGAGTCTTTAGCTGCTTGAAAAACCCCACCTAATACTCCTGCGAGTGCTCCAAATAAAACAGAAATCATTAATAGTGGAACATATCTCCATGCAGAATAGAAATCTTTTGAATATAAAATACTTGCAATTATTTTTGTAAAAATTATCATTACTGAGCATGCTACTATCATTATAAAATTATACGTACAATAAATGTTTTTTAAAAAAATATCTCTATCATTTTTATCATATAATTTAACAATTGATAACTGCCATGCCTGATTAAATATTGTTTGTACTACTGAAAGAATAGATGGAATTTTGTATGCAACTGAATATATACCATTTATCGACAATCCACACATCCAAGTAACAATATATCGATCTGAAGCATTGTTTATCCACCAACTTAACGAATTAAGGACAAGAGGTCTGCTATACATTATCATACTCTTTTCTAATTTCTTATTTATTTTATTTAAACTTAAATATTTAAAAATTCTAATTCTTATTAATAAATAGAAACAAGAAAAAACATATGAAATTATGCTAGCTAAAAAATATCCATCCAATCCTAATTTCAATACTAATAGAAAATATAAATTTAAAGATATCATTATTACAGTATTAATTACACCACTCATTGCTAAATCAAAAATTTTTCCTAAACCTCTTACAAAGTATTGTAAAATTTGAAAAATAGTAGTAGTTACAAAAAGAAAAATAAAATAAGCTGAATATTCATTAAGTATATATACAAATTTAAAATAACAATTTATTATAAATAATATTAAAAAAATAATAAACCCAAAAAGAAAATATTTTATCGATATCATCATGATTTGTGATTTATCATTATTTTCATCCAACGAAAATCTCAAAATAGATTCCGAAATATTTAAAGTTAAAATAGGTGTTAACAAAGTTACTGTTGTATATATTAAATCATAACTGCCATAATCAGATGTAGATAATACAGCGGTATAAAGCGGTACAAGGAAAAAACTTAATAATTTACTACTGAAATTGCTAATTGTTAATAGTCCAATATTTTTTAATAAGTATTTGTATTTATTTTTCATTTTTTTCTTCTTCCTTTAAATTTAATCAAATAATAATTTAATGTATGATTTAACCCCTGATTTTTTATTTTTAGAAAGAATTTTTGAGGAAAACTAATTACCTTTATAAATTTTTTTGAATTTTTTACTCCAAATATTGGTTCAAATTTTTGCATTACATAGTGCCATTTTTTATCGTTATCGTCTATCCAAGACATTGAATATCTATGGATACTATATGTATTTTCAGTAATTTGTAACTTACCATTATAATAATTTAAAGGACAAAAATATTCTGTAGGGAATATTGCTACTCCGTTTATAAATTGAAGTTTTTTACTAATTTTGAGTCCTTTGTTTTTTAATATTTCAGTCGTTATTTTGGGACAAGTAATAGTATTGAAAGTACCATCATCATTTATAAACCTCAAGTCATTATAATAATCTAAATTTTCTTTAATGATTGGATGATGTTTTACTGCACCAAACCCCAAACCTGTATTAATAAAACCACTTACTTCAAATCCCATAAAGCATTCATATGACAGTAATTTATCGAAATTTTTTATTACTTCTACATCAGTATCTAAATAAATTCCACCATTATTATAAATAATATCTAAACGCGCATAATCTGAAACAAAAGCCCATTTTTTATGTTCATACGCAGATTTAATAAATTCACATTTTCTAATATCAAAATTTTTTTCGTTCCACTCTATTATTTGATAATCAGGCATGTATTTTTTCCAAGATTCTATATAATTTTTATATTCTTCTGGTAATGGTTTTCCACCGAACCAACAATAATGAATAACTTTAGGTATTTTTTTCATAAAATTCACCTTATAATCTATTTTTAATTTTAAATTTAATATTACTAAATTTTTTTCTTAATTTCATTTTAATTTCTTGATTTTTTGTACCTCTACAATACATTTTTAAAAATTTTTTCTTTAATTCACAATAAGCTTTTAATGCATCATCCTTATATGGATAATAGTATAGTTCATCATATCTAACTATGCTATTTCTGTCTGTATCATAATATGTTTCAATTAATATGTTATAATTTTCTTCTGGATCATAACTTAAATCATAAAGTTCTTCAACATTTGTTTCTTTATTATATATATATTTAAATCGCTCACCAATAATTGCAGTTTTTCTATGTGGTTGCATATAGTATGCAGTGTCAACAATTGTAAATTTTCTTTCAATGATTTTATTATTCAATATTAATTCAACTAAATCCAAATGCGAAGTTAAAAAATCAACACTTTTTATATTATCAATTCTAGGAGTTATCAATGGAATACAAACTATTGGTTCATAAACGTGAAATCCATAACCTACCAGGCCCTTATGCATGTTCATATGTCCATGATCAGTTGTTAGGTAAATGTTATCATCACCTACCATTTTTCTTACAAAACCAACAATATTATCAAAATCCTCCATATCATCCATATAAGAATTTCTACCTTTTAATATATGTGGAAGATGCATCCAAATAAATACAGGCTTAGATAAATCAATAGAATTTAGTTCAGTATAAATTTTATTATAGGTTTCTTCCATTTTTTTATCATTTCTTATTATTTTTTTCTCTGCATCTTTCTTTTTATGTGAGCCAGCTGGTTGTGCAATATCAATGTTATGTATAATTGTTTTATTTTCGTCACCAAATTCACGTACATATTTCCATGCCATGTCCATCCAAGTTTTGTCCCATATTAAATGGCATATATATCCCTTTTTTTGTAATATGTCAAAAATACTATTAAATTCATTTTTCAAAACAGGTTTATAAGTTTTTCTGCTTGAGAACTCATATGGATACTTTCCTGTTAAAAAAGAACTCATTGACATAGATGTAGATGATGCTGTTGTGTAATGCCTTTTGAAAACTGTTCCATTATGTGCTAATGTATCGATATTTGGTGTATTAAATAATTTGTTACCATATATTGGTAAAGACTCTTTTGACATACAATCTTTTGTTAGCAAAAAAATAATTTTTTTCATTCTAGTTCATTCATCTCCTTATATGAAATTATTATTGGTGAAAAAGATAACAATAAAAATGATAAATAGGAAATATCTCTTCTACTAGTGCTATTATAGAAAATATTAAAAATCAATAAAATTGATATAATTACAATACTTTTTAAAATATAACAATCACTTTTTTTTATTCTTCTGCTTGATAAAATTGTGTAAAATATGATTGATATATAAATGAATATGTATGATATTAATCCTGTTAAACCTGTTTCTATATAAATCATGGCCGAAGAAAGATTTCTATATTCATATGATGAGTAAGCATTATAAAAATCACTATTTAAAAATGCGAAATTGGAAGACATTTCAGCCGATCCAAAGCCATTTCCTATTATTTGTTTAATATTAGAATTATTAAAAAAATTTTTATTTATTTGATAGTAAAATGAACTTCTACCAATTATGTATCTATTATTGTCACCAGTTGAATTAGAATATTTCATAATTTCTGTAATGCTTGAAAAAAAATTTTCAAAGTTTGGAAATAATGTTATCGTTATACGTATTCCCATTATCCCAATTAATATTATAAAAAATATAATAACTAATTTTTTTATTGAAAATTTATAACTGCAAAAACATACTAGTAATATTAAAAGTAATTCTAAAAAGAATACCTTTAGTTCAGACATTGCAGATATCAATATACTTGTAATAACTATAAAAATAAAATTTAAACCTGTATTGAAATTTTTTTTACTATCTTTTTTCAAAGAGAGAAATTTGCTTATAGCAAGGCTTGTAGTAATGATTAAAAATATATTCATAAATCCATTACAACCTTGAGATGTACCGAATATACCGCCAAGATAATCCCCCTTATACTTAAAAATAAAGTATTGAATTAAAACTAATATAAAATTAAAATAGTGAATTTTGTATAGATCATTAATAATTCTTCTTATATCTTCAATATTTAAATTTTCTTTACACAAATAAAAGAAGAAAATAAATCTAAAGGAGTTTCTTAAGGCCCAAAAAAACAAAGTAATTTTTACTGTATTTAAAATTGCTGATAAAATTACAATTATTAGATAACTTATAATAAAAAAATTTATTAAAGAAGTTTTAGTGTGTTTTTTCTTTTTTTTTAAACTTAAAAATATGGAAAAAATTATTAAAAAATCAGGAATATATCGTAAAATCGAAAAAGATGGAATTATTTCTATTAATAATGATGAAAACAAAGTTATGTATAATATTATATAAATTATTTTTTTATTTATATCTTTTATTATCATCTATAAAATCCTCCAATTCTACAGAAAAGGTAAATTAAGTAAATCATTTTATGTTTTATCAAAATTGATATTATTTTCTGCTTTGTTGGATTTTGATGGTAAGGATACTTATCTAAAACTTCTTGAATAACATCATTATTACAGATTTTTTTTATTTCTTTTATTTTATTTTTAAAGCTTAAATCTGATACTGTAACAATTTGTTTAAAACATACTCTAGTATTTCCAAGTAAAGTACGTTGAATTCTATTATCAGCATCTTTAAAACCCAGCTCATGTATTAGTTCTAATTCTTTTTTATATAAAATAATATTTTTTTCAAATCTATTTGAATTATATCTTTTTGTTAAAGAGTTGTAATTTTTTCGGTAATAATAATCACACTTAGAAGACGTACAAACTATTTTTGAATTTCTTAAAAAATAAATATTAAATATTAAATCTTCTGAAATATATTCTCTTTCTGAAAAAAAGCTAAGTCTATTCTTATCAATAATTTCTTTTCTATATATTGCTACACAACTAGAAATTGGAAAGCTTTGGTCTTTCTTTTTTTTAGGTGTAGAGCCAAGCATATCTAACATTATTCTATCTATTTGATTGTTTTTCAAAACCATATTACCATATGAATTGGGATTTTTTTTTATTTTTCCATTTGGAAATAAATCAATTATTCCAGAATATACTGCATCAGCATCTTCTTTTATTGCAATATTGTATAAGTTATATAACATATTTTCACTAATAAAATCGTCAGAATCTACAAATGAAATATATTCACCCATAGCAATATTAATACCTGAATTTCTTGCTAACCCTAATCCCTCATTTTTTTTGTGAATTACTCTAACTCTAGAATCTTTTTCTTTATAATAATCGCAAATTTTTGGGCAATTATCTGGTGAATTATCATCTATTAATATAATTTCAATATTTTTTAGTTTTTGATTTAATATTGATTCAATACATTCTTGCAAATATTTTTCTACATTATATATTGGAACAATAACACTAACTTTAGGCTTTTTCATATTAACTCTCCCATTTAAACATTTATTAAAAATAAACAAAACATTTTTTAATAATCTATATATTTTGTTCATATGACAATTTTAGTCATATTTTTTCAATTATCATACTTATTCATCAGGCAATCCATTTTTTATAACACAATTCATATCACATGTACTACATTTATCTAATTCTTCCTTGGTAACTTTTCCGTCTTTAAAATCTCTAACAATTTTGTTTTCATACATTGAATATTTATTTTGTTTAAAAAATCTTAAAAACTTATGTCTAAATACCCACCATGCTGGTTTCCATATATATTTGTGCATTGCTGGAGAAACAGATCCAATCATCCAACATTGCCTATCACAATGTCGTACTTTATTTCTTACTCTTTCTGCTTTCTCTGAATTCCAAAGTTCTTCCCAAGTTTGTTCATTTAAATTTCCCATTATTTCTTTGTCTTTAGTTCCATTACAAGGCATTACATCACCATATGGGTCTATGAAAAATGTATCAAATGCCATATCACATGGTAACAAACGTTTTTGACCATAAATATAATTAATTAATCCATGATTAAAGTATGCTCTAAACCATTTTTTTGGAGAGTTAGACTTTAAAAGTTCATTAATTAATTTTTCAAATTCTTTTGCTACCATTGGTCTATCATGAATAATGTTTTTTGCCTCTACAAAATAGAAACTATTATGTAAGGATGCTGTTGCAAATTCCATATTTAATTCATCAGATAATTTATATAGTTCAACTAAATCTTTTGCATTAGCATCTTGTACAGTCATTCCAAATCCTACATCTGGATGTTTCATTTCAACAAGTTTTTTTAGTGTTGAATATCCTTTATTAAATCCATCATCTAATCCTCTAATTTTATTATTTGTTTCTTCTAATCCTTCAATTGATATTCTAATTCCAACATTAGGAAATTCTTCACATAATTTAATAATTCTATCTGTAAAAAAACCATTAGTTGATATAACAATACGATCAGATTTTTTATATAATTCTCGTACTATATCTGGTAAATCTTCTCTTATGAATGGTTCTCCACCTGTTATGTTTGTAAAATACATTTTAGGTAATTTTTTTATTGTTTCAACACTAAGTTCTTCTTCAGGTTTTGAAGGACATTTATATCTATTACACATAGTACATCTAGCGTTACATCTATAAGTAACTATTACGGTTCCGTTTAACTTTTTCTCTGCCATGAGAATCACCTTTCTTTTTATTAATTTTGTTATAAAAATATATTTACATTAATTAATTATTATTTTTAAATTCATTTAAATACTTATTAGAAATTACATCCCAGCTATATTTTTTTACAGCAATATCCCTAGATTTTTTACATATTTTTTTTCTTTCTTGTTCATTTAATATGTAATTTTTTATTAAATTATCAAAACTTTCTTGATTTTCATAAAATAAAATTACTTTTTTTAAATCATCTGATACTTCTAATATGTTTTTTTTGTTCATTATTACTGGTAATCCGCACGACATCGCCTCTAATATAACTAAACTAAATGCTTCAGCTGTAGATGGAAAGATAAAAGCTTTAGCACTGTTATAAAATTTATTTATTTGTTCACCAGGTTGTAGTTCTCCAACATACTCAACTTTATTTTTAAGATTATTATTATACACATAAGTATCTATTGCATCTTTATACTTACTATCAATAATTCCACCGGCATATAAATATTTATATCTCTCATCGTCTTGTAGAAGTTTTGTTAAATTTTTAATAGCTCCTAATTGGTTTTTTCGTTCGCATACTGATCCAGATTGAAAAAACACAAACTTTTCTTGATTACTGTTTATTTCCTTATATATTTCAGTATTAACCCCATTATCAATTTGTACTAACCTTTTTTCATCTATACCTAAATGATTAATAAAATGATTTGCAGTAATATTATTTAGGACAAATACTTTATCAGCTTTTTTGATAGAATAAACCTCTTGAAAATATTTTTTTCTTATGATTGAGGAAATTTTTTCCCACTCATTATTCCATATATAACTATGAACTGTATAGAATAAATGTACTCTCTTTCTTATTTTTTTAGAAGTCATAATAAGAAAGAAAAACATATTATATTGATTATGAAAATGTATATACAAATTTTCTTTTGAAAATTTTATTTCTTTTTTCAAAGATTTTGCTAAAGATAATGAGTATAGTACTCTTTTAAATTTATGTAAAATTCCCAAAGTTGTATCTTTTTTTCTAAAACATTTTGGAATATTCACTTCTCTAATTTTTAAATTTGTTTTTTTTCTATTTTCGTCTTTAACATCAAATATTTCATAATTGATTTTTTTGTTTTGAAAAGATTTTGATAACTCTTCTACTACTATTTCAGTAGCAGCTCCCATATTTGCTGGAATTGAGGTGTAACCAGTTCCTACTTCGATTATTTTCATAAATTTATCACTACCTTAAATATTTTTATATAAGCTTATTAATTTTTCCGCATAATTTTTTATTGTAACAACTTTATTATTTTTACAATTTTTAGAATATCTTTCTAACTTTTGTTTATCATTCCACAACATTAAAATTTTATTTTTTAATTCTGTTTTATTTTTTGCTTCAAATATTTCTCCATTTATACCTTCATTAATTAATTCTGGAATTCCACCCATATTAGAACCAATAACTGGAGTTCCACACATTATTGATTCAATCACGGAAAATGGGCAATTTTCATACCATTCAGAGGGGCAAATACTAATTTTAGCTTCTGCAATTAAGCTTTCAAGCTCCTTTCCACTTTTAAATCCAACAAACTCAGCATTAGTAATTTTTTGAATTTTATTTTCTAAAGGTCCATATCCAGCAAAAACAAATTTAATATTTTTTAACTCTTTAGCTACTTCAATTAAAGTTTCTACCCCTTTATCTTTACATAATTTTCCAAAATAAATTATATAGTCTTTTTTTTCATAATTATTAGTTTCAATTTTTTTATCAACATAATTATGAATGACAATTGTTTTATTCTTAAATAAATCACACGTATCCAATTTACTTTTCATAAAATAACTAGGACATATTATTTTATCAACATAATTATATGTTTTTCTTTTATGCCAATAAAAACTATCAAGCATTGCTATTAAACTTTTGATTCTAGAATTTTTCATACACTTACTTTTAAAACAATTTATATATTTTCCATTTAAACATTTTTCACATGGATTGATATTATTATCAAATAATCCGTGACTTGGGCAAACTAATTGATAATCATGTGCAACATAAAAAACTTTTATTTTTTTATTCTTTTTTTTGTATATTCCTATAGCATCTATAATTGATGGTGTAAGATGATATTCTATATTGTTCAATATAACTAAATTTGGTTCATAAACATTAAGTAATCTAATCATTTTTTTCTTTGCTTCTTTGTTGTTTATCATGCTTTTTACCTGAAAAATATTTTTAAATGTTTTGGGTGAAAAATCTTTTTCGGAAACATATAAATTATAATCATTCTTTAATATATTTTTTGAATTTTTCATTCCAAAATATTGAACCTCATGACCTTGTAATTTAAAAAAATTGCCTAGTTTAATTACATAAGTTTCAGCACCACCTTTTTGGTATAGGAACTTATTAACTAATAAAATTTTCATATTAGCACCTACTTTTTATATAAATTTAATGTTATTTGTACAACATCATCCCAGTTATATTTATTTAGAATATAATCTTGAGCATTAGTTTTATACTTAATAACAATGTCTTCTTTATCTAATAATTTTTGAAGTTTATTTTTTAAATCTTCAATATTTGATTTTTTAAATGTTAATCCATTATCTTTTATTACAGTAGCACATTCCTCTATATCAGAAGTTAGGCAACAATTTCCATAACTCATTGCTTCAAGTAGTGAAAGAGGCATACCTTCTAAATCACTTGGTAAAACATATATGTATGCATTGCTATATAGTTCTTCCAATTCTTGCCCTTGAATAAAACCGGTAAATATAATGTTTTTATTATTTTCTGATTTTTCTTTTAACTCGGAATAATATTCATTAGTATCACTAGCACCGCCAGCAATAACTAATTTTTTGTTTGTTTTAAT
The DNA here is from genome assembly GCA_947581765.1 of uncultured Bacilli bacterium. Lineage (GTDB taxonomy): Bacteria > Bacillota_I > Bacilli_A > RF39 > UBA660 > UBA5578. The sequence continues at coordinate 34,294 of CANPVU010000001.1, forward strand.
TTTGTTAAATGCATCAATTAAATAATGAATTCCTTTTTCTGGAACAATTCTTCCCAAAAAAAGTATGTAGTCATTTTTTCTTAATCCATATTTCTCATTTATGATTTTTGCTTCTTTTATTTCTGGTTTAGAAACTCCATTAGGTATAAAGTTTGTATCCCTGTTGTATGTTTCTTTGAAATATTTTTTTACGTTTTCACTAAGTACAATTATTTCATCTGCATACTTAGCAGCCATTTTTTCACCAAATTTTATATATTTGGAGGCAAAGCCATTTTTCCATTTAGCTCTTTGCCAATCTAATCCATGAATTGTTGCAATTACTTTTTTTCTAGAGAAAAGTTTAATTATTGGAATCATGGCACATGGACCTTCGGCATGGTAATGTACTATTTCTGCATTAGAAAAAAGTATTTTAAATGTTCCAAAAAAAGAAGATGTCATAGCTGCTAAACCTTTTTTATCAATTGTTAATACTTCTTTTATTTTTATACCTTTATATTCTTTTAATTTTTTAATCTTCTCATTTTTATCTAATACATGTTTACCACGTCTATTGTAGCAAGTAACTTCGTTACCAAGTTGAACCATTCTAGTTGATAATTCTTCTACAACAATTTCAACTCCACCTTCACGTGAGGGTATTCTCTTATGACCTATCATTGCTATTTTCATTTATGTACCTCTTTACAATGTAATTAATCTAATTATTAAAAAAAATTTCCAACAACTTTTCTTAAAGTAAAATCCTTAGTGAAAAATAATTTAAATGATTAATAATAAAAACTCATAGTTTTCTTATGTTTAAGATAAAACTATGAGTTTTTTCTATAATGGGTTCACTTTAAGAAAATTTTAAATATCATAAAATGTTTTTACTACAAAAAAAGAACAAATTGAAATGTTATGGAGGAAATATGACAAAAAATAACTTATCATCAGTGCAAGCTCATGTGTTAGATATATTACATCAATTGATTGAATTATTTGAAAAAGAAAATATTTCTTATTACATCCTTGGTGGTACTATGTTAGGTGCTATTCGTCACAAAGGATTTATTCCATGGGATGATGATGTTGACATAGGTATACCCAGGGAAGACTACGAACGATTTTTAAAAGAATGTAACTCTAAACTATCACAATATTTAAAAATCAGAACATATAATGATGAATCATATCATCATTATTACTATGCAAGAGTAGTAGATACAAGATACCATATAAAAAGAAAAGGTAGTATTAAAGAAAGAGAAGAAGAATTATGGGTAGACATTTTTCCTTTAGATGGAATGCCTAATAGCAAAATAAAAACAATAATTCATAAAATTAAATTGTTGTTTATAAGACTGTTATATCATATGTCATGCTTTGATAAAGTTAATATAAAACGTCCGGGAAGGCCTGTAATTGATAGGATAATAATTAAAGTTCTTATGGTTACCCATATATGCTCCTCTCTTAATAGTACTAAGCTTCTGAATAAAATTGACAAACTTTTAAAAAAATACCCTATTTCTAGTTCAAAATATGTATTTAATTTTATGGGAAGTACCCATGCATTTCGTGAGATTTTTAATAAAGAGTGTTTCGCAGAAGGTACTAAATATGATTTTGAAGATATGAGATTAATTGGTCCCAAAAACTATGATTTTTATTTAAAAAAACTGTATGGAGATTATATGAAACTGCCTCCCGAAAACGAAAGAAATATTCATGCAGATGAATTCGTTGAAAAGGAAGAATAGTTTTTAGAAAGGAGTAATAATGCGTTTACATGATGTTTCTAAAAGTGCTTCAAATAGTGAAGTTCCTATTCTTTCTGAAGAGCAATTAAAAAAACTACAAAAATTATTATTATCCATACTAGAAGATATTGATTATATATGTGATAAATATAACCTAAAATATATTCTTATAGGTGGTTCTGCAATTGGGGCAATGAGACATAAAGGATTTATTCCATGGGATGATGATATAGACATTGCTATAACCAGAAAAGATTATAATGAATTAGTAAAAATTATACGTACAGAATATTCAAATAAATATTCGATTTTTGATGCTAATGATGATAAAAATTATGGTAGAATTATTCCAAAAATTAGATTAAAAGGAACTACATATAGAACAATACTAGAACCTGATCTTGAAGATTGTGGAATAAGAATTGATATATTTTTAATTGAAAATGTATTCAATAATTTCTTGCTCCGAAATATTCAGGGTATCGGTTGTTTATTTTTTGGTTTTGCTTTATCATGCAGAAGACTTTATAGTCATAAAAACGAATTTAAAAATATTGTATCGGGTGTTTCATTTAAAATTAAAAAGTTTCTAGGATTTATTTTTAGTTTTGCATCGTTAGAAACATGGGCAAGATGGACTAATAAATGGTATTCAATATGTAAAAAAGATGATTCAAAGTATGTATCTGTTCCAACAGATGGAGCTCACTTTTTTGGTGAACTTACTAACAGAACAAATCTTTGTGATAGAAAAGAAATAATATTTGAAGGAAAAAAAAGATATGTACCAAGTTCGGTTGATTCTTATCTTACAAGAATTTATGGTAATTATATGAAAATTCCACCAATTGAAAAGCAACTTAGAAGTAAATATTTAGAATATAATCTTGGTAAATATGAATAATTTATGAGGAGGGATATTATGATTAATTTTACAGTTGGTCCTGTTCAATCAGACGAAAAGGTTCTTGAAATTGGTTCAAAAAATGTACCATATTTTAGAACACCAGAGTTTTCAGAAATAATGCTTGAAAATGAAAGAATAATGAAAAAATTGACTTTTGCCTCCGAAAATGATCGAGTTGTATTTATTACTGGATCTGGCACAGCTTCTATGGAAGCAGCTATTATGAATGTTTTTACACAAAACGATAAAGTTTTAGTAATAAATGGAGGAAGTTTTGGACAAAGATTTGCGGAAATGTGTGAAATTCACGATATTCCATATACAGAAATTAAGCTTCAAACTGGTAAAACAATTGATGAAGAATTATTAAAAAAATATGATAACCAAGGATATACAGGATTCTTAGTAAATATCCATGAGACATCTACTGGGGTTTATTATAATCTAAATATTATAAGTGATTTTTGTAAAAGAAATAACATTTTCCTTGTTGTTGATGCAATAAGTTCATTTCTAGCTGATTCGTTTAATATGACTGAATTAGGTGTCGATGTCATGATTACTGGTTCACAAAAAGCATTAGCCTGTCCACCTGGAATTTCAATAATTATACTTTCTGAAAAAGCTATAAATCGTGTAATGAATAATAATGTTAAATCAATGTATTTCGATTTAAAACTAGCATTAAAGAATGGTGAACGAGGACAAACTCCTTTTACACCGGCTGTAGGTATTTTATTACAAATTCATGAAAGACTTAAACAAATTGAAAAAAATGGTGGAATAGCCGTTGAACAAAAGAAAATTTCAAAATTGGCAAACGATTTTAGAAATCGTATTAAGGATTTGCCACTTGATATTTGTTCGGAATCACTTTCGAATGCAGTTACTCCTCTTTCAACAAGAAATTGTTCAGCATATAATATTTTTACAACACTTAAAGATGAGTACGGAATATGGATTTGCCCCAATGGTGGTGATTTGAAAGACAAAGTATTTCGTGTTGGGCATATAGGAAATTTAACAATTAATGATAATATTAAACTTTCAGATGCACTTCATGATTTATTCAAAAAAGGAATATTAAAATAAATTTATAAGGAGATTAGAAAATGAAAATAATAACACATAAAATGATTGATAATTTAAACCTTGATTCAAATGTTTGGTACGAATGGGCTGAACATGTAATAAAAAATAAGCATATGTATAATATGCCAGCCAAAACTAGTATCCATTTTGGAAGTTCATACTTTAATACTATGCCAAGTATTCTTCCACCCGAAAATGTAATGGGAGTTAAAGTAGTTAATCGTTATCTTGGAAGAATTCCATCTTTAGATAGTCAAATTTTACTATATAAATATGATAATGGAGAAAATATTGCACTCATGGATGCAAGTAAGATTACGGCAATGAGAACTGGGGCAGTAGCTGTACATACTATGGAACTTTTTGCTAATGATGACTTTTATGAAGTTGGTATTATGGGATTTGGAAATATAGGTATAGCAACAATGGATATTTTAACATCACATTATTCGAATAGAAATATGAAAATAAAACTTCTACGTTATAAAGATCATGCAGAAAAAGTCATAGAACGTTATAAAGAATATTCGAATATTTCATTTGAAATTGTAGATTCTGTTAAAGAAATTATTGTTGGAAGTGATGTAATAATATCATGTATCACATATACAGAAGATTTGCTTGGTGAAGATGAATGGTATAAAGAGGGATGCCTCGTTATACCAGTACATTTAAGAGGTTTCCAAAATTGTGATTTATTCTTTGATAAAGTATATGGAGATGACTATAATCAAATAAAAGGATTTGAATATTTTGATAAATTTAAATATTTTGCTGAAACTGCTGAAGTACTTCGTGGAGAAAAAAAAGGTCGTGAAAATAAATCTGAACGTATAATATGTTATAGTGTTGGAATGTCTTTACACGATATATATGCAGCATCAAAAATTTATTCATATTTTGATAATATTGATGATACTTTATCACTTTCACCTGATACAAGATATTGGATATAAAAATTGGAGTTTCCATGAAAAAAGTAATTACATACGGAACATACGATTTATTACATTATGGTCATATTCGGTTACTTGAAAGAGCCAAAGCTTTAGGGGATTATTTAATCGTAGCTGTAACATCCGATGATTATGATAAGTCACGTGGAAAAATCAATGTCAAACAATCGTTAATTGAACGTGTAGAAGCGGTACGTAAAACCGGACTTGCAGATGAAATAATTGTAGAAGAATATGAAGGTCAAAAAATTGATGATATTAAAAAATTTGATATTGATATATTTACTGTAGGTTCAGATTGGAAAGGTGTATTTGATTATCTTTCAGAATATTGTGAGGTTGTTTATTTGGATAGAACTGAAGGAATTTCTAGTTCTGAACTTAGAAAATCAGAATATTTAATCAATTTAGGAATTGTAGGAGATTCATCATTTTTAAATAGAATTGAAAAAGAAGCTAAATTTGTTAATGGTATTGTATTATCTGGAATTTGTACAAATAAATGTGAAAAAATGTCTAATGCAATTTTGAAACTTCCTTTGGTAACTGATAACTACAAAACTTTATTAGAACATTCAGATGCTGTTTATATTCATTCAATACCTGAGGAACATTATGTCCAAATTAAACAAGCATTACAAATGGGAAAACATGTTCTTTGTGAATCACCTATTGCTATGTCAATGGTTGAGTGGGAGGAACTACAAAAAATTGCAAAACAAAATAATTGTATCTTGATGGATGCCCTAAGAACTGCATATTCTACTGCATTTTGTAGATTATTACTTTTAGCAAAAACTGGTAAGATTGGGAAAGTACTATCAGTAGATGCTACTTGTACTAGTTTACGAAAAATTGATAAAAATCAACTATCCAAATCTTGGAATAGTATTTCAGCATGGGGACCCACTGCATTGTTACCGATATTTCAATTATTTGGTACAGAATATAAAATAAAGCAGATTGTTTCAAATTTTATTGATTCTAATCAAACGTTTGATTCATTTACTAAAATTTCATTTGTTTATCAAAATTCAGTGGCATCTCTAAAGGTAGGCATGGGGCTAAAATCTGAAGGAGAATTAATTATATCTGGTACAAAAGGATATATATACGTCCCTTCCCCATGGTGGAAAACTGACTATTTTGAAATTAGATATGAAAATCCATCTGAAAACAAGAGATATTTTTATCAACTTGATGGTGAAGGTATTAGACTAGAACTTGTAACTTTTGCAAAATCTATATCTAGTGGAAAAAATCTTTCGTCAATAGACCAAGAAGTGTCTAAAGCAATTTGTAAAATTTTAGAAGATTTTAAAAACTGTGAAGATATGATTATTATTTAAGGAGCTGCGATATAGAATATGAAAAATAATAAACAAATCGAAAAAATTGATTTTGTAATTATATGGGTTGATGGAGATGATCCAGAATGGCAAAAAGAATATAATAAGTACAGAAATGTTGATGGTGATAAAAGAAATTCACGTTTTAGAGATATGGAATTATTGCAATATTGGTTTAGAGGTGTAGAGAAATTTACTCCATGGGTAAATAAGATATATTTTGTTACATGCGGTCAAAAACCTACATGGTTAAACACTAATCATCCAAAACTTGTATGTATAAATCATAAAGATTATATACCTAAACAATATCTTCCTACTTTCTCAAGTCATACAATTGAGGACAATTTACATAGAATTAAGGATTTAAGTGAACGTTTTGTTTATTTTAATGACGATACATTTATAATCAAATCAATGCAACCAGAAGATTTTTTTAAAAATGGTCTTCCATGTGAATCTGCAGTTATGAACTATTCAGCCCCAAGAAAAGAACCACTCAATCTTGTTCCTTTTGTTAATGTGGCAACAATCAATAGAAATTTTATAAAAAAAGATGTATTAAGGAAAAATTTAAGAAAGTTTTTTTCCTTTAAATATAATAAATATTTAATAAAGAATTTCCAGTTTATTATTGGTACATGGTTTCCTGGATTTAAATATTTTCACTTACCAACGTCATTCTTAAAATCTACCTTTGAAGAAGTGTGGCAAAAAGAATATGACCTACTTGATAAAACCAGTAGTCACAAATTTCGTGTTCTTACAGACGTTAATCAATGGCTATTTAAAGATTGGCAAATATGTAGTGGAAAATTTTATCCTAGAAACACAAACATCGGATATTATGCAGTAATCGATAGTGATACTGCTTTGTATAATGCTATTGCAGCTATGAAAAAAAGAAAATATAAACTATTTTGTGCTAATGATGAAGATTATGAAAATTTTGATTTGATGAAATCAGAACTAAAAAAAGCATTCAATGACTTGCTACCCGAAAAAAGTAAATTTGAAATATAGTAAGGTGTTGTATGTTGAAATCAAAAAAAAATATTTTATTTTATATCTCATGGATTCTTTATTCTAGTTCATACTTCTTATTTGTTGCTTCAAGTTTGAAATACATAACTAACATTCATGCATATTATAAATTCTTTCAATATATTGTAATTTTTTTACTTGCAATACAATTAATAAAATTAAAATATAATTTAAAAAATTTTTTAATAATTACTCTTTTGATTATTTTAGCATTTTTGGTTATGAACATGGAAATTATGATTATAATACTTTTTATACTGTGTGCGAGAAATATCAATATAAAAAAATTTTTAAATTTTGATATTAAATTGAAATTGTTTTGGATTATATCTATTATTTTTTTATTTATTATAGGAATATTACCTAATGTAGATGGTATTTTTTATCAAACATATAAACAATCATTTGGATTTCAACACCCAAATACGTTAGCAATGAATTCATATCTAGTAATGATAGAATTTCTTAGTATTAAATTTAAAAATTTAAAACGTTTAGATATTATTTTATTATTTATTTTATTCATATTTGTGAATTCTATTACACATTCACGAACAGCAGGATATTCATTTGTTTTTTTATTTATTTTTACATTGATATCAAAAATATATCCAAAAGTTTTTAATCTAAAAATTGTAAAAATTGCAATAATTTTTCTTGCCCCGATGTTAGCACTTTTGACTGTATATTTAACTTTACAATATAGCTCTGGAAGTGATTTTATTTTATCTTTAAATAAATTACTTTCTGGTAGAATCTTTTTGCAATATATGAATATGAAAAAATATAAAATTACATTATTTGGTCAAGAATTTGATGAATCTTTTATGTATTTTTTAGATAGTGGATATCTAAGGGCATTACTAGAATTCGGATTATTATTTTTAGTTTTAATGTGTACATTATATATTAGATTGATGCATAAATGTTTAAAAAATAAAGAATATGGATTAACAATTCTTATTATATTTTGTGTGCTCTTAGGTTTCACTGAAAGCTCATTTTTGAAAATTGTTGTAAATGTCTCGTTTATATTATTTTTAAACAATGAATTAAGAAAAAAAATAGATAGTTTTGATTGATTTTTTTACTAAATATGAGGTGATAAAGTGAACAAATTAGTATCAATTATAATCCCTGTTTATAATGTTGAAAAATATTTAAATAGATGTGTTGAAAGTGTTGTAAACCAAATCTATAAAAATATTGAAATTATTTTGGTAGATGATGGTTCTCCAGATTCTTGCGGGAAAATGTGTGATGAATGGGGTAAAAAAGATTTGAGGATTAAAGTTATTCATAAAAAAAATGGTGGTCTGTCTGATGCTAGAAACTTTGGTTTAAAAATAGCAACAGGAGAATACGTGCTATTTGTAGATTCAGATGATTGGATTTCAACTTCAATGGTTAAAGATATGGTCGAAAATATGGAAAAAAATAACGTCGATATGGTAATTTGCCAATTTTATCTTGCGTATGCAAACGGTAAAAAAATATGCAAATATAACAATATAATTGAAAATCAAATATTTGATGTTAGACAGACTATTAAATTATTGCTAGATGATAAAATAATTACAAATCATATTTGGAGAAAATTATATAAAAGAAGGTTATTATATTCTAATTGTTTTCCAATTGGAATGAATTATGAAGATATTTATGTAATGCCTAAATTAATTTTTTCTTGCAAAAAAATATATTATACTAATAATCCATATTATTACTATTTTCAAAATCAAAATAGTATTACGAATACAGCATCTTATAAAAATTCACTTGATCATTTTAAAGCAAAAAAACATAGTTTTGAACAAATTATAGAAAAATTTCCTGAAATGAAGCAAGAAGTTAAAATTATACAAGAAAAAACAATATTACATATATGCAATAATTTGATTAAGAATGAAAACAATTACAAGTTAACTAAATTAAAATTGAACATATTTACTGAATTAAGGAAAGAAAGTAAAAATTTAAATGGCTTAGATTTAAAATTCGGGCAAATGATTTTATTTAAAACTTTTAAGCATTCTTTTAAAATTTTTCTAATACTTTGTTGGTTAAAAAAAATATATACTAGGAAAGGATAATAAAATGAATTTAAGCAGAAAAAAATTTTTTATCAAGAATTTTCTTAAAATGATAATAGGATATTTTTTAAATATTAAGAATTTTAAAAATTATGACGAAAATACTATATTCTTTATAGGCGTGCCAGAGTATGGAAATTTAGGTGATCAGGCAATTGCTAAAGCTGAAATAAACTTTTTAAAAAAAATTTTACCTGAAAGTGAAATTGTGGTTATTACAGAGAAAAAAAGTATGGAAAATTTACTATGCATAAAAAAAACAACTAATAAATTTCACAATATTTGTACATTCATTGGTGGTGGAAATATGGGAGATTTATATTTTTTTCAAGAAAATCTTAGATTAACTGCAATAAAATTATTAAAAAAAGGAAAAATTATTATATTTCCTCAATCTATAGATTATAATGGAACCTCAAAACGATATAAAAAAGCAAAAAAAATATATGAGTCACATGATAATTTATTTTTATTTACACGTGAAAAAAATAGTGAGAAAAAAAGGAAATTATTATTTCCAATGTGCAAAGGTGGATTAGTTCCTGACATAGTATTATCATTAGAACCTAAAATTGAAAAAATAACTAGAAATGGAATTTACTTTTGCCTTAGAAATGACATAGAAAAAAATGATAAAAGCTTAAAAATTATAACTGAATTAGAAAATTTTTCAAAAAAATTAAATTTTGAAATTAAAAAAATAGATACTAGTTGTTCTAAATATTGTACAAAATATGAAAAACAAAATATGCAATTAACTAATTTTCTAAAAGAGTTTTCTAAAGCTAATATAATTATAACAGATCGACTACATGGAATGATATTCAGTGTTATAACAAATACACCCTGTGTGGCTTTCGATAACACTACTGGAAAAAATAAGAGTCTATATAACACATGGCTAAATAAAGAAATGGTTTGTTTTATCGATAATATTAATGATATTGAAAAAGCTAAATATTATATAAAAAAACATCAACAAAATAATCAGTATAATAAGAATTATCTGAATGAAATTAATAAATATTATAAAATTTTAGAAAAAAGTATATTAGATTTTTACCAAAAAAGTTTTAAATAAATTTGATTAAAAATTCATATGCTTATTTACAATCATTTTAGATTGGAGATGAAAATCTGAATAATGCGCACAAAAAAGTCAATTACAAACATATTTTTCAACTTCAGCAATCAATTTATTACTTTAATTTTAAGCTTTTTTTCAAGAAACATTTTTATCCATACATTAGGTGTTGAATATCTTGGAATAAATGGACTATTTAGTGATGTTTTAGGAATGTTATCACTTGCAGATTTAGGATTTAATACAGCAATGGTTTATAGCTTTTATAAGCCTATTGCTGAAAACAATCAAGAAAAGATTTCAGCTTTAATAACATTTTATCGAAAAATATATAATTTAATAGCAATTGCTATTTCAATTATTGGTCTATGCTTAACACCTTTCATAAAATATATTGTTAATACAGATAAATCAATTTCAAACCTCGAAATTTATTATTTATTTGCACTAACAGGTGTAGTAATATCATATTTATTTGTTTATAAAACTTCTATAATAACAGCTGATCAAAAAAATTATATTGTAACAAGAATTACAATTGTTACAAATATAATAAAAACAATAATTCAAATAATATCATTAATTATATTTAAAAATTTTATTATGTATTTATCTATAAATATATTATTTAATTTGTTAAACAATATAATTGCTTCACATAAAGCTGTTACTATGTATCCATATATAAAAAACAAAAGAAATTTACCAAAAAGTGAGATTAAAAACATATTTATAAATTTAAAATCTGTATTTTTATATAAACTTTCTTCTTTAATGTTAAATGCTACAGACAATATTTTAATCTCTATAATTGTTGGTACTATAGCTGTTGGATATTATTCAAATTATTTAATGATTAGTAATAAACTTTCACAAATTATTTCCTTATTTTTTACATCTGTAACTGCAAGTATAGGAAATATTATTGTAAAAGAAAAAGCATCTAAAAGATATGAAATATTTTCTGTTGAACAATCAATAAGTTTTATTATAAGTGGAATTGTTATACCATGTTTTACAATACTTATAAATGATTTAATTATACTATGGTTAGGAAAAGATTATTCATTAGGATATGTTTTAGCAATTGTATTAGCTTTAAACTTATATCTTTCTTGTGTTTTACAACCATTATGGTCATATAGAGAAGCAACTGGTTTATACCAAAAAACAAAATGGATTATGTTTATATGTGCAATTATTAATATTGTTTTGTCAATTATATTTGGTTTACTATTTGGACTATCCGGTATAATATTAGCATCATTCATTGCTAGAATATCAACATATGTGTGGTATGAACCTCATATTTTATTTAAAGAATATTTCGAAAGTCCTCCATATACATACTTTAAAGATTTAATAAAAAATTTTATTACTATAATAATCATTACTGTATTTTTATTTATTATATCTTCTAAATTTACTTCAATATCATTTACTACACTTATAATTAAAGGTTTAATTTGTAGCACAGTATCTATTCTTATGATATTAGTAATTTATAAGAATAGTGATGGTATTAAATATTTAAAGAAGAAATTAATAAGGAAGAAAAATAAACTTTAAAAGGATATAAAATCCTTTTTTTTGTTTATTATATATAACGAAAAGCGAGGATGATTTATATGAGAAAGAAAAAAGAAAATAAAGAATATTTAGGATATTATATAAATGAATTTATAAATATATCCAAGATAAGGAATAAGGAGTCTACTTATTCAAATTATTTATATACTATTAATTCTAGAATGATTGTATTATATAATACTAAGATAAAAAATATAGATATTAAGTTTATAAATGAGTATACTAATTATTTATTTGATAAAGGTTTATGTAGTAAAAGTATTAAAGATACTTTAATACTTTTAAATGAAATATTAAAATTAGCAGATATACATATTAATATACCTATGCCTAAAGTAATTAAAAAAGAAATTTCAGTATTTAATGAAGATGAACAAATAGAACTTGAAAAATACCTTTTAAATAGTCCTAATAGCGTTAATTTAGGTATATACCTATCACTTTATACTGGAATTAGAATTGGTGAACTATGCGCCTTAAAATGGGAAAATATAGACCTTATTAATAATAAGATAACTATTAAAAAAACAATGTTAAGAATTAAAGATACAAACCCTAATAATAGAAACAAAACTAAAGTAATAGTAGATTCACCAAAAAGTACATCATCTATAAGAGATATTCCACTACCACCTTTTATATCATCTATGTTATCTAAAATAACTAATATATTACCAGAATACTATTTACTTACAAATAGTATATCTTATATAGAACCTAGATTATTATATAAAAAATATAAACAAATACTTAGTGAATTAAACTTATCTAAATATAACTTTCATACAATGAGACATACATTTGCTACACGTTGTATAAACCAAAACTTCCCTATTAAAATAGTCTCAGAAATATTAGGACACTCTAGTGTTAAAATAACACTAGATAGATATGTACATCCTAATTATAATGAAAAAGTAAAAATGATGAATAATTTACAAAAATTATATTAAAAGTGTCTAAAGACACTTTTTTGATAAAAAAAAGATGATATCTCATCATCAATATAATTACTTAGATCCCTTACGTGATAATACTACTTTAAATGTCTTAAAAAATATTTTTACATCCATTTTAAATGATACATGATTAGAATAATACTTTTCTAACTCTAATCTCTTATCAAATGTAGTATCACTTCTTCCAGATACTTGCCAGTATCCAGTAAGACCAGGTTTAGTTTTAACTATATCATTATAGTAAACACCCATATCAAATTTTTCTCTTGGTAGGTAAGGTCTATTTCCTATTAAGGACATATCCCCTTTTAATACATTAATTAATTGTGGTAATTCATCTAAAGATGCTATTCTAAGTATTTTCCCCATCTTAGTTATTCTAGGATCATTTTCCAACTTTTTATTTATTTTATATTCTTGTGCCAACTCTTTGTTATTTTTAAGAATTTTTTCTAACTCATCATCAGCATTTACAATCATAGTTCTAAATTTATAAAATTTAAATAATACCCCATTTTTCCCAATTCTTTTTTGTGTAAAAAATATCGAATGAAAATCCCCAGATAGCATATACGATATCTTTACAATAATAGAAATAGGAATTAAAAGTAAACATCCAATAAATGAAAATATAATATCAAAAATTCTCTTTGATATTAAATATAATCTTTGTTTTGAAATACTAGTTGTTTTTACATCCATACCAACAACATCAAACTGTGATATTTCATTCATAGTCTATACCCCTTTATCTAATTTTAAAACTAGCTTAAAAGCTAATTTTTTCAAGAAAACAGTCACTATAATACTACAAATTTTATATTTTTGCAACTCTTTATGTATATTTTTATTCAAAGTGATGTATATAATGAGTAATTATAAAATTACTCATTATATACAGATATTATTTTACTTCTTGCTTTGTCTATTTCAGCTTGAGATGGTTCCATAACATATGTCCATGTTTCAGGTATTGTATAAGTATATCCTCTTGAATCTTTTCCATCTACACTTTGCTTAACAATTTTCCAAGCACTCATATTATTTAACTGATTTTTTACTAATTTTTGAATAACACTTTTTGGCATATCAGTTAGATAAAATGAACTAAATGATTGTAATAATTCATCATATTTTAACAACAATGATTTGTTTTTAAACATTTTATTCATAATAGCTTCTAATACTTGTTGTTGATTTAATACTCTATGTCTATCTCCGCCTTTATATGCATATCTTTCTCTTGCATATGCTAAGGCATGTTCACCGTCTAAGTGATTCCATCCTTTAGGAACTACCCATCCTTTAATATGGTATGAATTAAATGTTATATCTGAGTATACATCTACTCCCCCTATTAAGTCTACTAATTTAACTACAGAAGTAAATCCTACTTTAACAGTATAATCAATTTTTATATCAAATATACTCTCTATAGTCTTTTTAGTCATATTCATTCCATACATACCACTATGTGTTAACTTATCTCTTAACCCTGTTGTACCAGGTAATTGTATATAATAATCTCTTGGTATACTAGTAAGTAATATAGTCCTTGTACTAGGATTTAATGTCATAATCATATTAACATCAGATAAAGAATTATTTACTATATTAGTAGTTCTACTATCACTACCAGATATTAATATATTTATTCCATTAGCATTACTTTTTTGTTTTACAGTATTAGAATTATTACTAGTACTAGTTTTATTACTACTATTACTATTACTTACATCATTACTAGTATTATTACTATTACTGTTACTATTACTATTATTATTGCTTACATCATTATTAATAATAATTTTATCTTCATATTCATAAGAATAAATAATTCTAATATTTGAAGCAGAATCACTAACTACTTCCTCTAATAAATCTAAGTAAACACTATTAGATACAAATGAATCTATCTTATTATTTTTTAAATCCTTATATAATTGACTTACATCTTTATAACTTTTAAATTGAATATTTATTTTACTTTTAATCTCACTTAAATAATCAGGACTAATAGTACTATTATCTATATATCCCATAGTTTTATTATTTAATGATTCAATCTTATCATAATTACTATCCTTTAATACTACTACATTATATGCTGATTTCTCAACTTCGTAATTATTAAATCCATTATCTAAAAAATCATTAGTACTATCTACATACTTAATACCTATACCACATAATATAATTAATATTACATATATAATACCACTAACTATTTTAGTCCATATCTTCTTAACAAATATACCTATAATACCAATTATATTTAATATAACAATACCTGCTATTATTAAGTATAAATATTTATTAGGAATCATATCAAGATCTATTAACTCTTTTACAAGCCAACCAGAAAGAACTAATACTACAAATACTATAATTATTCTTAATATAGTCCATATCTTCTTCATAATAAAATCTCCTCCTCGGACTAATTTATTATAACATACCCTAAGAAAAAATACTAGAATATTTTATCTAGTATTTTACTGTTTACAATTTTATTTTTCACATTATCTATCTTTATACTTATTTTATCTACTAATTTAGTATATCTTTTTTCTAATAAATATATTCTTAATAATTCTATAACTGAACATACTATAAATATAAAACTAATAACAAATATAGAATAAATAATAAAATAACTTGTATTAAATATAGTATCTACTTTAAATACATTTTGCCAAATACGTACAAATTTTCTAAGCATTCTAGAATCATGTATTAAATATATACCAAATGTAGTACTAGACACTAAATTAATAAATTTATTATTTTTAATATTTATATTTTTAAATCCTAAAAACATAATAAGTGCTATTAATAGTACATCTATAGAATACATATCATAATAATAAAATATATAATCACGTAATACTGAATACTTAGTACTAGCTACACTTAAAACTATTCCAAAAAAAGCACTAATTAATAATAATACAATAGATATACATATACACATACCACCATTTAACTTTATATCATCTTTATACAACTTTATATATCCACCTACTCCATATAAATATATAAGCCATATTAACTGATTAACATATAAATTAACTTTAACAAAAGTAGGAATAATAACCCATAATATAGTACATAATATTAATATTTTTTTATATGTTAATTTATCTATTTTGCTAATAAATAAATTTATATATGGTATAAATAAATAAAGTACAAAGTATGTTGTTGCAAACCACCAACATGAATGTGTAATTGGCATAACAGCATTAATAAATTCTTGCTTATTAAATTTAACAGAAGTAAATAATACTGCTAATACATATATAGTTATAGAATAAAAGAATGCTTGTAACCATAACTTTAATAACTTAGATATCTTAATATCTTTTTTATGTATCATAAAATATCCAGTAATTAATACAAATACATCTACTCCTACTTTTCCACCTACTCTTAAAAGATAAAGCCAAAATTCATTTAATCCCATAGCATTATAATTACATGTTATACTACTATGTACAGATAAGTGATGTCCTATAATCATCACCATACTAATTATTCTTAGTAATTCAATATTAGATTTTCTATTCATAATAACCATTCCCCCTATAGCAATCTACTCTAAATAACTATTACCTGTTTCATAATCAATAACTATCCCCTTTTGTACATTAAATACATATACATTAAATTTTATTCCTTCACCATTATCCTCAACAGAATATCCTTCCATTAATACTCCACTTGCTACTAAGTTATTACCATCATATATAGGAGTAACTCTATATAGTACATGGTTTTTAGTCTCCTTTACATATTCTGCTACTAAATCTTCAAAATATAACATACCTACATTATTCATATACCTAGTACAAGTAATTAAATTTTTTTCATTAGCATTCTCACCAGTCAATTGATATCCAATTAAATGACATCTATTATATAAATACTTACCCTCTACTATATCATACTTAACAGTATGCCATCCTGATGGCTTAATCATACCAATACTTTCTCTTTTAGTAGTAGGCATAATATCTATTCCAACAGAAGCAAAAGCTACTCCACATCTACCTAATGAATCTAAATTACTATATTTTTCAAATGACTTAGTAGTAATATCACTATCAGTAAAATATGGTTCATTATTATTAATAACTACATAAGGACTACCACTATACTTTGGTATATTATCTAAAGTTATTACCTCATCTATATTATTATTTACTTTAGTAGTTACATTAGAACTATTATTACTACCTAATACATAGTTAGCAACATTATCATTATAAATAAGTACTAAGTATACAATAAATAAAAATAAAACAATATATTCAATTGGATTTAAATTTAATCTTCTTAAAATACTTTTTTTAATTTTTCTACTACGTCTTCTCATATCTTTCCTACCCTATAACAATTATAACACATAATAAAAAAAGATAACAAGTACTGTTATCTTAATAAAGTGATTGTGAATACTCAATTGGTTCATATACAGTTCCTGTAAACCATACCTCACCTGAGTTTTTATCTCTAACTAAGAATAAATATGGTTTATCAAAAGTTAAATCTATACTTTCTATTGGAACTTCATATAAATAATCAAATCCACATTTAGAAGATCCTAACCCTTCAAGTGTAACTGGATCTGCTTCCTTAATTCCATCATTTGAAAAATCTACATCTACTTTGTGCTCTATACTATCTAAATAAACCTTACTATCTATTAAATTAGATAAATTAGCCTTCTTACTATCAAAAACATCAGTTATACCTAATTTATTTAAATCTTCCTCTAAATTAATTCTAGATAAAATATCAAATACTGGAATAGTTCCTTCTACTTTTGTAATTACTCCATCTTTAAAGCTATCTAACTCTATACCTTTAAGATTATTAATTAAATTATTTATATCTGAAGAATTAATACCATCAATATATTTTTTCAAACTTACCTTTGTTGGCATAATACCTACATATTGTAATGTAATACCATTATACTCTTTTAAATCTTTAGCAAATACCTTTACGTTATCATCAGTATAAAACATAAAGTCAGTAGAACTAGTCACATCATCATAACCAATATTAATTTCTTGAAGATATTTATCTACATATACTTTTGCAGGCATTTCTTTTGTAGGATCACCAGAACATGATTTTGGAGCACCCTCTTCTAACCATTTTTTATACTCATTAATTACATTTTGTCTTATATTTTCCATACCTAAAGAATTAATAATATCATACCTATTAGCTACTGCTGATATTTTTACAGCCTTAGCCTCCATTGCATTATCATTAAACTTTAAATTAGTATAATCTTTTGCATTTAATGGTCCTATATACTCAAGAAACTTTCTATGGTGATAATTAATAAAATATGGTCTATCAGAATCTTGTATCTTATTTTCCCAATCCATATCTATAGCAAGTGTATTAAGTAAAACAAAATTCTTATCAGATATATCATCAACCATGTTATCAATTAAATTAAATGTTCTATTTCCAACCCAACTATTTATTTTATCTGATGTATTAAATGAATCATATATAACATCAGCATCATATTTATCTTTTATTGAACTAATATATTTACTCTTTATTTTATCTTTTAGGGAATCTCTAACAAATAAAGCATTTACAAAAGACATAGTCTCAGTATTTGTATATCTACCATAATCATAAGTACCTATAACATCAGTTATCTGTTTTTTACTATTACCAACAGATCCTTCCTGTAACATTTTTAGTGCATACTTAATAGCAATTGGACTATATGCCTTATTCTTCTCTTCATTTTCAAGTTTCAAAAAATATAAATCAAAATCTTGTAAACTATTACCATTTAATCTATATTTGGAACTTTCTTTATTAATCTTAATTGGGAGCAATAAACTTATCCCTAAAGCTATAACAATAAACAATAATAATACAATTACTATTCTCATTATACTATTATATTTGTTATTATTAACAGTTTCAACATTTTGATCTTTTTCCATCTAACTACTCCTCCTATGCTATCAAATTAATTATAAAATTATACAAAAAAAAAGTCAATTAAAAAGCTACATATTATGTAACTTTTCTACAAATTCTCTAATTATATGATAACTATTAGAATCTACTCTATATGCATAAGCATACTCTCTTTTAGGTAACTTAAAATCAGTTTTAATTGGTATTAATTCTTTATTTTCTAATTCTTTTTTTACTAAATTAGTAACTACTAATCCTATACCTATACCTAACTTAACATATTCTTCTACTAAATAATTATGTGACAACTGATATGTTGGTAAAAATTTTAATCCTGCTTTACTAAATTCATTCTCTAAATTCTTTCTACCAGTTCCACTACCTAATTTACATATAATAGGATAATTATTTAATTCTTTTAACGTTATATAACTTGGATACTTATCACAAACCAAACTACTAACAACTAACTCATCTTCAACAGTAATCCATTTTTCAATTACTATATTATCATATGTTTCATTAACTTCCTGTTTAGTAAAGAATATAATATCATATTTTCCTTCTCTTAATTTTTGAAGTGCTATATCATAGTCATCTGAACTAAGATTAAATTTTATTTTAGGATACTTCTCATTAAATTTAGCAAGAACTTTTAATATATAACATTTAGTAGTAGAAAAACCTGCATTAATACAAATTTCTTTATCAAATTCATTACTCTTCTTAGCAAATGCATTAGAAGTACCATTTAATTTTTCTATAGGTTCTTTTATTTCATTATAAAGTATCATACCATCATGTGTTAACTCTATACCTTTTGTATTCTTAGTTATAAGTTTTTTTCCAAGTGATTCTTCTAATTTTCTAATACTTTTTGTAATAGCTGGTTGACTAACACATAAAAAGTTAGCAGCTTTTGTAACATTTTTAAATTCACAAACATAATAAAAAACATTATACCAATCAAAATTTATATTCATAACATCACCGTTACAAGGTATTATATCAAAATAAAAAGAACTATACAATTTGTATAATTCTATTTTTTAGTACAATCATATTGTAATGCTGTTGCTGAAACACTATCAATATAATGAGCTTTTTTACCATCTTTATCTAGTCCAAAAATAAATCCATAGTTTCCACTATCTAATGCTACCTCTGTACCAGCTGCATTTGCTTTAGCATTCTTAATTTGATATTGAACATATTTAAATCCATCTTTTTTAGCTGCAGGTTTTACATTAGATGAAAACTTAGAATAATCTCCAGTTAAAGTAACAGTCATTCCACTTTGAGTCATATCCATAGTTACCTTTTTATCAGTGAAATTAATTTTTACACTTCCATTTGTTCCTGTACATTCCCAATCACCTTTTACATTAGATGAAGATTTTCCAGATACCATTACAAATACTATAATTCCAACTACTACAGCTACAACTATACCAATAATTAAACCTGTTTTATTATTTTTTTGATTTACAGGTTGAGCAATAGCTCCTGGCATACCATTATTATTAATAGGTGCCGCATTCATATTTATTTGATTTGCATCTGGCATAGGAACTACTTCAGGTTGTGGAACTGGTTCTGGTGTTGGTTCTGGTGTTGACTCAGGTGCTACCTCTTGTGCTGGTACTTCCTCAGGTGTAGAAACTGGTTCTGGTGCAGAAACTGGTTCTGGTGTTGTTACTTCACTTGAAGTATCCTCTTCTTTTGGTAAACTAGTATCTTCTGATACCCCTTCAGTACTTTCTGGCGCTACATTTGATACACTTGAATCAACTGTTGAATTTACATCATTATTATTATTTAAGTTTTGACTATCACTACTTGAACTATCATAAATATTTTCTTCGTTATTCATATACACTCCTCCTACTATTAAGAGTATCATATTTTTATGAATTAATCAAATACTTTTTGTAATTCATCTATATTTTTGATATAAAATTCTTTTCCTAATTTCATATCTCTTATCTTAAATTCTTTATTTTCTACTTCTTCACTACCTAATATTATTACATACCTAATATTTTCCTTATTGGCAAACTCTAAGCTTTTCTTAAGTTTTCTATTACTCATCTCTACATCTACACTATATCCTAAATTTCTTAAAAAAGTAGCTAATTTTAAACTTTCTATATTAGTATCAAGTGGTATTATGTATATATAATCATTATTAACTATATCCTTATCTTTTAATAACTCATATATAGATGTTAATCCAAAACTAATACCAACTGCAGGATAGATATTACCATCATTAATAAACTCTGTTATCATATTATCATATCTACCTCCTCCACCAATACTACAACTTATCTTATTATTCTTTTCATATACTTCAAATACATTACCAGTATAATAATCTTGTCCCCTAGCTAGTGTTGGACTAAACTTGACATAATCATTTAATTTTAATTCATTAATATACATATTTAATTCATTTATCTCTTTTAATCCAATACTAAATTCTTCATTATCTATATTTAATTTATTTAACTGTTCTATATTACAATTAAAATAATTTAATAACTCTTCTATATTATTTTTATTTAAACCAATACTTATAAATAAATCATTAAGTTCTTTTTTAGATAATTTATCAAATTTATCTACAATAGTAATAACTTTAGAAACTAAATTATCACTAATACCACAAGATTTAATTAATCCTCTCATTAAATTTCTACTATTATATTTTATTAATATATCAATATTTAATTTATTAAATGCACTAACATATAAACTTATTAGTTCTGCTTCTATCATTGAACCCTTTATACCTACTACATCCACATCACATTGTGTAAACTCTCTATCTCTTCCTAATTTAACTGGTCCATCTCTAAATACCTTAGCTATCTCATATCTTTTAAATGGTAATTTTATACTATTTTTAGAAAGTGCTATTAATTTAGCAAATGGTACTGTTAAATCATACCTTAATCCTAGTTTTCTATTTCCTTGATCAGTTAATTTATATATTTCATTTAATAAATCATTATTTTCATCATATTTATCACTTAATATATCATAATATGTAAGTATTGGGGTTTCAACTGGTTTATATCCATACTCCTTAAAAGTTTCTATTAAAACATCATTTATATAATTTCTTATTACTTGTTCTTTTGGTAAATAATTATTACCACCTTTTACATTTTCAATTTTCATATATACTCCTCTTTCTTTTTTATAAAAAAAGCTATACAGAATCCTGTATAGCTTTATATTTATACAGGCAAGCACCACAAATAGCACTTGCCTACGATATATTAATGTCGTATTAACAAGTGCAAAGTATTATGATGATGTCTGTTTAATAACTGTTTCATAAAATACTTCCCTTTCTTAAATACTAGATTAACACAATATATCATTTTAGTCAAATATTATTTAGTTTTAATAGTAATATCTTCATCTTCTAATAATTCAGCAATTGCTGAATAATCTTCAGCTAATTCTCCTATTGATGGATTTTCCTCTACTTTATGTTTTAATCCACCATCTTTTTGCCTTTCTTCAATTTTTTTTATGTACCCTTCTATTTCTGCTGTATTATCCAAATTTTCTTTCTTTTTTTCTGTTACTACTTCTTCTTTATCATAAGTTTCTTTTAAAGAAACATTTTTATCTTCAATATTTTTAGTATTACAACTACAAAATTCATCTTTAATGTTTAATAACTTATTATATTTTGCAATTAATTCTAAAGAACAATTACCTGTTCTAATATAATCTTGCAAATTAATTCCCATTAAAGCTTCATTAACAGCACTCTCAAATTGATGTAGTAAAGATTCTCTTATATTACCCGTATTTTCAAATTTCATTAGAAAATAATCGGCAATATCACTTAATACGGCATTAATATCTGACCATTTTATTTCTTTTATTTTCTCCGTTGAACGATCCAATATCATTTTATCACCAACTTAATTCTATCATTATTAAAAACAATTATCAAGGATTAAGGTAAAATTAATAAAAAAAAACAAACCCTAAATTAGAAATTAAGATTTGTTTTTTTGTGTCTTAGAAAAAATTAAGAAGGAATAATGTTTTCTACTTTATTCATATTCCACATTTTGTAAGAGTATTCAAACTAAAATATAATAAATGGTCTTGTTTTACTACCTGTACCACTTCTTATTTCAATATTTTTTCCTAAATAGAATACTGGTCTTATATTAAACCAAGTATCTGCTAAAAAACCTCTTGCATTCTTGTCTCCAGGATGAATGTAGTATATATAAGCAGAATATATTGTACTATCGTAATCTTTTCTTGTAATTGTCCATTCACTATAAGGTGTTGATAAATAACTATCACAATAAATTTTTTGACAATTTTCACTACCCGAACCATCATTATAAGCATAATAATAATCACTTAGATACATTAAGCCAAACTTATCTCTTACAATTTTTTCTTTAATCTCTTTTTTATAGACAGCCTCTCCTGTTTTATCATCACTTGTAACACTACCATAATACCACGTTGCAACATCTATTTTTAGTTTCCAATACTTATCCAAAGTGTTTGAATAAGTTTCATTTAAAACTTTATAAATATCACTTACTGGATATTTGCATCTATCACCATTTTTTCCACAACTTTCAATAGTATATCTTCTATTCCATTGATATTGACCAAAGGTTTCTGCTTTCATAAGCTTAAATTTACCTCCTTCTGTTACACCAATGATTCTAAAAAGATATTTATCAGATTGATTTAAACACTCATCAACATCCTTAGTACCAAAACAGATATAATTTTCTACATCAATACCAGAATAACGATACATACCTGATTTAAGAGTTTTACTCAATCCTTTTGGTTCATACTCCATTAACTTCTCTGCTTTACCTGTAAAATCCTTTTTTATATAAGAAATAGTATCCTTCGAAACAGAAGAATAAACACCTTCATCATTCTTTAGATAAGCATAATAAGTATAGGTATTATAAGAATTAAAATTCAATTGTTCCGTAATTTCTTTTTTACCCTGAGTATCTTTCCAAACACATTTACTCTTATCTTCCTCTGTTACTAAACAGTATTGTGTAACATTATCATCTTTCCAAGAAAGATGATAAGAAACAGTGTTCGAGAAAGTACTTTCCGTCTTAGGATCATCACCTAAATAGAATTCTTCTATTACTGGAGCTTTGATTTCATCATACTGAGCATAATAATCAATATCACCAGAACTCAAAGTAGCTTTCATCTTACCTAACTCGTCTGTAGAAATTTTTCCAGACTCTAGTTCTCCTTCATATTCCCAATTATTATTAAAAATATATTTCTTTTCTGTAGCATTATTCAAATACTTATAATTAGAACCATCCTCTTTAAACGAAGTTGGAACAAAATATTGTTCATTATTAATATAAGCAATATTTATATAAGACCTACCCATAGTTATATAATCAACAAAGATTAATCTAGAGTTTTTATAGTCTTTATAATAATGAATATAATCTTTAACTTGTTTACTTTCTTCTCCTGTACCATCTTCTTTTCTTGTTATATTATAAATATATTCTTGTCTATTTCCACCTAAAACATTCATCGTAGCATCACGAGTAGCTAAAACTGTTGGACTACCATAGATCTCATCTTGATATGAGATATTGTTAGCATATAAAGTACCCTTTAATAAAATTGCTGCATTTTCATTAATTGTAACTGTACTAGCCATAAGATCTTCATCACTAATTTTTAATGTCTTAGTATCAATTGTTTCTTTATTTTTGACATAGAAATTATTTGCCGTCAAAGTAGCACCTTCACCAACTTCTATACCAATTGTATTTTTATCAACTTTAGCTTTCCCCGACACTTTATCATATTCAGATGGTTTTAATACATCAATTTTTAATGTTAAATCCTTGATAACAACACTTCCAGATGTAATATTAAAGACTGATTTGCTATTACTTATTTCAGATGTTATTTCTGCATTTCTACCATCAATAACAACGTCTCTAGAAATATTCAAAGGTTTAGATATAGTTCCTTTCCAATCTTTAATAATAATTTCTTTATTACCAGATAAAGCCTTTTCTAGTTCATCTTCATTGCTTACAAAAACAAAGTTTGTCATAAATTTTGCTGTATAGTTATCTGTATTTGTGTTTTTTTCATTTTTTACACCATCTGCCAATGTAAAGTTGATAATAAATGATTTTTGATGTAAGTTTTCTAATGTAGCTTTATCAAAAGGAGTTGGAGAAAGTAAACTTTTAAATATACTTTCTAGCCCTTCTTCAACTTTTCCACTTGTTAATGGAAGACCACTAATTTGAATACTTTCAACATTTTTTACTTCAATAAACTTTTGTAATGCAGATGCCACCTTCTTCAAATTTTCAGATAATGATTGATCTTTCTTTAGTATTGCAATTTCTAATTGTGAACCTTCTTTTACATAAGCAGAAATATTATCACTCGTAATTTCAGAAGCAAAACTTTGAATCATTTTATTGGTATAAACAACAGGTTGATATTTTGCTTTTAAGGTAATATTAGATGTTATTGTTTCTTCATCAAAATTAAACTCTTCATCTTCACAGACATTGTTATCACATTTATACCATCCAATAAATTCGTACCCATTATAGTCATCTGTACTAGTTTTTGAAGCATTTCCAGGATTTGCTACTTTTTCTCCATGTTTTACTTGAGCATCTCCGATTTTTATTCCTCCATCTGTATCAAATTTAACGGTATAAACTTTTGTTTCCCATTTACCAATGACCGTCGTTTCTAATTTTGAAAATTTGTAATTTGTAAGATCAATTTGTTTATCATCTTCTTGTAAAAACCATCCTTTAAAGTTATACCCCTCTTGTTCTTCTGTTGGAATTTGCTCTTTCGTTAATTGATTTAGAGCATTAGCAAGTTGCGTTTTCTTTCCTAAAACAAAATTATCATTGGCTTGATTATCAATTTGGCCTTTAAAATTAATTCTTAAAGCGTCTTCCCATTTTGCTTTTAAAGTAATCGTTTTTGAAAGCTCATCTTGGCTTAATTCCAATTTTTTCGTAAAATCAAAAGCAGTCGCATCATCTGTTGTAGAATCATACCAATACCTAAAAATGTATCCTTCTTTTGGTTTTGGTTGAACATTTGCTAAATCATTAGGTGTAATATCTGGATAAGTGTATATCTTCTCTTTCTCACCTTCCTGGATATCTTCTTCAAACTGAATTTTTACATTCTTAGCTCCCCACTTTTGCTTCAAAGTAATATCTTTAGTAATATTTTCTTCATCTACATCAAATAATTGATCATCCTCTGTATTATACCAACCTAAAAATTGATAATTTTGTTTCAAATCAACATTTGGTCTTATTGCTTTATGTCCTTCAATAATTTCATGTCTTTCTAATTCTTTTCCATTTTCATCTTGAAAAATAACTGTATAAATATTATTTAATCGATTATAATCAATATATTCTACTTCAAATTTTGTAGCATTATTAATTTTATTTTCCCCGATTAAATTCGCACCAACATACCAATCGGTAACATCTCCATAGCTATCGGTATGAGCTAGTATTTGATAAACACTCATTTTCTTATAAGCTTCTGTTCCTCTTACTTTTTTATCTGTTTCTGAAATATTAATAGAATGAGCTGCAAGCATAAAATCTTCTGTATTCAAATTATTTTTTTCAACATAACTCATGGTAAAAATATACTTTCCAACAACGTAAAATGATTCGGCTTCTGGATTTTCTTGTAAAACAAGTTCTCCCACTGTCTGTAAATCATACTCTTTTGCAAAAGCATTAATGATACCAATTAAAAATACAATGAAACTAAAAATTATATATTTTCCTACTTTTTTCATTTCTATCTCCTAAACTACTCTATTGATAAGATACTGTTACCTTATCAATAACGACATCCTCTATTTTTATCGATGCTGTTTTTACTTTTTCATCAATTTCATCCATTGCTGCAAAGAAATCTGCAAACTTTTTAGTACTACCTCTATAAATAATAGAAGTAAATCCTGTCCAAACTTTTTTATTTTTATAAACGGTTAAATGATAACCAACAGGAACTTTATAATTGTTATATTTTTTAGCAAATACAAGTTCATAAAGTGTTGTAACCGTAATTGTTTTTTTATCCGAATAATTTCCATCTTTGGTCGTAACTGTAATCGTTACTTCTCCATCTTGAACTCCAACAACTTTTCCATTTTGATCGACAGTTGCGATTTTATTATCACTACTTTCCCATCGAACATCCTGGTTTGTTGCATTTTTTGGGTCAATAATTGCAGTTAATTGTAAAGTCTCACTGACATAAACACTACTTCCTCCGTCAATTTTAACACCTTTAACTGGAATCTTCTTTTCAGGAGCAGGCGTAGGTTTTGATGCTGGTTTAGATTCTGGATTAGTTTCTGATTCTGAAGAAGAACCTTGATTTTTAGACGGACTCATATCTGCTTTAACTGTGATATTTTTCTTTGCTGTTTTATTTCCATCTTCTGTAGTAACTGTAATCGTAACTTTACCTGCCTTAATTCCATGCACACGTCCAAATTCATCTACTGTAGCAATTTTTTCATCACTACTTGTCCAAACAACAACCTTATTCGATGCATCTTCAGGTTGAATATTAGCACTAAGTTGAATAGTTCTTCCAACAGTAACCTCACTAGCTCCACGAATTGATACACTCATAACACTTACTAAATCATCTGTAACTGTGACTTCACAAGTATCTTGATACTTTCCATCTTCTGTCATAACAGTGATGGTAACCACTCCTATTTTTAAAGCTGTAATTTTACCATTCTCATC
The DNA here is from genome assembly GCA_947581765.1 of uncultured Bacilli bacterium. Classification (GTDB taxonomy): domain Bacteria; phylum Bacillota_I; class Bacilli_A; order RF39; family UBA660; genus UBA5578. The sequence goes on from CANPVU010000001.1 coordinate 61,920, forward strand.
AACACTTACTATACTGCTATCACTACTTGTCCACTTCAATTTTTGTTTCGTATTATTCTCAACATCAAAGGTATGTGTAGAGCCTGGATTTAAAGATAATTCCTCCAAGTCCAAATGAACTTTCCTTTCTTCTTCTTTTATCCATCTAGCCTTTAAAATAATATCGGAGGTAATTTTCGTTTGAAAATCAAATAGCTCATCTTCATAATACCAACCATCAAAGATGTATCCTTCTTTTATAGGATCTTCAGGTTGAGAGACTCGACCATTTTTTCGAACAGTGATGCTATTAATAGTACTTCCACCATCCGTATCAAAAGTTACTTCATATTCTTTTGTTTTGCCCCAAAACATAAAAAACAAAATCAAGAGAATAATAAGTATTCCCAAAATGATAAGCAAAATATTTCTTTGCTTCTTTGAAATCTCCATATCTTACTCCTTCCTACTTTATATATACAATATACCATGAATGGGTACTTATTTACAAGGCAATTTACTACTTTTTTTGGTCTTATAAAGATCTAAATTCAATTGTTCATCATTATGAATATAAAGAAAAACAATTCGAACAATATTATAATTTTCTTTGACATTTTAAAGTCAAATTTCATTTTGAACTCCCTGTAATATAACAAGATTATAATTTTTTTCAGTAATAAGGAATATACACATAAACAAAGGTATTAAAAAGAATTAAGGAACTCTTAGACGAAAGTCAATTAAGATATGTTTTCAAAAATTAAGAGAACTTTTAGACATAAAAAAACAAACAGATAAAAATATATCTATTTGTTAATTTACCAGATTATATACTTATATATTAAGTATTATAAAATCAACTTAGAAACTGGTTAAGAAACCACTACTATTAACTATCTATATATTCCTGTTAATAATTAAAGACTCTTATTAGAGTTCAAAATACTTATTATACAAATATTATAATATGATAAAATTCAGGATAAACCTTTCATTTTAAATTTATCATTTATTTAAAATAAATGCAAATACATATAATTTATACCACTTATAATTTTTTTTTATAACATTAATGCTCATTGAAAAAAATAACAATTTATGATAGAATTTTTATGATAGGAGGATAGAATATGGGGACTGAAAATAACAATAATAATCAAACAAATGAAACAAACCAAACAAATCAAGTAAATGAAACTACTAAAGTAATAAAAAAGCATCATGGACCGCTTTATTGGGTAATTGTAGTAGCAGGTGTTGCATTCATAGTTGCAGCAAGTATTAATATTGGTGAGAAACTTGGTAAATTAGCAAGTGGTGAGACTGACTCTAGTACAAAAACTGAATCAAATAGTAATTCAAATTCTAATATAGAAAGTAACAGTAATGTAGAAAATAATGTATCAAATAATGAATTAACAGATACTCAAAAAACTGATTTATCAGAAAAATTAGCATTATTAGTTGGTAGTAACTATAATGGAAATAAATTAATTGATAATGCAACTATAAATTCTTATTTATTTACTACATCATTAGATGAAACACAAAAAGCATATATCATAACTCGTATAACTGGATCTACACTAGCTAATTTAGATAAAAATAATTTTAAATTTAACGAAGAAATAGAACAAAGCGAAATAGATAGCCAAGATGGTCAATATAGAGTAATAAACAAGGGTGATTATGATACAAATTATAAGAAGATTTTTGGAACTTCACCAACTTCATATCCAAGAACCCCTGCTTGTCCAAGTTATGTTTTTGATACTAATTCACAACGTTATATATCTATAGGAGCATGTGATGTTGCTATTAATAGTGGATTAGCATATATTGATGATATTAAATTAGAAGGTAATAATGCTATTGTAAGTGTATATGTAGGTTCAAAATTTGATAATAAAATATATAATGATTACCTAAGATTTAATGAAACTGATAAAACAGTTGATGCTACTACTATAACAGAAGAAAACAAAACTCAATTTGCTAAATATAATTTCATATTTGAAAAATCAACTGACGGAAATTACTACTATAAATCAACACAAAAAGCAAGCTAAAAGAATCGAAAGATTCTTTTTTAGTTTAAATAAATCCTTACTGTTTCACCTTCTAATATCTTAGTTCCTTCTACAGGTGATTGATATATAACTTTACCACTACCTTCACTTTTTACATTATATCCTTTTAATGTTTTTTTAGCTTCACTTAAATCCATACCTACTACATTAGGAACAGTTAAATATTTTTTATCTAGATATGTATATTCCTTTTCTATACCATTTTTATCTTCTTTTATATCTAAAACTTCTATTATTGAATTCATTACTGACTTTGCTATAGGTGCTGCTACTGTACCACCATATTGAGTAACACCTTTAGCATTATCAACTGCAACATAAACAACTACTTCTGGATTATCTGCTGGTAAAATACCAATAAATGAAGTAATGTAATTTCCAACCATATATTTTCCATCACTTACTTTTTGAGCAGTACCAGTCTTACCACCAACTCTGTAATCTGCTATATACGCATTATGTCCTGTACCTTTAGCTACAACACTTTCAAGTGCATATCTAACCTTACTACTAGTTTCTCTACTAATTACATCCCTAACCTTAGTAGGAGTATTTTGAAGTACTACTTGATTAGTTTCTGGATCATTTACACTTTTTACAATATATGGTTTATATAATGTTCCTCCATTAACAGCAGCACTAACTGCTGTTACTTGTTGTATAGCAGTAACTGATACACCTTGTCCAAATGCTGTTGTAGCAATTTCTAATTCTCCTATTTTATCTTCATTAAAAAGTATTCCGTTTTCTTCACCACTTAACTCTATATTAGTTTTTTTACCAAATCCAAAGTTTTTTATATATTTAAACAATTTCTCTTTACCTAATTTAAGTCCTATATTTACAAACCCTGTATTTCAAGGATTAAACCAAGAGATACTCTAATCCATATTAAAATTTAATTTTAAATTTTCTCTTTTATAATTAAATATTATTTCAAAATTAACATACTTTCTATCATTATTTATTTTACTAACAAATACTTTATCTATAAAAAGATTAAAATACATACCTATATTATTTTTAATATTCAATTTTTCATGTAATACAGATTTTATTTTTTTTAATAAATTTTCATTATATTGTTTTTTACAGTCTATACTTAATTTATTTTTTAAATTTAATATTTCATTTTTTATACTAATATTTTTTTCATTAAATTCATCATATGTAATAATATTTTTTAAAACCATATCAAATATTTTATCTTTATATTTTTCTTGTTCTTTTATTTTATTTTTTATATCATTTACATCATCATATTCATTAATTAAATTAATATAGTCATTAGAAATTAGATCAATTAATTTTATTTTATGTTCTATTTCATTTTCTAATATTTCTGAAAAAAAATAATCTAATTTTTTTTCATATAGTCTAGGAGTAATACAACCTTTTAGTCCATGTCTTAAATATTCATTGCATTGCCATACAGGATTACTTTTTCTTTTACCACTTGCACACCTAATAAATGTTTTATTATGTTCAATACAATATATCTTAGATGTATATTTTTTATTTTCTATATATATTTCTTTATTTAATACATTTTTATTCCATTTATTACATCTTTTACATAATAAGCTATTAGCCTTATTCCATAATTTTTCATCTACTATTGATGGAACATTACCTTTATTATCTTTATATATTATCCACTCTTCTTTTGGTTTCATTACCTTTTTATGAGTTTTATAATCTTTAACCTCACTCATATTAGCAGTATACCAACCCTTATACCTAGGATTTTTTATCATTTTTTTTAATGTAGTATCACTAAATACATTACCTTTCCTTGTATAATACCCCCTACTGGCTAATATCTCACCAATCTTTCTAAGTCCATATTTTTCAGAAGCATACAATTCATATATAATTTTAACTACCTTAGATTCTTCATTATTAACACTTAATTTGCAATCTTTCTTATCATAACCATAAATACCTCCTCCACCAACTTTTCCATCCTTAATACTCCTCTTAATACCAAATTTTACCCTTTCTGATAATTTTCTTACCTCATCTTGTGCCATACTAGCCATTAAAGTTAATCTAAACTCACTATCAGGATAAATTGTATTAATATTATCAGATATAAAATAAACAACTACACCATACTTTAATAAAAGCTCAGTATAACTTATACTATCAACAGTATTACGTGCAAACCTAGATACCTCCTTAGTTAAAATTAAATCTATCTTTCCACATCTAGCATCCTCTATCATCTTTAAAAATTTTTCTCTTTTATAAACTTGAGTACCACTTATACCATAATCATTATAACCACAAACACAATTCCAACTTTTGACACTAGAAATCATATCACAAAAATACTTTTTTTGATTTTCTAATGAATTTAACTGGTCATTCTTATCTGTAGAAACACGTCCATAGTATGCTACATTCAAATTCATATCAAAAATTGTTTTTCCCAATTTTAATTCTTCACGTGCCTTTGCTATATCCATATATCTTTCCTTTGTATATCATCCATTTTATTAATTAAAATATTTTGCATTTTACTATATATTTCATATGGTATAACTTCTTTTTCATATAACTCATTATTAAATTGCATCCTTAGTTTTAGCATAATATAATCTTTTGGTAATTTTCTTGAATTAATATATTTATCATTACCATTCAAAATAATCCCTCCAATTAAGAATATTTAATTTAGAAAAAAAAAGAACAATTAATTATTGTTATATATTTGTGATTTTTAAATATTTATTATGAAAAAAGAGCTAACGATTAATTCGTTAACTCTAATTCATTTTTTTAGATTAAATAGCTTCGTATACAGCTTCAAATACTTGTATTGTAACATTTTTTATTTTCTCTTCAGATACTTTCCAACCAACAAATTTATATCCATCTTTAGCTTTTGGAGCTGTCATTTCAATTTCATGAATTTCTGCTCTTCTACCTTCAGTAATGCTTTCTTGGCCACCATCAAAGCCTTCGCACATATTTAAATCACATTTAAACTTTGCCCACCATATTATAGATGACTCAGCATTATTATGTTTTTTTAACCATTCTTGAACATTTTTATCATTGCTTACTTTAGCAACTACTTTATTTTCAGTAGAATAATATTCATTAGACTTAATAGATGATAATTTAACAACTTGTTTTGGTGTTAACATTTCACCTGTTGATAACTTATTTGATGATTCTTCATCTTTTTCATAATTTGCTTTATAGTATGACCAAGAGAAACCATCTACAGTTAAGTCATATTTCTTCCATCCAACAAAATGATAACCCTCTCTTGCTTCTGGTGCATCAACTGTAAGTTCTGTTCCACCTCTTCTACTTTCTGTTAATTTATCAGAACCATTAAATCCTACACACTCGTTTAAATCACAAACAAATTGAGCGAAACTTACATAATGATGACAACCTTCATATTTAATAGTAAGCTTTCCATTTTCATTTTTTACTATATTAGTCCAAATGCCATCTTCTGGTTTAGAACATTCATGGTCTTTTTTTTCAGTAGACTGGTTTAATTCTTTAACATCAGCTAATTTTTCTTTTAATAATAATGTTGAAAATTCAGTTTCTTTATCTTCTTCATAAACAGCTTCATAACCATAAACCTTATATCCATCGTCTAAAGCTTTTATAAGATAACGTTTCCATCCTGCAAAGTGATAACCATTTTTTGCCTCTGGTGCTGTAATAGTTATATCAGAATCCCCTCTTCTACTCAAAAGAATAGATTCTTGACCATCAAAACCATTACATTTAGTTAAATCACATTTAAATTTTGACCACCAAATTACAGAATAATCATTATATCCTTTATGTTTAGATAAAAACTCTCCTAAACTATCTTTTGAATCAATAGTAATTTCTTCTTCATCAGAATAATTTTCCTCTTTAACATCAGAAATTTGAGATTCAAAAGTTAAAATTTCATCTTCAGATAATACAAGACTATCAGATTCAACTACTGAATCATTTACTTTTGGAGTTACCTCCTCTGTCTTTTCATCTTTTTCATAAACAGCTTTATAGCTTTGAACAGTTATTTTACCATCTTTATCTATGGCTACTTCACCTAAATATTTCCATCCAACAAATTTATATCCTTCTTTTGCTGCTGGAGCAGTCATTTTAATTTCAGAAATTTCTGCTCTTCTACCTTCAAGTAAAGTTCCTGTTTTTCCTTTTTCAAGGTGATTATCAAATCCTTCACATTCATTTAAATCACAACTAAATTGTGCCCACCATATTATAGATGATTCATGACCTGGATTTTTTTCTAGCCACTTTTGTATACGGCTATCATTTTTAACATTTACAGAAATCTCTTCAGCTTCGATAAGTTTTCCTTCACTTTCTTCTTCATCTGATTCTAATGAATCAAATAATTCAGAACTTAATGTAAATGAATTATCTCTATATTCAACGGCTTGATCAAAAATTTGTGGATTTTCAAATGATGGTTCTGATGACTCCTCTGTCTTTTCATCTTCTTCATAAATTGCTTCATAGTTTCTAACAGTTACTTTGCTAGTTCCAATTGTTGTAGTACTTTTTTTCCATCCAACAAAATGGTAACCGTCTTTCGCTTCTGGAGCAGTCATTTTAATTTCAGAAATTTCTGCCCTTCTACCTTCTAGTAGCGTATCAGTTTTTCTTGATTCAAGATGATTATCAAATCCTTCACACTTAGTCATATCACAACTAAATTGTACCCACCAAATTACACTTTGTTTTGGATATTTTGGATGATTCTTGAAAAATTCTTTTAATTCTTCATCGTCATCAACACTTACTGAAATTTCTTTACCTTCAATAAGTTCCTCATCTTCAGTTTGATCTTCACTTGATTGTGATGAATTAGGTGCTGCTTCTTTTACTGTGAATGAATTGTTATTATACTCAACAACATCATCAAATACTTCTGGAACATCAAATGGTAAATTTTCTGATTTTGGAGTTACCTCCTCTGTCTTTTCATCTGCTTCATAAATAGCTTCATAACTTTGAACAGTTACTTCACTCTCTCCAATTGTTGTAGTACCTTTTTTCCATCCAACAAAATGGTAACCATCTTTTGCTTTTGGAGCTGTCATTTCAATTTCAGAAATTTCTGCTCTTCTACCTTCAAGTAATTTATCAGTTTTTCCTTTTCCAAGATGATTATCGAATCCTTCACATTTATCTAGGTCACAACTAAATTGTACCCACCAGATAATATTGGCATCACGTCCAGAATGTTCTTTTAACCATTCTTGTACATAGCTATCGCTTTCAACACTTACTGTAACTTTTTCATCTTTAATTGTATCTTCTTCAACTGATTTTGAAGAGCTATACAAACTACCATTTAATGTAAATGAGTTAGATTCATACTCAAATGCACCATCAAACATTTCTGGAGTTTGTTCTTTATCTTCTTCATAAATTGCTTTATAGCTTTGAACAGTTACTCCACTATTTCCAATTGTTGTAGTACCTTTTTCCCATCCAACAAAATGGTAACCTTCTTTTGCTTCTGGAGCTTTCATATCTATAGTTTTAACACTTGCTCTTCTACCTTCAAGTAGAGTATTAGTTTTTCCTTTTCCAAGATGATTATCGAATCCTTCACATTTATCTGAGTCACAACTAAATTCTACCCACCAGATAATATTGGCATCATATCCAGGATGTTCTTTTAACCATTTTTGTACTTCTTCATCATCTTCTACTTTAACTGTAATTGTTTCATCACTAGAATAAATCTTATCTTCTATTTCAGTTTTACTTGATTTTAATAATGATTCGTTTACTGTAAATAAATTAGATTCATACTCAACAGCATCTTCAAAGAATTGTTGTGTTTCAACTGTTGAACTTTCTGTTTTTTGTTCAGATTTCTTTTCATCTACTGTAATTCCAGAAGGTCTATCTATCATAAATTCATAATCAAATATAAATACTTGTTGATTCATCATATAGTCTGGATCTGTTACATCATCTTCTCCCCATTTTGTTTCAACTAAACTAATATAACCATTTTTATTAATAGCTACAGTAACAACAATATCTTTTTTGATGATTTCACATTTAGATGGGTCTTTATCACATAATTCAGCTTTAGCTCCAAATAAATTTTTAGCTTGTTCATTTGCATAATCTTTATCTATAGTAAGATTATAAGTATTATCTCTTGCAAAACCGAATTTTGATTTCTCTATACGTTTAATTCCACCTACAAAATTAAATTCATAAATACCAAATGTTGATTTTAATCTATGCTCTTTCTCCCATTCACCTTGACCATTCTTACGCATCCATACATCTTGATAAGAAGGATATGTTCCCTCTTTTCCTTCGATATATTCTTCTATAAATGAAATACCTGTACCTGTTATAAGAGCATCACCTTCACGTGCTTTATATAATTGTCTATTTTGTTCTTTATTGAATTTTATATCCGCATTTACTTTGTATCTTCCACCTATAGTTCTACGGAAATAAGCACTGTTTGATTCTTTTGATTTTTTCAATGCTTCATTAATTTCTTCTAGCATTTTCTTTTCATCTTCTGATAAAGTAGATTTTTCTTCCTTAGTTTGTTCTTGTTGCTCTTGTTGTTCTTGTGATTCTTGTTGTTCTGATTCTGATTCTACTGAATCATTTGATTTAGGCTCACTTGAAACAACAGGTGCTTTTTCCTCTTCTTGAGATTCTTGTTCTGAATCGAATATTTCTGGTCCAGTTACTCCTGGTTGTGTCTCTGGAACACTTTGAACATTTGGAGTACTATTTACAGATGGTTCTGGTTCACTTGATGAATTTACTTCATTATCTTTTGTTTCAGTTTCATCTACCTCTGGTGTACTTACCTCAGGTTCTTTTACTTCAGGTTCATCTGTCTTTGAATCATTTTCTTCTTGTTGTTCCTCATCTACTGTTGGTTCATCTTGAACACTTGGAGTTTCTTCTTTTGATGATTGTTCTTGTTTTTCTGATGAACTTTCCTCTGGTTCTTTAGTTTCATTTTCTTCTACTATTGGTTCATTTACCTCAGAATCAGATTCATTTGGTTGCACTTCTTCTACTGTTGGTTCACTTGGTGTAGATGGTTCATCCTCTTTTGATTGGTTATCTTCTTCTGGTGGACAAGTTAAATCTTCACTACTTGTTTTACCAGTTAATGTATTATTTTCTGGTAATTTATCTTCATCATTTGAATCAACTGTTTCCTCAGGTGTAATTTCTACTGATGGAGATTGTGGTTCTGATTCTTCTATATTTGAATCACTTTCTTCTTGTTGAACCTCTTCTACTTTTGACTCATCTTGATTATTCTTAGTATCCTCTTTAGATTTTTCTTCTTTTTCTGATGAATTTATCTCTGGTTCTTTAGTTTCATTTTCTTCTACTGTTGATTCATTTGGTGTAGATATTTCATCTTCTTTTATTTGTTCATCCTCTTCTGGTGGACAAGTTAAATCTTCACTACTTGTTTGCCCAGTTAATGTATTATTTTCTGGTAATGTAGTCTCCTCATTTGAATCAACTGTTTCCTCAGGTGTAATTTCTACTGATGGAGATTGCGATTCTGATTTATCTATACTTGGATCACTTTCTTCTTGTTGTTCATCTTCTACTTTTGATTCATCTTGATTATTCTTAGTATCCTCTTTAGATGTTTCTTCTTTCTTTGATGAACTTATCTCTGGTTCTTTAGTTTCATTTTCATCTAATGTTGATTCACTTTCCTTAGAATCAGATTCATTTAAAGACTCATTGTCTTGTGTTTTTTCTTCCTTAGTTTCTACTGTATCTACAACATTATCATTAGATTCTTTTGTATCTACAGTTTCTTCTTTAGAGTTAGTATCTGTTGAAACTTCAACTACCTTTTCTTTTTCATTTTCTACATTTACATTATTATTGTTAGTAGTACTTTCAACTTTTACTTCTTCTTTTGATATTTCTTTTTCAGTTGTAGTACTTTTCTCATCTTGATTATCAATTACAACATCTGCTTCTTTTACATTTTTTGTATCAATAATCTTCTGTTCTTTATCTTCAAATTTTTGTGACGTTTTATTTGTTTGTTCTACTTTATTAATTTTACTAAAGTTAGATTTTACAACAACTACTGATGTAACTAATACTGAAGAACATGCCACACAAACTACAACTGGTACTTTTTTTATTGCTAAAATTTTTACAAATTTGTTCATAATAAATCACTCCCCATTTATAATATATGCAATAAATTTATCAATTGTTTTATTTCAGTCATAACCAGGCATATTAATAGCCCTCATCACCTCCAATTGAAGTAAGTTAATGTAAATTGCACTAAGCACTAACATCCCCTTATTTGGAATTATTATAACATCTTTAGAATTATTTAGTCAATCAAAAAATTATATATTTTTTATAAAATATACATATATTATAATGATGGAAAAAATAAAGAATAAAAAAAATATTTTAAAGCTAGAAATATTTAATACTTTGTTAATTATTATACTTGGAACAATTCTACATTTTACTTATAATTTATCATCTAAAAATAAAATAGTTGGTCTATTTAGTAGCGTTAATGAAAGTACATGGGAACACTTAAAATTAATATTTTATCCTACATTATTAACTATAATTATTGGATATTTTATAACTAAAAATTATATAAAAAATTATGTATATTCTAAGTGTCAAGGTTTATTACTTTCTATTGTATTCATACCTATATTTTATTATACATATACTGGAATACTAGGAATTAATATAATGATATTAGATATATCAAGTTTTATTATAGCTACTATACTAGGACAATACTATTCGTATAAAAAAATGAATACTAACAATTGTAAAAATTATGAAAGTATTCAAATATTAATTGGTCTATTATTATGTTTTACTATATTTACTTTTTATCCACCACATATTAATTTATTTAAAGATCCTAAATATAATACATATGGTATAACAAATTAATTATAATTTTAATAAAAACTTTTTTACTTCTTCTGAAGAATAATATGGTTTATTTTCAATTATATTAAAATAAATACTATAAAATATTTTTTGCATTTCATTTAAATCTTCTAAATTTATTTTATCTATTAATATTAATTTTTCCATTAACTGGTAAGTTAGTTCTTCTTTTAAACTTCTACCAGTATAATATTTTATAAGTTTTTCTAATATATCACTATATTTAAGCCATTCAAATGTTTCTCTTACAGTTAACCTAGATTCACATGGGCCACCTATTTTAGTAGGTTTAACAGCTAATCCATAAGATGGTCTTTGTTCCTCATTTAAAGAACATCCATTTTGTGTAAGCAACATACAAGGCTCTCCTATTGGAAATAAATCTACTATATTAGAATTATTGTTTCTAGCTCTTAAATATAATATATAAGACCATGAATTATTATTAATAAGACAAGTATATGGTTGACCTGATATAGAAATATATCCTTTTTTTAATATTTTTTTTAAACTATCAAAGTTTATAATTTTAAAATCACTAGGTGAATATATACATCCACCCTCTTTACAACATACTCCACCACATTTTCTACACATTTCATAATTAGTATTTTGTTCCACTTAACTTCACCTTAGTGACTTATTCTAACATACGTTATATATTAAATCAAATCTTTTATATTAAGTATCTCTTGTCCTAATGAAAGATTACAAGAGTTTTCTACTACCTCTAGATATGTTTGACTACCATGTCCACCATGTTTCCAACAGTGTATAGTAGCACCTCCTACTTTAACACTACCAGAATCATGATAATGATCATTATCTAAATCAATTAATTTTTCTTCTAGTGCTGCTGCTAGAGTAATTATTTTAAACGTAGCACCCTTTTTGATATTTTATTCTTCTAATAACAAAAATAATTCAGAAGAAGACCATACATGAGTGGGTGCTATTTTTTGATTTACAAAATAGTCACTTAAAAAAGTTAATTTTGAATAATTAGCACTACTAGCAGAGTTTTCCCATGACAAAGGATATAATTGATTGCTAACATATATTTTAGCATCCTCACCCATAAGATGACGTTGTGCATATCCAAGGTATGGATATTGGAAACCAAAATCTTGTATTTTAAGTTTATCTGTATCTTTATTACTAAACCATAATAAATTAGAATAACTATCTATGTTTTTATATACATAACCAAGTTTAATGTTAAATTTAGATAAACCAAAATTCAACCATTCAGTTTGATAGTCTGGTCTATCTGCAAAATCAGTATGATTGCAAATATATTTTTCATCACCATTTTGTACTTTAATTTTTTCTGCTTTATTAATTACTTTCTTAACCATTGAATTATCTTTATCTGTAACTAGTGATAATAAATACAATAATTCACCTAAATTATCATTTTCCTCTTCACCATTACTTTTATCATATATAGAATCTATTGATAAAATCCAATCTGAAATTAAGTCAATATTTCCTGTTTTTTCTAAAACCATAGCAGCCATAGCAGAATCTCTATACCAAACTTCATCATAAACTAATACATTAGGATATATAATACCATCTTTAATATTAAATAAAATTTCTTGATATAAAACGCTTAATATTTCACTATATTTGTGCTTATCAAAAGAAGCTAAATGCATTTTTATATTTGTATCAGGTAAAGTTTTATTACTATCTTCTCCTATTACATGAACTGCATCTTCATCTTCTACGATTTTATAAAAATTTCCATCTTTTGTTTTTATTAAAACTGTATATTTATTAGGTATAATAAGTTCTTTATCTACGTCAAATTTCTTATAAACTTTTTTGTTAGTAACACTCATTAAAACACCATTTTTATATACATATTTTTTTCTATTACCTAATCCAAAAAAGAAAAAGTTCTCACCCTTAAAATTATTTACAAGTTCAATATTTTTTTGATTAACAAATTCTTTATATTGCTCCTCATATTTTTGATAAGACAATATATCATCTTTATATTTTTCTTTAAATACTGAATCTACAGTTGTCAAAACTAATTTTAAAGAGTTTTTAGTATTAACTTTAACTGTATTTATAGTATGAAATTTAATAAACATATATACTATTATAGTAATACAACATATAATTCCTATTAATAGAAAACTTTTATACTTTTTTAAATATAGAATAATCTTTGTGAGTAAAGATAAATTTTTTTTCTCATTTTTTAATACAAACATAAATAACTATCTCCATTATAAAGTGTTGAATCTAAATCATATACATCTATTTTAATATTAGATTGCATATAACACAACTCCCATATAAACTCCATATACTATAATACTAAGCAAAAGTAACTTATCACTAACTAAAACATCTACAGGATCTCCAAAAGAATTCCCTTCAATAATTAAAGAATATCTCATTAAAATAAATATAACTAATAAAATACTTCCTAAAAACCAAATTGAATTCATTGTATTTGCCCATAATGAATAAAAAATTATAGACGATGTTAAAAATGTATTTATAAATTTATTCAAATATTCTTTATTATAATGCTTTAAAACATTTCTAGATTTACTACCATTTTTTATATACTCATTTCTTCTTTTTCCTAAAGCTGCAAAAAAGGAAACAGATAAAACAGTTAAATACAACCAATTTGAAATTGATATTCCAACACATACACTACCATATACAACTCTTATAATAAATCCTAGTACTAAAATAAAAATATCAATAATTGGGATATCTTTTAACTTAACTGAATATAAAATATTCATAATTAAATATAAATATAAAATTATATAACTATATAGTATAGAAAACTTATCATAAAATAAATAAGGTATAAAATTTAATAAAGAAGATAAAATAAATAATATTATCATAAATATATATGCATTTTTCTTTTTTATTTCTCCACTAGCTAAAGGTCTTTTTTTCTTTATTGGATGTAATTTATCTTTATCCATATCACATATATCATTAAAAATATATATAACAGAACTCATAAAAGAGAATGCTAAAAAATTAAATACATTAGTAAATAACATTTTAGTATTAAAAAGATTATTACTAAAAATAATAACCGAGAAAATTAATATATTTTTCATATAATGTTTAATGCGCATTAAAGTAAAATACTTTTTCATAACATTACCCCAATTCAACACCATTATATTATAATAAAAAATATGAGTCAATAAACTAATAATTATATTGTTTTAAAGTAAACATCATAAGTAAATCTATTATGTATTTTTCTTTTATTCTCAATAGTTTCATAAGTACAATTTTCTAAATATAAAGTATTTTCTTTATTTACTTGTTTAACCGGTAAATTTAAAAATATATCTAAATGAATATTATGTCTATCATCATTTATTTTAGATATCATTATTTTATATACAAACTTTCTTATAAAACTTTCTAATACTCCTCTTTTTATACTATTTTTATTTTGTATAATTAATTTATAAATATCATAATTTCTTTGCTTAACTAATTCTTTTTGCCTTATTATTTCATTTTTATTTTTATATAATTTTTTTAACATATTTTCTAGTTCTTCAAATTTAAATTTTAATTGTTCTTTTTTTAAATATCCATCAAATACTAAATCAAGTATATTATTTTTTTTAGATTCTATTTGTAATATATCTTTTTGTATATTAGAAATATATTCATCTAATTCACTAGTAACATCAGTACTATTATATAAATTTAATATATCTTTAATAATTAAATCTTTATTAGGTAATAAATAATCCATAATTAATTCAAATATATTATATAAATCCTGTTCAAGAATTATTGGAGAATGGCATGAATTTAATCTATATTTTAAGTACATATTACAGCTCCATGTAGCTCTATTCTTTTTTCTATTATCTTTAATTCTTTGAAAACTACTATTATGCTTCTTACAATATATTTTAGATGAAAATGGATATTTTAATCCTCCAGACCAACAATTATTATTTTTATAAATCAAAGTTCTTTTTTCTAATATTTCATTTGCTTTATCCCATAATTCTTCTGATACAATAGCTGGTATACTACCATCTTTACATTTATATATGATTTGTTCAGTTTTGTCTATAGCATTTCTTCTTTTAGTTCTATAGTCCATAATTTCAAAAGTATGTCCTCTATAATATCCTTTATATTTAGGATTTTCTATAATTCTTTTTAAAGTATCCTTATCATATATTTTACCATTTTTATTTAAATATCCTAAATCACTTAATTTTTGTGCTAATTTATAAAATCCATATTTTCCAGTTGAATATAATTCAAAAACTTTTTTTATAAATTTTGCTTCTTCTTTTACTATCACTAACTTACAATTATCTTTTTTATATCCAGTAATATTACTAGACCCAAGTACATGTCCCTTTTCTATAGCACGCTTATGTCCAAATTTAATTCTTGATGATAATTTTCTACTTTCTTCTTGTGCTAAATTAAATAATATATTAAGAGTTAATTCAGAATTTACATCAAATGTATTCATTCCTTGATTCTCAAAGTATACTCCAACTCCATAACATTTTAATTTACGTATATAATGAATACTATCTTCTAAATCACGAGCAAATCTAGATACTTCTTTAGTAATAATTAAATCAAATTTATTGCATTGTGCATCTTTAATCATTTGTTTAAATGAAACTCTCTTATCTACACTAACACCTGTTACTCCTTGTTCAACATATCCATCTACATATGTCCAATTATTTTTTTCTTTTATATATCTTTCATAATAATCTAGTTGATTTTCTAGTGAATTTAATTGAACATCACTTTCAGTTGATACTCTTGCATAATAAGTAACTCTAAGAGGAAGATTATATATTTTTTCTCCTTTATTAAGCGCTAAAACTATCCTATCAAATGTCATATATTAGTCTCCTTGTTATCTATTTTTATTTCAAAAGTATTTCATTTACTTTTGAATAAGTACATTCATCTACCAAGTTATTTTCATAAAGTTCTCTATTAATAATTATTTTCATTTGATTTAGAAATTCTTTATTATCAATCATTAAATATCACCAATAAATAATACGACTTTAATAAATAAATATAACTATAATTTATATATGGTATCTACGTTTTTAAAAGTAGAACCTGGTTCATATGTCATCCATATAGGTAAATTTCTATTTATTTCTTCTAATGAATAATCTTGATAATTTGTTGGTGAAAAAGTAGGCCTACTAGCTATAGCTAATACTTCTCCTGTATTTGGATTCATAACTATTCCCCATGCACCTTCTGGTGAATACATTTTAACAGCATTATCTAATTCACGTTCCAATGCTTCTTGTATTTTAAAATCAATAGTTAATGTTACATTCATACCATCTTGTGGTTGCTCATATATTTGGCTTAATTTAAGTTTCTGTCCTTTTGCATCACTAAAATATTTTATAGCACCATAACTACCTGTTAAATAGTCATTATAAATTAATTCTAAACCACTTAATCCTTGATTATCTATACCAACAAATCCTAAAGTATGAGATAAAAATTTATCATATGGATAATTTCTTTTTGATTCCTTTACTAGATATACTCCTTCTAATTTTAAGTTATTAATTTTATCTGCTATCTCATTACTAAGTCTTCTACCTTCTGGATGTACCCTTTCTATAGAAGTTTTTTTAGTAACATGTGATAACATATCTTCATACTTAGTATTTAAAATATTTGCTAATAATTTTGCTGTTTTTTCTTTATCTTTTATTTGATTAGGTATTAATACTAAAGATGTAGTAGTAATATTACCTGCAAGTATAACTCCATTTCTATCATAAATATTACCTCTATTAGCTTCTAATGGTAAATTTCTACTCCATAAGTCTTTAGCATACTTATTTAATTTATTATAACTAATAACTTGTATATAAAATACTTTCAAAGTTATAACAATGAATAAAAAAATAATTATTATTAATACTAAACGCATTCTTTCGTTCATTTGCTTTACAAACATTCTATCACCAATAAATACTATGAAAAAAAGAGATATTTTTATTACCTCTTTTTACATATATACTTAGTATTATTTTGTGTTTCATATAATATTAATTGTTGATTACCATCATCTATTATATGTTCCATTTGAAAATCAGAATTAATATCAGATAATTGTAAATTACCATTTACTACATATTCCATACCATCTAAATATATAGAATAACTTTTATAATAATCATAACTATCATTATAATTACTACCATAATCAGTACTATTTATAGTATACTTACCACTTATATAATTATTTTCTTCATCATTATACTTAGACCATTTAAAATCATTATCATATCCTAAATAAAAAGTTGCAGAGTTATTACTTGATAATTCTTTTCTACAATCATATGTTCCTTTATAACTATGATTATAAGTATAATTAGTTTTATGTGAACTAAGCATTATAAAAACAAATATAATAAATATTATAATTGGAATATAAACTATACAAGTTAGTACTAGTGCAATTATTAATCCTAAATTATTAGTTTTTTTAGGAACAAATGGTTTATTATAAATTATATTATTTTGATTTGGTTGATAATAAACATCATTAGATAGTTGTGACCCACATACTTTACAAAATTTTTCATTATTATAATAAATAAGACCACATTTGTTACATTTCATACTAATTCACCTTTCTTAATCTAATCTTGGAGTTAGTATCTCATAACCATCTTTGGTCACAAGAACAGTATGTTCATAGTGTGCGGATGGTTGTCCATCTAATGTTTTAATAGTCCATCCATCATCTAATTGATATATATTCTTTAAACCATAATTTAACATAGGTTCAATACAAATTACCATACCTTCTTTAAGTCTTGGTCCAACACCTGGTCTTCCAAAATTAGGTACGTCTGGAGCCTCATGCATCTCAAGGCCTATTCCATGACCGCATAATTCTTCTACAACTGATAAATTATGTTCATGGGCATATTCTTCAACAGCATGTGATATATCACCTATTCTATTTCCTGGTTTAACCATTTTTATTCCTTCGTATAAAGCTTTTTCAGTATGTTCCATTAAATATTTTTTTTCATCACTTATATCTCCAACCGCATATGTCCAAGCAGCATCACCTTGATAACCTTTATATCCTATAACTACGTCTATAGTAATTATATCTCCATTTTTTAATTTATAATTACTAGGTATACCATGTACTACTTCATCATTTACACTAGTACAAAGTGCTGTTGGAAACCCTTCATAACCTTTACAAGTAGGTACTCCCTCATTATCTATTATAAATTTTTCACATAACTTATCTAACTCTTTTGTAGTAATTCCAGCTTTTATATAAGGCTTAATAAATTTATGCATTTTAGAAACTAGCATTCCAGCATGTCTCATAAGTTCTATTTCTTTTTCACTTTTTATACTAATCATAAACTACCTCCATTATTCATCATAATTCCATAATCCAAGAGAACCTTTAACATCTATTTTTTTATCTAATATTTTTATATCACTAAGTACCCATGCATATCTTCCTACTTCATATATTCCACATATATATTCTTGATGATTTTTCTTTATTTCATCTATAAAACTTTCTGTCATAAGAATACAATCATCTAAATTACACTCACAAATTATCTTTCCATAATTAAGTTCATTATCTTCAAGCAAACTCATTAACTCTTTATTTTCTTTCCATTCTTTTCTAATTTTAGTCTTACTTGAATGAATTAGCAATTTGCCACGATAATTAGTTTTCCAACTACGTGTTTCTATATGTTTTTTCCCCGTAGAAATAAGTGTAGCCATAGGCTCAGTTATACTTAATACTTTCATATATCCCTCTTTATATCACTTTATTATTGTATCATATTTTACAATATATATCATCGTCTATAATTAATTTTACTTAAAAGTTAATCACAAATAATGATTTTTTTCAACACCCTTATTATAATATATTCCTTTTATTTTTAACAATAACTTTACTAATATACAGAGAAAAAGAGTAAAAATTCTTCGCAATGAAATTATGATATAATTACTACAAAGTAAAAGGTGGTTGTAGTAAT
>CANPVU010000002.1 GCA_947581765.1 uncultured Bacilli bacterium
GAATTTAAAAAAAATACAAATTAATTGTATAACTTGTATTTTCTCTTAATTTTTTCCCACATTTACTTTACTTCACCCCATAAATAAAAGGATGTTCACATTTAAAATGTTGCTACATCCTTATTTTACTTAGTTTTTGTTAGTATTAGGTTAACAAGTTATAAAACTAGAACCAACTTACTAATTTTTCAATTTTAAATTTTTCCTTATTTTATCTTACTTTCCACAACAGTTTTTGTATTTCTTTCCACTTCCGCAAGAACTTTATTTTCCTATATTATCAGTATTATTTGTACTTATAGTATTACTTGTATTTATTGTATTTTGGTATTAGGTATCATCTGTATTATGTGTATTTTCTGTATTATCTGTACTATAAGTATTTTCTAACGTGGACTTTTTGTGGACATTGACCACATTCGTTCACTAATATGAGTATAACACATTTTTTATATTTTATAAAATGTGAAACTTTAAATATTTAATAAAGTTCTTCAATAAATTGATATAGTGTATTGTATATATCTTCAAATGAAATAAATTTTAAATTAAATATAAATGATAAATCAGTTGTTTCAGTATGAATATTTAAAATTTGAGGATATTTTTTTTGAAGTTCATCAAAACTTGTACCTTTTCCATGCTTATAAACATTTATAATATTTCTATACAAATCTATTTTTTCTTTAATACATTTATCTATATGTTTCCCTTCTTTTTCAAGAATATCTATACATGAAAAAAATGTGCTTAAATTTTTATTTTTATATTTAGAAAATAAAAATACAGACAATTCTTTTTCAATATATAAATATATTTGCATAATAAAACTCATGATTAAATTGTATTTAATAGTTTTATATATATACAATTTTTCCCAACTTTCATATAAAAGATCTTCAACCTTTTTATCATTATTTTGAATATCTTTCAAATCTATTTCTTCAATAGCACTATCCCATGCTAATAAACCATTATCAATTAACAATGAAATTTGTTTTAATGTTGGATCAAAAAATTGCTTAATTACTGCATTTATATACTTTTTTTCTGATAAACTTATATTTTTTTTAGCCTTTATAGTATATGACTTTTTTAATATTGCCTTTTCATTATAATTTTTAATTATAAATTCATATTCCTTTTTTATAGTACTTAACATCTTTTTTGATTTCTTTATAAAAATATTATAATTAATTTCCACTACTGCTTACCTCCATTTTTAGTTATATTATACCATTTATACTATTTTAGTTTAATAGTACTCTCTAATTTTTTAATTACATTTTCCTTATCTTTATTTACACTTGAAATATAATATTTTTCTGTTGTTTCAATTCTTTTATGTCCTAATATTTCAGCAATGTCTTTTATTTCACAACCACTCCTTAAACTAATAGTAGCAAAACTCCCTCTTAAATCGTAAAATCTACAATTAATTCCTAATTCGTGATGAATTATTTTAAAAGGATATCTTATAATATCAGTTCCTGAATATGTTCCATCTTTTCGAGTAAATACCAGTTGAATTTTATTATCTTTTGAATTTTTTTCTATAATTTTATATTCTACTAACTTACCATATTTATTTTTTATTTCTCCCAATACATATTGCTTATATTTTTTACTATATTCTTTTTTATAAGTATTTTGCAATTTTTTATAATCAAATAATATTGAATATAAAGTATCACATATATAAACATCTCTTTGGCTTCCTTTTGTTTTAGTTGTTCCTAAATACCATCTGCCATTTTCTTCTTTATCTTTTGCATATACGGTTTTATTTATTTTAATAATTCTATTATCTAAATCTATATCGTTCCAAGTTAATGCAAATACTTCTCCTGTTCTCATTCCAGTATAACAAGCCGTAAGAAATGCTGTTATAAATACTTTATTATTTTTAAATCTATTTAAAATTAGTTCTATTTCTTTATTAGTATAAACATGACTTACATTGTTTTTTTTAATTCAAATGATAATACTCTAGGTATTTGTAAATCTGCTGCTGGATTATATTTAATAAATCCAAAATAATATGTGGCATCTCTTAAAGAACTTTTTATAACTTTTTGATAATTTCTTAATGACTCTTTTTTACTTGATGTTTGATATAATTTTAACAATGCTTGATTAAGAATATATGAAGTTAAAGCCGATAATTTATAATTACCGATTTCCTTTTTTATATTACTAAAAGACTCTTTATATCTCTTTGCAGTTGAATATTTATAGTTTATTTCAAAATATTCTTTCATCCAATAATCTAAATAATCGCTATATAACATATTACATTCACTACTTGTTACTCCATTAATAAATTCATCATATGCTTTTTGTCCTGCTATATATGCTTCATTTTTAGTTCTAAAACCACTTTTTGTTATTTGTTTCCTTTTTCCATTTACCTTCCCTGCTTCAAAGCAATATTGATAAACACTACCTCTTTTTCTAATATTGATCATATTTCATTCTCCTCATTTCTTTTCTATTATATAAAAATAACTAGTATCATAAAATAACTAGTTATTTTTATCTTGTATATCTATAAATTCCAATTTTTCTAGTGTTGAAAAATTAACTTTTACTTCTTTATTATATTTATTTATGATTAAAAAATAATCCTTTAACAAACTAAATATACTTTTAAAATATATATTATAAAAAGTTTCATCGCTTTTTGTTTGAAAAGGTAATAATTTATTTATTTGTGACAATACGTGTATATCACCTGAAAAAAAATTATACATATAACCATATTTATATTTTCTTGCTAGTTTTCCATATGTTTTTTTATCTTTAAATATTTTTAATAATCCCTGATTACTATAATTAATGTCTTTTATATTTAAATTTGTCGCTCCTAGTTGCTTGTTATATGCCTCAATAGATGCTTCAACAATTATTTTTTCATCAATATTTTCTTCTTCTATTTCTTTTATTAAAGAAATTTGTTCAATTATTTGCCTGCATAGCATCGATATATATGATGGATAAATTATATTGCTATTAAATTGTCTGCAAAATTCACTTGTTATATTCATTGCTAAATGAAATACAATTAAATTATTTTTTCTAATCTTTATACTTTGTTTTTCATAATTCACATCTTTATTTATACTTTTTAAGTAATTTACCATTGAGATTCTATATATAAGTAAACTAATCCAATATATTTTATTTTTAATATCTTTATAATTATCTAAATTAACTTTTGTATATATCTTTTCAAACAAATTATTTTCAAAAATCTCTTTATGATATTTTTTGTCAATATCAATACCACTTATAATATTATCTAACTCTTTTATTGATGTTCACTCCTTTAACAAAAAGGATGTCAACAAATTTATTTTTGTTAACACCCTTTATTTTAAATGGATTTTGTCCACATTTTATTTAATTGGTTGACAAACAACAAATTTGTCACTTTTTTAATATTGATTTTTTCCTTATTTTATCTTACTTTCCACAACAATTTTTGTATTTTTTTCCCGAACCACAAGGACATGGATCATTTCTACCTATTTTATTAACTCTCTTTGGAGATGCTTTCTTCACTTTAGACTCATCTTGATTTGTTGATATATTTTTAGCTACTTCTTTACGTTCAGTATTTTGTCTTACTTCTGCTTTTAATAAGTATACAGATGTTTGTTGATCAATTTTAGCTAATAATTCATCAAATAACTCATATCCTTCACTTTTATAAGCCCTAAGTGGATTTTCTTGAGCATAACCTCTTAAATGTATTCCCTCACGTAAGTGAGACATAGTATTAATATGTTCCATCCAATATGTATCAATAACTCTTAATGAAATAGCTTTTTCAAAATCACTAACTATTTCATCAGGTAATTGTGATAATTTTTGATTGTATTTATCAAGTACACATTCATATATAACATCAGAAGTATTATCTATAGAATTAAAATCAAAATCTTCATCATGAAGTTCAATGTTTAATTCATTTTTAAAGAATGCTTTTATTTCTTCTGCATCTTCATCATTAAACTTTCCATCTAATGTATGTTCAAATACAACATCATCTATGTAATTTTTAATACTTTCAAGTACTGTATCATGAACTGACTCACTATCAAGTATACTATTACGTCTTTCATATATAATTTCACGTTGTTCATTTATAACATTATCATATTCAAGTAATGTTTTACGTACATCATAGTTATTACCTTCAACTCTTTTTTGAGCAGTTTCAATTGATTTAGCTAATGCAGAATTACGAATTGCTGCATCACCAGCAAATCCAGCACGAGCTAACAATCCTTTAGCGCGATCTGCACCAAATCTAACCATAAGATCATCTTCAAATGATACACAAAATTGTGAAAATCCTGGATCTCCCTGACGACCAGAACGACCTCTTAATTGGTTATCTATACGTCTTGATTCATGCCTTTCTGTACCAATTACACATAAACCACCTAATTCTTTTACACCTTCACCTAATTTAATGTCTGTTCCACGACCAGCCATATTAGTAGCAATTGTAACTGCACCTTTTTCACCGGCATGTGCTATTATTTCTGCTTCTCTTGCATGATTTTTAGCATTTAATACTTCATGTGGTATTTTAGCTTTTTTAAGCATATCACTTATTAATTCACTTGTTTCAACAGCTATTGTACCTACAAGTACTGGTTGTCCTTCTTTATGTCTGTCTTTAATTTCATTAACTATAGCCTTATATTTTCCTTCTTTAGTTGCGAATATTAAATCTTTATAATCATTTCTTATAACAGGTTTATTTGTTGGAATACATATAACATACATATTATATATATCCCTTAATTCTTCTTCCTCAGTTTTTGCAGTACCTGTCATACCAGATAATTTCTTATACATACGAAACAAATTTTGAAATGTAATAGTAGCTAAAGTTTTAGTTTCTTCATTAATAGTTACTCCCTCTTTAGCTTCTATTGCTTGGTGTAATCCATCAGAATATGAACGTCCTTCCATTAAACGTCCTGTAAATGAGTCTACTATTACTATTTTATCATCTTTAACAACATAATCTACATCATTATGCATAGCATAATTAGCTTTTAATGCTTGATTAATAAAATGTACTAAATCTGTATTTTCTATATCATATAAGTTCTTAACATTAAATGTTTTTTCTGCTTGTTCTATTCCTTTTTGATCTAAAACTGTAGCTTTAGTTTGTTCGTCATATATATATCCATCATCAAGTTTCAATGATTTTACAAATTTATCTGTTTGAATATATAAATCAGCAGATTTCATATGTCCTCCAGATATAATAAGTGGAGTTCTTGCTTCATCTATTAATATTGAATCAACTTCATCAATTATAGCAAAATTTAATTTTCTAGCTACTCTATTTGCTGAATTTACAACCATATTATCTCTAAGGTAATCAAAACCAATTTCATTGTTTGTAGAATAAGTAATATCACAATTATATGCTGCCTGTTTTTCAGAAGTTGAAAGTTCACGTAAATTAACTCCTACTGTTACGCCTAATAATTCATAAACAGGTCCCATCCATTCTGCATTACGTGTTGACAAATATTCATTTGTAGTAATTACATGAACACCTTCTCCAGATAAAGAATTCAAATATGCTGGTAAAACTGTAGTTAATGTTTTTCCTTCACCTGTTTTCATTTCTGCTATATTACCATAATGTATTGCAAATCCACCTACTACTTGTACAAAATATGGCTTTTCTCCTAAAACTCTATATGCTGCTTCTCTAGCAGTAGCAAAAGCTTCTATTTTTATATCTTCTAATGTTTCTCCATCTTCCAATCTTTGTTTAAATTCATCAGTTTTAGCTCTTAATTCTGCATCAGATAACTTAGAGTATTCATCTTCAAGTGCTAAAACTTGATTTGCTAATGATTCAAATTTTTTTAATTCTTTTGCTTCATGACTAAATAATCTCTTAAATATATTCATTTGATACTCTCCTTTTGCATATAAATATATTATATCAATTATTCGTTTAAAATCATAGTAATTCAAAGAAATTTACAAAAAAACAAAAAATAGGCTTTTTGCCTATTTTGTTTCTATAATACCATAATTTCCATCTTTTCTTTGATATAATACATCAACATCTCCTGTATCTACATTTTTAAATACAAAGAATTCATGTCCTATCAAATTCATTTGAAGAATTGCCTCTTCTTCACTCATTGGTTTCATTTCTATTTCTTTTCTCTTCACAATTGTTTGCTCCGTTTCATCTTTTAAGTCCTCAAAGCTTAAATCAAAACCAATAGTTTCACTCTTATTTACACGCTTTTGCATTCTTGTCTTATTTTTTCTAATTTGTCTTTCTAACTTATCTGACACTATATCTATTGCTGCGTATAAATCTTCATGACGTTCCTCACATCTTAGAACAATTTTTTGGATTGGAATAGTTACTTCTACAATTTGATCTCTACCAACAATTCTAATTACTACTTTAGCAGTTATATCTTCAGGATTTGATAAATATTTATCTAATTTACCAATTTTTTCCTCAATATACTTCTTTATTGGTTCAGTAACCTCAACTTTCTTCCCATGAATATTAAACTTCATAATTATCATTCCCTTCCAATTACATTATATCACATAATATGAAATTTCTTTATATAATTTTAACAAAAAAATGTAGACATCATCTACATTAATCTAAACTAATGTTGTTTTTATTTCTTCAACATTCTTTGCTTGTAATCCTTTAGCGGTATTAATAAGTTCAAAGTTTACATATTGACCTTCAAGTAAAGATCTATATCCTTTTGATTTAATAGCAGAATAATGAACAAATATATCATCTTTTCCTTCTACCTCTAAAAATCCATAACCTTTGTCATTATTAAACCATTTAACTTTTCCACTAATCATTTAATCATCCCTCCTAGAATAATTATAACATGTATTAAGTCCATTGATAGAGTAAAGAAGTTGACAAAAATCGACATTTTTTGTATAAAATTATTCTTTTTAATTTAATTATTATGTTTTGTGCACAAAATTGATGATTACAAACATATAATATTTGTTTTAAGTTAATTTAAATATATAATGGACTCATGGAGGTAAATTGTATGAGAAAAAGAGTAGTAACACTAATAACAAACTATATAAAAAAATATAAGGATTTAGATAAAGATAGCGAAGAAGTAATTATATATGGTTTAGAATCATTATATATTTTGATAACAAAGGTAGGTATGATTTTCATTTTAGCAGCAATACTAGGAATATTTAAAGAAACTTTTATATTTCTCTTATGCTTTAATGGAATTCGAGCATTTGCTTTTGGTTTACACGCTACAAAAAGTTACATTTGCTTTATAGTTTCAACGATTGTATGTTTAGCGTTACCCTATTTAGCATCCTCTATCACAATTTTACAAATGTATAAAATCATTATTGGAGTTATATGTACTTGTTTAATCTTTAAAAATAGTCCAGCTGATACTCATAAAAGACCAATTGTAAATCCTGTTAAAAGAAAAAAATTTAAAATAATTTCAACTTTAATTTCTATTTTTTATGTTATTTTATCACTATTTATAAATTCTTTTATAAGTAACTGCTTACTATTTAGTTTAATAGTAGAATCAATTATAACTGCTCCTTTTACATATAAATTATTTAAGCTTCCATATAATAATTATATAAAATATTTAGAAGAGGAGGATGAAAATGTTTTTTGCTAATTTATTAAGTGGATTTGCTACTTTATTTGCCAGTGAATGTTCTAATAAATGTTTAGTTCTTATCATTGACGAACCAAAATGTCCAAAAAGTTTAATTAAATAAATATAACACCCTTGCTGGGTGTTTTTTGTTTATCTATTTATTTGAAGTACTTGAGTAAATTCATCAGAATTAATTTCATGATGGGTACGTAATTTAGAATTATTTTTAACTAATTTTTTTACAAGTGATAATCCATATCCATGATTTCCACCCTTAGTACTAACTCCTGCTTTATATATGTCATCCTTTTTTATTGACGTATCAAAAATATTTGTTATTAATATATTAAAAATATTATCTTCGTTATACATTTCAATTATAATATATTTCTCATTTAACTTATCAACTTCTTCTATTGCATTATCCAAAAATATACCAATTATTTTACAAATATCCAACATAGTTTTCTCACCATAATCCAATAAATCTACTAATCTTACTGAACTAGATAATTCTAAATCATAATCAATATTTTTATTTTTCATAAGTAACAATTTTGAATATATTAAACCTCTTAATCCACCACTTGGAATCATACTAGTTTCATGCATAATATTTTTATCATCCTTTAGTTTATTATCCAATATAGTATCAATAAATTTAATTATTTTCTTACT
Source organism: uncultured Bacilli bacterium (assembly GCA_947581765.1). Taxonomy (GTDB): domain Bacteria; phylum Bacillota_I; class Bacilli_A; order RF39; family UBA660; genus UBA5578. The sequence goes on from CANPVU010000002.1 coordinate 8,379, forward strand.
AGTTGTCATATTTCTAATAGTCATAAGTTGATTTTTATTTTCATGATTATCTATTCTATGATTAGTAAGTACATTTTCTAATTCTCTTAAGCTTACTAAACTACTATTATATTTATCAGATACTTTATAATAATCATTTTTAGTCTTAAAGAATAAACAAATAAATACAAATGAAATTATAGATATAATTAATGAAAAAATTGTTAAAAGTGATGGATTTAACAATGAAAAAGTATTTAAAGTTAAAATTCCATATATAAATAAAACAATTACAGATAAAAAAATTATAAATGTTTGATTCAATCTTTCTGTAGCATTGTCAAAGAAGTAATATAATTTTTTTACTATTGGAATTTTAGATATTACTAATGAACAAAATGAAATTGATGTATTAGCAATAAAACTACCAAAATAATTATTGATAAATTTATCAGTATTATTTTTTAATAATATCATTAATATTAGCGCAAAAACAGATTCACTAACCATATATATTATTTGAGTAATAATTGGTCCAGTTAACGAGTTCTTTAAATTAACATCAAATAAAATTTTATATATTAAAATCAATATAATAGTTGTATTTATCGCTTTCAATGTAGCATGAATATTAAAATAGTTAATTAAAATTACTATACTAGCTCCCAAAATTATGAAAAGAGTTCTTAATTTAAACCATTTTATCTTTTCTGTTGACCAACTATTCCAAATTGTAAAAATTATTATTACCATAATAAAAGATGAAATTATTGTTCCAATCATTTAACCACCATTCTCTCTATGTACTTCTTTGAAACTAATTTAGTGCTTGTCCCATTATCAAACGTTACACTCATTTCTTTATGACTTATAACCTTTATTCTATTTTTATTAACAAAACAAGCTCGATGTATTTGAATAAATTCTTCACCTAATTCTTTAATAACTGAATTAAGATTAATACGTAATTTGTATATATCATTATCACATACAATTACAGATTGTCTACCAATTGTATCCCTAGTAACATAAAGAATATTATCAATATCAATATTATAAATGTTTCTTCCAGATTTTAAAGTAATTCTTTTTTTCTTTCCAACTAAAGATATAGCAATCGATAAACTACTAGTTAAATGTCTTTCTAAATTATCAAATTTATTTATGAAATTTAGAATCATTAAATTTTTTTTAGCAACTATCCTAGATAAATCATCATGTGCACTCAAAAAAATAATTACACTTGTATAATCATTTTTTCTTATTATACGTGCAACATCTATACCAGACATTGTAGGCATTTCAATATCTAAAAGATATATTTTGTTTGATATATCCGAATTCAATATTTTCATAAAATCTTTATCATAATCATTAAATATATAAATTTTATGTTCAAAATTCTTTAAACTTTTTTTTACTATTTTTTCTACTTTATTAGCATCCCTTAAATTATCATCACAAATTATTATGTTAATCATACACAAAAAAAGAAAACTAATGATAATTTTCTTTTACCGTTTGTTTTATACGAGCGACTGCAAGAGAATTATCTGGGACATCTTCTGTTATTGTAGAACCAGCAGCTATAACAGAATTTTTTCCCAATTTTAAAGGTGCTAATAAATTTGCATTACAGCCTATAAAAGCATTGTCCAAAATTATTGTTTTCTCACGTTCTCCTACTTTTGAATCAACTTTTTTATTTACTGTAATAACACCACAACCTATGTGGACATTATCATTTACACATGCATTACCAATATATGACAGATGAGGGATTTTATTACCATTACCTATTTCATTTTCTTTAAATTCAACGAAACTACCTAAGCGATTATCATTACCAATTATATTTCCTTCTCTTATATATGCATATGGTCCAATTTTGTTGTTATCACCAATAGTACTACTAATTATATATGAAGTATATATTTCATTGTTTTTACCTATAATAGAATCTTTTATATAACTTCCCATATATATAGTAGTGTTATCGCCTATTATTGTATTTCCCTCTATAAAGACATTAGGATATATAGTACAATTATTTCCAATTTTAACTGTATCTTCAATGTATGTATTATTCTCATCAATAAATTTTATCATACAATCACATCCCTACCATAATAAATTATACCATATAATATAACAAAATTAATAAATAAATTTAATTAAATAACAAAAAAAAGATGCTCTACTTAGCATCTCCTTCTACTAATTCTAAAATTACCATTAATGCATCATCACCACGACGTTCAGATAATTTTAAAATTCTTGTATATCCACCATCACGTTTTTCATAACGTTTTGCTAAATCATCAAAGATTTTACTAACTGTTTTAGCATCATTATGTAAGAAAGCTAATGCCTTTCTTCTTGAAACTAAAGATCCATCTTTACCATAAGAAATTAGCTTTTCAACAAATTTACGTACTTCTTTAGCACGAGTTTCTGTTGTTTCAATTCTTTCGTTATTAATAACATCTTTAGCTAAATTAGCTAGCATACTTCTTCTATGTTTATTAGTACGTCCTAATTTTCTATAAGCCATAATATTCCTCCTAACTACTAATCGTTTTCTCGGAATTTAAGTCCCATTTCTTTAATCTTATCAATTACTTCTTTTAAAGACTTCTTACCTAAATTACGAATTCTCATCATTTCTAATTCTGATTTAGATGTTAAATCTCCTAAAGTACTAATACCAGCTCTTTTTAAGCAGTTGTAAGCTCTTACAGAGAAATCTAAATCATCAATAGATGTTTCTAACTTTTTAAGTTTACTATCTTCTTGTTTTGCATTCATAATACCAGTAATATCTGATATTTCACTTAAATTAGTAACAATATTTAAATGCTCTATCATTATTTTTGCAGCTAAAGCCATTGCTTCCTCAGGTCTAATTGAACCATTTGTAAATACATCCATAATTAATTTATCATAATTTGCATCATGACCTACACGAGCATTTTCTACCTCATAACTAACTCTTTCAATTGGTGAGTAAAGTGCATCAATTGGAATGAACCCTTTTTTCTCATTTTCAACAAATGATTTATTCTCTGTTGAAGGTACATAACCTCTACCATTAGCTACAATTAATTCCATATCAAGTTTTCCACCTTTTGCTATAGTAGCAATTTCTTGATCTTTAGAAATAATTTCTACTTCACTATTACTTTCTATATCTGCAGCTGTAACTACACCTTCTTTATCAGAGTATAATTTTAATGTTTGAACTTCTTGTGAATTATTTTTTACAACAACATTTTTTAAATTTAATATTATTGTAGTAACATCTTCAACAATACCGTCAATTGTCTGAAATTCATGCATTACACCATCAATTCTAACAGCAACAATAGCACTACCTGGCATACTTGATAGCATAATTCTTCTTAATGAATTTCCAAGTGTTGTACCAAAACCTCTCTCTAAAGGTTCTAATTCAAATTTTCCATAGTTTTTGTTTTCAACATACTCAGTTATTTTGTATATTGGTTTCTCAAAATTTAACATTTCCTCACTCCTTTTCTAAATTATCCACGAGGACGTTTTGGTGGACGACATCCATTATGTGGGATTGGTGTAACATCAGTTATAGATGTAATCTCTAAACCTGCTGTTTGAAGTGAACGAATAGCTGTTTCTCTTCCTGATCCTAAACCTTTAACATATACTTCAACTTTTCTCATTCCCATATCATATGCTGCTTTTCCTGCTGCTTCTGCAGACATTCCTGCTGCATATGGAGTAGATTTCTTTGAACCTTTAAATCCTAATGTTCCAGCTGAAGCCCAACTAATTGCATTACCATCATTATCAGTAACTGTTACAATTGTATTGTTGAATGTTGAATGGATATAAGCTTTACCTTCTGGTATATTCTTTTTAATTTTTCTTTTTCTTGCTTTATACGCCATTTTATTGACCTCCTTTTAGTAACGACTATTTCTTCTTATTAGCAACTACTTTTCCTCTACCTTTACGAGTACGAGCATTTCTATTAGTTCTTTGTCCTCTTACAGGTAGACCTTTTTTATGGCGAGTTCCTTGATAAGAATTAATTTCCATTTTTGTTTTGATATTCATACTAACTTCACGACGTAAGTCACCTTCTGTAATATATTTATTAACTTCGTCACGAATAGCATTCAATTCATCATTTGTTAAATCTCCTGCTTTTTTATTTATATCAACTTTAGCATCTGCTAATATTTTATTTGATAAGCTTCTACCTATACCATAAATATAAGTTAAAGCTATTTCAATTCTCTTATTATTTGGTATATCTACACCTTTAATACGAGCCATAAAACACCTCCTATATTAACCTTGTCTTTGTTTATGTTTAGGGTTTTTACAAGTAATAACTACTCTCCCTTTTCTTTTTGTGACTTTACAATCGCCACACATTGGTTTTACTGATGGTCTAACTTTCATTAAAATCCCTCCTACTTTCTATAGGTTATACGACCAAGTGTTAAGTCATATGTTGATAACTCAACCATTACTGTATCACCAGCTAAAATTCGAATCATGTTCATTCGCATTTTACCTGAAACTTGAGCCGTAATTACATGCTTATTTGCCAATTCGACCTTAAATTTATAGCCTGGTAATACTTCTAGTACTTTACCTTCCATTTCGATAACATTGTTCTTCGCCATATCATCACCTCTTCATAAATTAATATTTATCATAATACTGTAGTTGCATGTATTTACAAATGATATTTAGCAAGCAATTTATTATATCATTTTAATACTAATAGTATAATCTCGAGCTAGAGTATATACTGTCTAAAATTGTAATACCTAGCTCTTATTATTATGCTACAAAATATTTACTGATTATTATCAATAATATCTGTTATTTCTTTAAATATTTCATCTTTAGATTTATTACCATCAACAACATATAATTTATGTATTGTTTGATAATAATCCAATAATGGTACTGTATCCTTCATGTATGTCTGATACCTTATACCATAAGTTGTAATATCATCATCATTTCGATGAATTAAAGTAGTACCACAATTATCACAAATATTTTCTTTTATTGGCATTGAGCCTTCAATTGAAGAGTTGTATACTGCCCCACATTTTGGGCAAGATAAACGACCACTTATCCTCTCTTGGGCTACTTCACGAGCTAAGTCAATGAAAATAACAATACCAAGCTCCATATTAATATTGGATAATATTTCTTCGTATTTTTTTGCCTGTGTAAGATTACGAGGAAATCCATCTAATATATAACCATTTTCACAATCAAATTGTTCTAATCGTTCTTTTAATAGTTCTAAAACTAAATCATCAGATACTAATTTACCTTCACTTAGTAATTTTGAAATAGTAATAGAAAGTTCATCATCACCATTTGATGCAGCTCTAAGCAAATCTCCAGTAGAAATATGTGGAATACCATATTTTTCTGTTACCAATTTTGCTTGAGTTCCTTTTCCTGCAGCGGGAGGTGCGATAAATATTATACTTTTCATTATCTTCTTCTTCCTTTTCTTCCTTTAGTGTAAGTTCTACTAACCAATTGACTTTCAAGTTGCTTATATGTCTCTAAAGCAACACCGACAACGATTAATAAACCTGTACCACTAATAGAAATACTTGTATTCAACGTAGAAAATTTACTAAATAATATTGGTATTCCTGCTAACACAGCTAAGAATACAGCACCTACAATAGTGATTCTTTTTAAAATTATTTTTACATATTTTTCAGTGTCTTTACCAGGTCTAATACCAGGTATATATCCACCATTTTTATTTAAATTATCTGCTAGTTCAGATGGTTTTAATTGCATAAAAGTATATAAATATGCAAAACCAATTATAAGTAATACATATATTATGAATCCTATATTTGATGTATAAACAAGATATTTAGATACAAATATCGATACATTAGCCTTATTTATAAACTGAGCAACAATTTGAGGAATTGACATTAATGCAGATGCAAATATTACTGGCATAACACCTGCTCCATTTAATTTAAATGGTATGTAACTTTGTTTTCCTAATACTGAAGTAGACTTATTAGCATATTGGATAGGTATACGTCTTTCAGCACATTCCTCAAAAACAACACCAATTATAATAGCTAAGAAAACTAATACAAACAATACAAATGTTAATATTCCCATAAAATTACTACCATTACCTATTAATTCTTTCCATAAATTAGCAAACATTCCTGGAAGTGTAGTAATGATACCAGCCATAATAATCATTGATGTACCATTTCCAATACCTTTTTTAGTAATTTGATCACCAATCCACATAACAAGTGCAGTTCCAGCAGTTAATACTAAAGAGTATAACATATAATCTACTGCTGTTCCATTTTTAATATATGTAAATGAATACATATATCCTTGTATAAATGCCAAAAATATTCCAACTACACGAGTTATCTGATTTAATTTATTTCGTCCAACTCCACCTTGTTTTGTTAATTCAGCTAAATAAGGAATAATATCCATACTTAATAACTGGATAATAATCGATGCCGTAATATATGGCATGACTCCTAATGCAAATATTGATGCATTTTCAAAAGCTCCCCCACTCATAGCATTTACAATTTCAAAAAACTTTAAATTTGACGTATTCAAATCAACACCTGGTACTGTTATAGTAGTACCAATTTTGAATACGAATAGGGCAGCAAAAGTAAATAATATCCTTTTTCTAATATCTTTATTCTTCGGATTAAATAGTTGCTTAATAGTTGCAAACATATTAAACCTCCTCTGCTTTTCCACCCATTTTTTCTATTTTTTCAACTGCAGTAGCTGAAAATTTACTTGCCTTAACTGTTAATTTTTTAGTTAATTCTCCATTACCTAAAACTTTAATACCAGCTAATTGTTTTTTTACAATTCCCATTTCTTTTAATAATTCTGGAGTTACAACAGCTCCATCTTCAAAATTATCTAAATCACTTACATTAATAGTAGCATATTCAACTTTAAATTTAGCGTTAGAGAAACCTCTTTTTGGTAATCTTTGGAATAATGGTAATTGACCACCTTCGAAACCAGGTCTTACTCCTCCACCGCTTCTAGCATTTTGTCCCTTATGTCCTTTTCCTGCTGTTTTACCATTACCAGATGAAGTACCACGTCCAACTCTTTTAGGAGCACGTACAGCACCTTCTGGTTGTTCAATATTATGTAATTTCATACTATATCAAATCCTCAACTTTCTTACCACGTAATTTAGCTACTTGTTCAGCTGTTTTTTGTGATTTTAATGCGTTAAGGGTTGCATATGCCATATTTATTTTTGTATTTGATCCTAATGATTTAGATAATATATCTTTAACTCCTGCCATTTCAAGTACTGAACGAACTGGTCCACCAGCTTTAACTCCTGTACCTTTAGCTGCAGGTTTTAACATAACTTTACTAGCTCCACATACTCCTAATGCTTCATGTGGAATAGTTCTCTCATCTACTACAGAAACCTTAACAACATTTTTTGTAGCAGCTTGAGATGCCTTTTTAATTGCATCTGGCACTTCATTAGCTTTTCCTGTACCAAGACCAACTTTTCCTTTTCTATCTCCAACTACAACAACAGCTGAGAAACGGAAATGACGTCCACCTTTAGTTACCTTTGTAACACGACCGATAGAAATTACTTCTTCTTCATAAAGTTTCTGTTGTCTTTGTCTTGGTTGGCGTTTTTCTTTTGATTGACGTTTTGATCTATCAAGTTTCTTTGCTCCAGTAGCTCCTGTTTCAGTACCTTCTGATTCAGAAGTTTCAACAGTTTCAACCTTTTCGATTTCTTGTTCCATCGTTATCCTCCTTTTAGAATTTTAGTCCGTTTTCGCGTGCTGCTTCAGCTAATGCTTGTACACGACCATGATATTGGTATCCACCTCTATCAAAAACTACTTTTGTTATTTTAGCATCTTTTGCTCTCTTTGCTAATAATTCTCCTACTTTTGTTGCTGCTTCAGTGTTACCACCATTTGTAAGTTTCAACTCTTTATCTATAGAAGAAGCACTAACTAATGTAACTTTTGATTCATCATCAATAATTTGAGCAAAAATGTTACTATTTGATCTAAATACATTTAATCTTGGTACATCCTTAGTACCTATTACTTTAGTTCTTACACGTGCATGTCTAGCTTGACGTGCTTCATTACGAACTACTTTTTTAATCATAGTTACTCTCCTTTACTCTATATTAAGCAGCTTTCTTTCCTTCTTTACGACGAATATACTCGTCACTATAACGAATACCTTTTCCTTTATATGGTTCTGGTCTTCTTATATCTCTAATTTCAGCTGCAAAATCTCCAACTTTTTTCTTATCTATTCCTCTAACAAATAATTCTGTTGTACTTGGAGCTTCAACTGTAATACCTTCTGGTATTTTTACATTTACTGGATGAGAATATCCAGCAGTTACTACTAATTCTTGACCTTTAACTTGAAAACGATATCCAACTCCAACAGATTCAAGTTTCTTCTCAAATCCTTTAGTTACTCCGTCTATCAAATTTTTAATATTAGCATTAGCAGTACCATAATCTTTTTTATATAAATCATTTTCTCTTGTTAATTTAATTTCTGTATCGCTTAATTCAACAGTAATATGTTTATTAACTTCAGTAGAAAGTTCTCCTTTAGGACCTTTTACTGTAACTTTATTACCATCAACTGATACAGTTACACCTGTTGGTATACTTAATATTCTATTTCCAACACGACTCATAAAATCATCCTTTCTACCAAATATAAGCTAATACCTCTCCACCTAGTGATTGTTCTCTAGCATCTTTATCTTTCATAAGACCTTTTGAGGTAGATATAATAGCAATACCTAACCCATTCAATACACGTGGAACATCTTCAGCTTTTACATAAACACGTAATCCTGGTTTTGAAATTCTTTTAAGTCCAGTAATTACACGTTCTCTATTTTCTCCATATTTTAATGATAATACTAGAATATTTTGTACTTTATCTTCAACGATTTTATAATCTAATATAAAACCTTCTTCTTTTAAAATTCTAGCTATTTCAATCTTTATCTTTGATGCAGGCATTTCTACTTCTTTATAACGCATTTGATTTGCATTACGAATTCTTGTAAGCATGTCTGCTATTGGATCTGTTACCATATACTTCCCTCCTTTTACCAACTAGATTTTTTCATTCCTGGGATTTGTCCTTTGTATGCTAGTTCTCTGAAACAAATTCTACAAATTCCGTATTTTTTTAATACTGCATGTGGTCTACCACAACGACTGCAGCGAGTATATCTACGTACTTCAAATTTAGGTTCACGACTAGCTTTTATTTTCATACTTTTCTTAGCCATAATTTCCTCCTAATTTTTATTATTTTTTAAATGGCATACCGAAACCTTTTAATAGGTCATAGGCTTCTTCATTTGTCTTTGCTGTAGTTACAAATACTATATCCATACCTCTAACCTTAACTACATTATCGTATTCAATTTCTGAAAATATTAATTGTTCAGTAAGACCTAATGTATAATTTCCTCTACCATCAAATGCTTTATTAGATATACCTCTAAAGTCTCTAACACGTGGTAATGTAATACTAATTAATTTATCCAAGAAGTTATACATATTATTACCACGTAAAGTAACCTTACATCCAATTGCTTGTCCTTCTCTTAATTTGAAACCAGCAATTGATTTTTTTGCTTTAGTTGCTACTGGTTTTTGACCTGTAATAATTGCCAAATCATTCATAGCTGCTTCTAATAATTTTGAATTACTAGTTGCATCACCACAACCAATATTTACAACAATTTTTTCAAGCTTTGGTACTTCCATAACATTTTTATAATTATATTTTTCTTTTAAACTTGGTACGATTTCTGTATCATATTTTTTCTTTAGGCGGTTCATATAATATACCCTCCTTCCAATTAATTAAGGCTCTCATTAGATTTTTTACTTACTCTAATCTTATTGCCTTTTTTATCTATAGAATGTCCTATTCTAGTACGTTTTCCAGTTTTAGGATCAATCATCATAACATTAGATGCATGAATTGGAGCTTCTACTTCAACTATGCTTCCAGAGTTTTGACCATTTGGTTTAACATGCTTTTTAACAATGTTAACACCTTCAACTACTACTTTATTTTCTTTTCTTAAAACAGTAGTGATTTTTCCTTCTTTACCTTTATTTTTACCAGAAATGACAACTACTTTATCTCCAGTTTTAAAGTTCATTTTCATTCCTCCAAAATTCTATAACACTTCTTTAGCAAGTGATACAATTTTCATAAAATCTTTATCACGTAATTCACGTGCTACTGGCCCAAATATACGAGTTCCTACAGGACTCTTATCATCTTTAATAATAACTGCTGCATTATCATCAAATTTAATATAAGATCCATCTTCTCTTCTTAGACCAAACTTAGTTCTAACGATTACAGCTTTAACAACTTTACCTTTTTCAACTGAACCATTAGGTGTTGCACTTTTAACACTAGCAACCACTATATCACCAATATTACCAGTTTTTACTTTGCTTCCACCAAGAACATTAATTACTAATAATTCTTTTGCTCCTGAGTTGTCAGCAACTTTTAAACGGCTTTCATGTTGAATCATATATTAATCCTCCTTCGTCATTCTACAAGTTATAAAATAACTGCTTCTTCTACTACTTCTACTAAACGGAAATGTTTAGTTTTAGATAATGGTCTCGTTTGTACAATACGTACTATATCACCTTTTTTAGCAATATTTTTCTCATCATGTGCAGTATATTTTTTAGAATATTTAACTCTTTTTCCATATAAGTTAGCATTCTTGTAAGTTTCAACTAAAACTGTAATTGTTTTATCATTTGCATCACTTACTACTTTACCAACTAATTCACGTACTCTTTTTTCTGCCATAAAATCCTCCTATTATTTCTCAGCTAGTTCTCTTTCACGTAGAATAGTTTTCATACGTGCAACTTGCTTTCTTAATTCATTAATTCTTGAAGGTTTCTCTAGATTACCTGTAGCTTGTGAAAATTTTAAGTTAAATAATTCTTGTTTACATTCATCAATTTTTGCGATTATTTCTTCGTCTGTTAACTTTCTAATTTCTTGATTAGTCATTAGATTCACCGCTTTCTTTCTTTACAAATTTACATTTGACTGGAAGTTTATGCATAGCAAGTCTTAGTGCTTCACGAGCAACCTCTTCACTAACTTCTGAAACTTCAAACATAATTTTGCCTTCTTTTACTACTGCAACCCATGCATCATGAGAACCTTTACCTTTTCCTTGACGAGTTTCTAGTGGTTTTTTAGTTAAAGATAAATGTGGGAAAATATTAATAAATACTTTTCCTCCACGTTTCATATAACGTGTCATAGCAACTCTGGCTGCTTCAATTTGACGTTCAGTTATCCAAGCACCCTCCATTGCCATTAAACCGTATTCACCAAAATGTAATTCTGTATTACCTCTTGCTTTTCCTTCATAAGGAAGACGGTGTGGATTACGGAATTTAGTTCTTTTTGGAATTACTGCCATCTACATTACCTCCCTTATTCTTAGAGGCAAGTATTTCACCTTTACAAATCCATACTTTAACACCAATTTTACCATAAGCAGTATTAGCTTCCTTATGAGCATAATCAATGTCAGCTCTTAAAGTATGTAGTGGAATAACTCCCTCAATATAACCTTCAGTACGAGCCATATCAGCTCCACCTAAACGTCCTGAAACTGCAGTTTTGATACCTTTAGCTCCAGCCTTCATTGTATTTCTAACAGCTCTTTTTTGAGCAATTCTGAAAGATACACGTCCTTCAATTTGTTTAGCAATATTTTCTGCTACTAATGCAGCATCTAAATCAGGATTCTTAATTTCTTTAATAGAAACTTCTACATTTTCATTAACTAATTTAGATAATTCTGCTTTTAATTTTACTATTTCATCTCCACCGTGACCAATTACAACGCCTGGTTTAGCAGTATTAATTGTTACTTCAGTTTTCTTTTCGTTTCTTTCAATTAAAACGCTAGAAACTGATGCATCTTTTAGTTTTTTTGCTAAAAACTTACGAATCATATCGTCATTTTTTAAATATTTTGCAAAGTTTTGTTTATCAGCATACCAATTAGATTCCCAAGTTTTATTTACACCAATTCTAAGTCCTATTGGACTAACCTTTTGACCCACAAGTGTTCCTCCTTTACTTAGTTTTTCTCACTTACTACTATAGTAATGTGACTTGTTCTTTTTTTAATTGGATCTACGTGTCCACGTGAACCAAATTTCATTCTCTTTAAAGTTTGACCTTCATTAACATATGCTTCTTTAACATATAATTTAGATTTATCTAAACTATTATTATTCTCTGCATTTGCTACAGCTGAAGTTAAGACTTTACGTATTAATCTTGCAGCTTCTTTATTTATGTTATTTAATATTTTATCTGCCTCTACTACGTCTTTACCACGTATTAAATCTATAACTAAACGGGCTTTACGAGGGGGAATTCTAACTCCCTTTGCAATTGCTCTTGCTTCCATTTTAGTCCTCCTTCCTTAACTCCAATTATTTACTAACTTTGTCATCGCCATGACCACCAAATTTACGAGTTGGTACAAATTCACCTAATTTGTGTCCTACCATATCTTCTGTAACATAAACTGGTATAAATTCTTTACCATTATGAACAGCGAATGTATTACCGATAAATTCAGGGAATATTGTTGAACGGCGTGACCAAGTTTTAATTACTTCTTTTTTATCAGCACTATTAATTTTTTCGACCTTTTTCATTAGACTTTCTTCTACATAAGGTCCTTTCTTAAGACTTCTTGCCATAATTAACATCCTTTCCCTATTTTACTTTACGACGACGAACTATTAAGCTGTCTGATTGTTTCTTACCCTTACGAGTTTTATATCCAAGTGCAGGTTTACCCCAAGGAGTAACAGGCCCTTTACGTCCGATTGGAGCACGACCTTCTCCACCACCATGAGGGTGATCATTAGGGTTCATAACAGATCCACGAACTGTAGGTCTAATTCCCATATGTCTTTTACGACCAGCTTTTCCTAAATTTACTAATTCGAAATCTTCATTTCCTACTTCTCCAACAGTAGCACGACAAGTACTTAAAACCTTACGCACCTCTCCACTAGTTAAACGAAGTAATGTATATCTTCCCTCACGACCTAAAATTTGAACACCAGAACCTGCTGAACGAGCCATTTGACCACCTTTTCCAGCTTTTAATTCTACATTGTGAACAACTGTTCCTTCAGGAATATTTGCAAGTGGTAAACAATTTCCAACCTTTATATCAGCATTATCTCCACTTTCAACTTTATCTCCTACTTTTAAACCTTTTGGAGCAATAATATATCTTTTTTCTCCATCAGCATAATTAATAAGAGCTATATTTGCACTTCTATTTGGATCGTATTCGATAGAAGCAACTGTACCTACAACACCATCTTTATCTCTTTTAAAATCGATAATACGGTATTTTCTTTTTTCTCCACCACCTTGGTGTCTTACAGTAATTCTACCTTGATTATTACGACCACCATTTTTCTTTAAAGTCACTAATAATGATTTTTCTGGTTTTACTTTAGTTAATTCGCTATTATCTAAAGTAGTCATACCACGTCTACCATTAGTTGTTGACTTATAACTTTTGATTGCCATATGTATAATCCTCCTTTAGATTAGTTAAGTTCTATTGAACTTCCTTCTGCTAACTTAACGATAGCTTTTTTTACTTTATTAGTACGTCCCATATAACGTCCAACTCTTTTTTTCTTTGTAGGAGCATTTAATGTATTTACGCTTTCAACCTTAACATTGAAAACTGCTTCTACTGCTTGTTTAATTTGTGTTTTATTGGCTTTTGGATCAACGCTAAATACTATAACATTCTTATCAGCTAATGCTGAGCTTTTTTCAGTAACGATTGGTCCTTTAATAATATCTCTATAACTATTCATTATTTTAAAGCCTCCTCTACTGATTTAATAGCACTTTCAGTAGCAATTAAGGCATGAGCTGATACAACATCCATTGTATTAATTTCATCAGCACTTAATAATAATACATTATTTAAATTACGTGTTGCTAAAACGATATTATCATCTAATTCATCAACAACGATTAATATATTTCTATCTACTTTTAAGTTTGCTAAAATTTCTTTCATTTCTTTTGTTTTATTTGACTCTAATTTTAATGAATCTAATACGATTAACTCACTATCTAATACTTTATAAGATAAAGCTGATTTTAAAGCTAATCTTCTTTCTTTACGATTCATCTTCTTAGTATAATTCTTTTCAGTTTGTGGTCCGAATGCTACTCCACCATGATACCAATGTGGTGCACGAGTAGATCCTTGACGAGCACGTCCTGTACCTTTTTGTCTCCATGGTTTTCTACCACCACCAGAAACTTCAGAACGACTTTTTACACTATGTGTTCCTTGACGAGCATTACTTTGAGCTAAACGAATAGCATCATATAACACTACATCATTTGGTTCAATATTCCAAACATCTTTATTTAATGTAATATCTTTTACTTTTTCACCTTTAACGTTTAACACATCAATTTTACTCATATGTTATACCTCCTAGTTTTCTTCTGTTGCAGTTTCTTCAACTTCAGTTTCCTTAGTTTCTTCTACTGCTTCAGTACTTTCTTCTATTTCAGTTGCCTCAGGTGTTTCTTTTACCTCTTCAGTAACATAGCTAACTAAATTTTCCATTTCATTAACTTTTCCATTAGCTTTTACTGCAGATTTGATAATTACTAAACCTTTCTTTGGTCCTGGCACATTACCTTTAATTAATATTACATTATTCTCAACATCTACAGCTACAACTTCAAGATTTTGAATTGTTACTGTAAGCATACCCATATGTCCTGGTAATTTTTTACCTTTGAAAACACGCATTGGTCTCATTGTTCCCATTGAACCTGGTCTTCTATGATAATGTGAACCATGTCCCATAGGTCCTCTTGATTGACCATGTCTTTTAATAACACCTTGGAACCCTTTACCTTTAGTAGTTCCTGTTACATCAATAACTTCTCCTGCTGTAAAAATGTCAACTTTAATCTCTTGACCAACAGTATAATCATTGATATCTACACCTTTAATTTCTCTAAAGAAGCGCTTAGGTGTAGTGTTTGCTTTTGCTGTATGTCCAGCAGAAGCTTTAGTCGCTAACTTTTCTCTCTTTGTATCGAATCCTAATTGAATTGCTTCGTAACCATCGTTTTCTTTTGTCTTAATTTGTGTAACAACATTTGGTTCAACTTCAACAACAGTTACAGGAATTAATTTTCCAGATTCAGTAAATACTTGAGTCATTCCAATTTTACGACCTAAGATTCCTTTCATATACATTTCCTCCTATTATTATTTAACAATTTTGATGTCTACTCCACTTGGTACTTCTAAATGAGCTAATGCCTCAATAGTTTCCTTTGTTGGATCAATAACATCAATAAGTCTTTTGTGTGTTCTTTTTTCAAATTGCTCACGTGAATCTTTATATTTGTGAACAGCTCTTAATATAGTGATTTTTTCAACTTCAGTTGGTAGTGGAATTGGTCCACTTACTTTACCACCATTTCTTTTAACTGTTTCAACAATCTTTGCACATGCAGTATCTAAACTTTTATGTTCAAATGCTTTTAATTTGATACGAACTGTTACTTTTGACATCTAATGTCCTCCCTTCGCCTATATCTCGTATAGACTTGCTCCGTGTAAAAACCCGATTCAGATTAATTGTTATTTGACAACTTAACCTGGTGTATCGGCAACCTCACACATCAATGCATGCCACACAAAGACAATTATACTAAAAAAATGTTGAAAAATCAACACTTTTTTTAGTTATTTTGCTTTTTTAGTTATCTATATACATAATTTTTTTAATTTGATAAATTCTAATCTAAAAATATTCTAACAAATTTTTGGTAATTAACAATAAAACTGACATAATTATTGATACTTTCTACATTTTTTTATTTTTTTCTTTGGTAGTACTGGATTAATTCCATTTTGAAGTATAATTCTAAAATCACTTGGTGTTATAATCTTATAATCAGGCATAACTCTAGACAACAACTTAATATTAATGTTTAATTTATTTATATGTGTTTTTATTTCTTTTGAATATGTACTTTCATATTGTTCTAGATATTTTAATATTTCCTCATAATCTTTTTCAGTAGCATTTTTTCTAGATTCATTTATTCTTTTTAAAACTCTATTTATTGAATTATATATATCCAAATCAATTAATTCTATTTGATGTAAATATCTATGGCTTAGTATTGAAAGTATTGCACCATTTTCTACAGTTTCTGCTCCACCATCATTATATTTTCGTATATGATGGTATGTAATTGGATTATCCTCTGTAATTTTAAAACCCATCCAATCATATTCGGGAGTTCCAAAAATTATTAACATATAATCTAAAACTATATTCATACAACACCACCACTTTTCTATATATTAACACATTTATAGAAAATTTATAACTATTAATTCATATTATTTACTATGAATAACCTTCTTTCTAATATAGATACACCAACATTCACATTAAGCGCAATAGCTATAGGATATTTGTTAACTAATGATTTATCTCCATCGGAACAAAATTCAATTGGAAATTGGTTTATGTTAATTGGACAAGTACTATGTACTAATGCAGCACAACAACAAGTATTAAATAACAACACAAATAACAATTCTTCACCACATATAGTTAATGATATAAATATGAATATACTAAAAAAAACTGTTAACCAAATGAATAATGAGTTAAATAAATTTTAATTTAGTAAATAAAAATATATATTGCATGTTATAATATCAATAGGTGATGAAATGAAAGTATGTATATTAGGTACAGGTGCATATGGAATATGCCTTGGATTAACTTTAAACGAAAATAACCATGAAGTAGTTATGTGGACTAAATTTAGTGAAGAAGCAAATTATTTGAAACAACACAGAATGAGTCCAACACTACCTAATGTAGTTTTAGATGATGAAATTAATGTTTCAACTGATTTAAAAGAATCTATTGAAAATGCACAACTTATTATATATGCTGTACCAGCTGGTGCAGTTAGAGAAGTAACAGACAATCTAAAAAATTATATAACAGATGAACAACATATATGTATAGCATCCAAAGGAATTGAACAAGACACATGTAAATTTATTACAGACATAATAAAAGAATATATTAACACTGATAGAATAAGTGTAATATCTGGACCTACATTTGCTATAGATGTTGCAAATAAAGTACCAGTTGGTCTATCAATTGCTAGTACAAATAAAGAAACAATAGAAATAACAAAATCAGCACTTCAAAATAATCATGTTAAATTAAGAGAATGTAATGATATAATTGGTGTAGAATTATGTGGAAGTATCAAGAATGTAATTGCTATAGCATCCGGTATATTATCTGGTATGAGACTTCCAATATCTACTCAAGCTATGTTAATTACAGAACTTGCTAATGATATTAAAGATTTAATACAAGCACTTGGTGGAGATAAAAAAACGATTACTTCATTTGCAGGATTTGGTGATATACTTCTTACATGTACAAGTCCTAAAAGTAGAAATTTTTCTTTAGGAAACTTAATAGGTGCTAAAGCAAAGAAAAAAGAAATTAACAATTATATTAAAACCAATACTATTGAAGGACTTTATACATTAAAATCAATATCAAAATTAATACACGAAAAAAATATAAATATGCCAATAATAGATTTATTAAATGAAATAATATATGAAAACAGGCCAGTAGAAGATTTATTAACATTCCTAATAGAAAAATAAAAAAAATTGTAAACTAAGCAATAGTTTACAATTTTTTATTTAACAAATGGAATTAATCCCATGAAACGAGCTAATTTAACTTGTCTTGCAACTTCTCTTTGATGTTTAGCACATGTACCTGTAACTCTTCTAGGTAAAACTTTAAATTTATCAGCGCTTACATATTTTTTGATTACATCTACATTTTTATAATCAACATCTTTTCCAGCGCACATTTGGCAAACTTTTTTCTTTTTACGTCCGCTATAATATTCACCCATAGTTTAAATCCTCCTTTTAGTCTAGAAAGTTATCATCTATTGACACCGAATCGCCATATTCTGCAAAAGGATCATTTTCAACACTAACACTATCTTGGAAATCATATGGACTTGGCTCATTAAAACTTCCATCCGAATCTGATTGTGTCTTATTTTTTCCTTCAACAAATTCAAAATTATCTAATGCAACATCCATTGTATAACGTTTATTGCCTTCACGATCATCATAACTTCCTGTTTGTAATCTTCCTTCAATTGCGATTAAATTACCTTTATCAAAATACTTAGAAATAGTTTCAGCTTGTTTACGCCAAGCTACTACATTTATAAAATCAGCTTCCCTTTTTCCATCAGCACTAGTAAAATTTCTATTTACAGCTATAGTAAAGCGTAAGAAAGCTGTATTTGAACTAGTATATCTTAATTCAGGTTTAGCAGTTAATCGTCCAACTAAAACAACTTTATTCATATTTCACCTCTTATTAGTCTTCTTTCTTTAAAATTAAATGTCTAACGATATCTGATGAAATACCAGCTAAACGATCAAATTCCTTAATTGCTTTATCATCGTTAGCTTCTATTTGATATACAAAATAATATCCTGACTTAAATACTTCTGAACCTTTTTTCATTTCATAAGCTAAAGTCTTTTGTCCCCATGCATCGCAACTTGTTACAGTAGCACCATTACTTTCTAATGTTGCCTTAAAGTTATCAGCAGTTTTATTAATATCCTCTTCGCTTAATGTTGGTCTAACAATAAACATAATTTCATATTTATTCATTTTCTACACCTCCTTATGGTCTTTGGCTTCAATAAGAAGCAAGGAGTAAATTCATTACTCGTTTAAGATTATAACAGATAAAATTTAATTTGTAAATAATAAATTTGATTATATATCATTTATCTGCTATAATCATCTCTACGGGGGATGGTTATGAGACAAAATCAAATATTTTCTGTTTATGATCCATTAAGAGATTTTAAACAAAATGTTAGTGAATATAATAATTATTCATTTTATGAACATGATAATGGAATAAATAAAAATCTAAATATCGGTTGTGGATTTTATAATGGCACATTAGTTGAGGAAAAAATTATAACAGATGGTATTATAAATATTGTTGAAAAAAATTATAATAAACCATTTATAATATACAATAATGCTTTATTAAGTCTAGATAATGGTTTATCCGTTTTAATTAATATTACTAATGCTAATTACTTCATAAATGTAATTAGCTATGGTAATCTTAGACAATACGATATTCATTTAGTTGAAGATAATTTACCATTATTGCAAACTATTGTCGAAAATATATCAAGGAATAACTTATTACGAGATTCAGTAAATGTAGCATCTATTGAACATCCTGGTATTGTAACAATAGAAAGATTTAACGAAAGAAAATTAGAAGTTGAAACAACAGCATGTGTTAGTGAAAAAACAAAAGTATTAATAAAAAATAATATTAAATAATTAGGAGTGTTTTATGCAAATGAAAATACGAGAATCAAAATTTGAATTGTTGCGTATTTTTAGCATGCTGATGATTATCTTTCAGCATGCGTTGGAAAGAAGCATCCCAGATTGGGGAATGTTAAAAGGTGCTTTTTCTTTCAATTACTGTGTTGTAGTTCTAATTGGTATATGGGGACAACTTGGGGTCATGATTTTTGTTATGATAAGTTCTTGGTTTATGGTAGACAAGCAGGGAATCCGAATGAAAAAAGTCATCGATCTTTTGCTTGAGGTCATGACATTTTGCATCGGAATGCTACTTATCTTTAGCATCGTGTATCCAAAAAGCATAAATATAAAACTTATAGTTAAAGAATTAGCCACACCAGCATACAAACAGTATTGGTTCATTACAACGTTTCTTGCCTTCTATCTTATTATGCCACTACTTCAAAAACTGGTATCAAGTTTAAGCAATATAGCTCTAAGAAATACTTGCATAGTTTTGACTTTGTTGATACCGATTTATAATTATTTGTTTGTTAATGTAGGAGACACACTAGCTGATTTTTCCTATATTTTCATAATGACAGCATATTTGAAACGTAATCCCGATAATTGGTTTAAAAGGAATCATCGTATGCTACTTCTAATACTTCCTCTTATATCCGTAAGCCTTATATTGTTTAAATTGTTTGCAGAACATTATCTTGGTGAAGCTTTGCTCCTAAGAATGTTCACCATGTTAAGAGGGAGAACATTTTTGCTTTTTCTCGGTTGTGTGGGCATATTTTATACTTTTGAAAACATGAAGTCCATCCATTCATCTGGAATCAATCTTATAGGCAGTACAATGTTCGGTGTCTATCTGATTCATGAAAATATATTACTCAGAGGTGAAACAAATGGTGCTTCTCTATTGTGGAACAAACTAATTCCAATTGGACAATCGTTTAAATCGGGGGGGGTAATGTTTTCAGTACATTACATCATATCCGTATTAGCCATCTTTGGCATATGCATTTTGATAAAACTCTTGCATAAATTTACCATCGAAAAAATCTATACAACCAATCAAGGGCTAATCCAGTTAGGAAACAAGTTGGACCTTTTCTATGGAAAAAGGCTCTGGATGACTCACGAAAATGAGAAAAAGAATGATTGAAGTCATCACTAATACACATGTAAATGATAAAATTAAATGTAGGAAATCAATAAAAATAAATGTTGGTTTTCCTACATTTTTTATAATGATACAAATATTATAAAGGCGATCGTAAAAATTGAAATAGTTGAGTAAAAAAATCTATTATTGATACGCTTAAGATTCAACAAGAGAAATATATTTTAATAATATATAAACTATAATTATGAAAGAGAAAATTATAAGAAATTTCATAATGAAATATTTATTTATCCTAATTATAAATCCAACTGAAGTATTAGCTTATTTCTAAATTATCTATTTTGCATTCATCACAGATTCTTTTTTACATTCAATAGTTTATTGGTTTACCAAGAATTTTCCTAGTATATAAAAAAGTAATTTTAAAATTAGAAATTACTTTTTTTATACATTAAATCTAAAATAGCAAATATCTCCATCCTGCATTAAATAATCTTTTCCTTCAAGTCTCATCTTTCCAGCTTCTTTTACTGCCTTTTCGCTTCCTAATGATTTTAAATCTTCATAACTCATAACCTCTGCTTTTATAAATCCTCTTTCAAAATCTGTATGAATTATTCCAGCACATGCAGGTGCTTTCATTCCATCTTTAAATGTCCATGCTCTTACTTCATCTGCTCCTGCAGTAAAATAAGTTTTTAAACCAAGTAAAGAATATGATGCTTTAATTAATTTATCTAATCCACTTTCTTCTAAACCTAATTCCTGTAACAATTCTTTTCTATCATTTTCATCTAAATCTGATAAATCTGCTTCTACTTTAGCACATACCACTATAACTTTAGAATCCTCACGTGAAGCATATTCTTCTACCTGCTTAACATATTCATTAGATTTATCAACTAAATCTGTCTCAGATACATTTGCCATATAAATAATAGGTTTCAAAGTTAATAAATTATATGGTTTTATTATTTTAAGTTCATCCTCTGTTAGTTCTATTTTACGTATTGATTTATCATTTTCTAATGCATCTTTTAATTTATATAATATCTCTGCTTCTTTTTTTATTTCTTTATCTTTCGACATAGTTGCCTTTTTACCTATCTTATTTAATCTATTATCAACTATCTCTAAATCTGATAAAATTAATTCTAACTCAATAGTAGTTATATCTCTTATTGGGTCTATAGAATCTTCAACATGAATTATGTTTTTATCATCAAAACATCTAACAACCTCTACTATTGCATCAACTTCCCTAATATGTGATAAAAACTTATTTCCAAGTCCTTCACCTTGTGATGCACCTTTAACTAAACCTGCTATATCATTAAATTCAAATGTAGTAGGAACTAAACTTTTTGGAGAATATAATTCATTTAAAAAAATTAATCTTTCATCTGGAACTTCTACTACTCCTACATTTGGTTCTATTGTAGCAAAAGGATAATTTGCAGCCAAAATATTATTTTTTGTAATAGCATTAAATATTGTACTTTTACCTACATTAGGTAATCCTACTATACCTGCTTTTAAACTCATAGTACCACCTCAACATATTAAATTTTACTATAATAATGATTTAAAAGCAAGAAAAATACTTTACATAAAAATATTTATTTAGTATAGAAATTCTTCGTAATAAAGTAATATTTATAAAAAATAACTCGAATTATGTAAATTGTAAATAATATATAATAAAAACAAAATAATATTTAATTTACTAATTAAAATTTTAAAATAATTACATTTTTAAAATAACTTATAGCACTATAAAAAGAATTAATAATTTATATATAATATCAATAAGTAACATTATGCAAAATTATATGTATTTGTAAATTGACAAAAAAACAAGCTAATGCTTGTTTACATACTAGTACTACCACCTATACCTAAAGGTAACCCTACTAATGACCATCCTATTATTACGATAATCCATGTTATAGTCATAACTAATAATACTGGTAACATCTTTCTTAATGTTCCAAAATATTTAATGTTTTCATCCTCATTATCTGCTTTATATAAGAAACCTAACATAACTATAAAAAATATATAAAATGGGCTGAAACACTTACCAATAGAATCTCCTGCTTGAAAAATCATTTGAGCATATTCTGGAGAAATATTAGCTCTAACTAAATTAGTAACTAATACTGGAGAAGCTAAAGACCAATTATTTATAGTACTTGGATTTAATATAGTAATAAATATACAAACTATAAGTGCAAATGCTACCAAGAAGAAACCTGACATTTGTGATTGTCCAATTAATTCAACTAGGTTCAATGATAAAACTGTTGAAATATTTGTCCAATTTAATATACTCATCATTATAGATGCAAAAAATAATCCAGCAAATATAAATCCTGTATCTTGGAATGTTTTAGATATTGCTTTATTAAATTCACTACTATCTTTAATATTTCTAGATACTTTTCCATATATATAACTACATATAAGTGCTATACAAAGAATTATCAACATAAACCCTTCTCTAAAAGGAGAATTAGTTCCTAGTAACTGTTCTGTATAACCACTAGCATTTTCATCTAACATCCAACCAGATAATGGTAACCCCGGAATTATAGACCAAATACTAATTAATAACATTATAACAAACGCTATTATAGAAGAACGAAGTGCTACATTTGATTTTATTAATTCTTCTTCTTTATTACGTTTTGTTTTAGTAACAAATTCTTTTTCTATCATGATAGTACCTATTATCGATAACAATATCGTTGAGGTTATCATAATAAATAAAATAGAAAAAGGTCCAAAGGTATAATTTTCTAACACATTACGTGCTGCTACTTGAGTCATTTCTCCTAGTACTATATCTTGATGATTATATACAATACCTGCACCATATCCCATAGTTATTCCTATAAATGATGTCATTATTCCAACTTTAGGATCTCTATTTATTGATTTATACATTACTGTTACTAATGGTAATAATATACTATAACTATAATCACCAGTTATCGATGATATTATACTTACAAATAAAACAATAAACGTAATAAAATGACTTTTTACTCCTTTAAATACTCCAAATATATGACTTAATAAGCCACTAACTTCAAGTATAGAAATAGTTATTAGTGAAACTATTATTGCTACAAGAGGTTCTATTGCCCTAAAATTTTTTAAAGAAGACCCTATAACACTACTAATTCCTTCCTTAGTAAAAATATTATTTACTGTTATTGTTGTAGTTTCTAAAGTTTCTGGGTCTGTCATTTTACCTTTTATACTTAATTTGTTAAATACAAAACTTAAAACCATCAGTATAATACAAATAATAACTATAATTGTAAGAGGTCCAATGTTGAGTTTTTTCATTTTCTTTTTACTCATATTACCTCCCTTAATAGTTAATTACTTTCTTTAATTTTTTGTTAAATTCTATTCTTGGAAACATAATACTTCTACCACATTTTATACACTTAATTTTTATATCAGCACCTATCCTTGTAATTTCCCATTCATTACTTTTACATGGATGCTCTTTTTTCATTACAACAATACTTCCAAGTTTATATAAATTATTTTCCATGATGTACCACCACCTGCGTAAATGGAATTTCTATATTGTTCTCATCAAACTTATTTTTAATTTGTTCTCTAAATTTCTGCTCATATACTATTTTATTATCGTAAGAACAATTAAATGCTACTCTAATAACTATACCATTCTCACCAAATTCTTGAATTCCTCTTACTTCAGGTTTTTCAGATAATTTTAATTGTGTAAATATTTCTTGGCAAGTTTCATCTAATATTTCTTTAACAAAAGAAATATTAGAGTCATATGATACTGGTATATCAATATATGAAGTACAATTTTCTAAACTATGATTTATCACTTTATCTATATTTCTATTAGATATTATCAAGACTTCTCCAGTAAATGATTTTATACGTGTAGATTTAACTCCCAAATAAGTTACAGTTCCTTTGAAGTCTCCTATAGTAACTACATCACCTACTGCATACTGATCTTCAAATAATATACTCATTCCAGCTATTATATCTTTCAAAAAATCTTGAAGTGCTAAACCAGCTACTAAACTTACTACACCAAGTGATGCTATTAAAGACTTAGTATCTATACCATATACATCAAGTATCATAAGTAATGCTATTATAGCTATAAAATATTTAAGTATATTAGTTATAAGTCCTACAGTTGTATTATGTCTTCTATCGTTTATACGAACACCTTTTAGTTTAAAAGTAAGTATTTTTTTAATTAATGTACTTAAAGAAATATATATTAAAACAGAAAATAAAATTATTAATAAAGGAACAATTACTTTTTTATTTAATAATACAATAATAATATCTTGCATACTATTCCTTTATATTCATTATATCAAGTATTCTATTTAAATCTGCAACATTTGTAAAACGAATTTCTATTTTATTTTCTTTTATTCTTACTTTAGTATCTAGTCGTTCTTTTAATAATTCCTCAACATAAAGATAATCTGCCCTTAATGGTTTAGTATGTCTTTCTGTTTTAACTTTTTTAGCTTCATTTACTGCCTGATTTTCAATCTCCCTTACAGGTATCTTATTCTCTATAATGTTATGTGCTAACTCTCTAATCCTATTATCATCTTCTAATTTACTTAAAACTCTTGCATGAGCCATACTTAATTTATTAGAAGTTACTAACTGCTGAATATCTTGTGGTAATCTTAATAATCCTAATGTATTTGTAATATGACTTCTACTTTTTCCTACTCTTTGACTAAGTTGTTCTTGAGTAAGTCCTAACTTTTCTATCATAGTTTTATATGCAATAGCTTCTTCAATAGCACTTAAATTTTCACGTTGTAAATTTTCTAAAAGTGCTATTTCCATCATTTGATTATCATTAAGATTTCGAATTATTGCAGGAATAGTAGTTTTACCTGCAATAGAACTTGCTCTAACACGTCTTTCTCCAGCTATTATTTCATACCCTTTTATACTCTTTTTTACAATTATTGGCTGAAATACACCATGCTCTTTTATGGATGATGCCAATTCTTGTAAAGATTCATCATCAAATACCTTTCTTGGTTGATATGGATTTGCTCTTAATTCTGATAATGGTATATCGATTATTTCTTCTCTTTTTACAGTATCATAAACTGATTTTTCAAAATTTTCTAAATCTATACTTTCATTAATAAATAACTGTTCTAGTCCTTTACCTAGAGCTCTTTTTTTATTCTCCATTTCTCTCAATCACCTCTTTGGCTAAATTTAGATATGCTTCTGTACCTCTACTTTTTGGATCATAAGCATGTATAGGTTTTCCATGACTTGGAGCTTCAGATAATCTTACAAGTCTAGGTATTATAGTATCGTATACTTTTTCTTTAAAATAACTTTTAATCTCCTCTACAACTTCCAAACCTAAATTTGTTCTATTATCCAACATAGTAAGTAAAACACCTTCTATATCTAAATTTGGATTTAATTTTTTTTGAGCTATCATTATTGAGTTTAATAATTGCATAATTCCTTCAAGAGCAAAAAATTCACACTGCACAGGTATTATTACAGAATCTGATGCAGCAAGTGCATTTGTAGTAATTAATCCTAATGAAGGAGGACAATCTAGTATAATATAATCAAATAAATTTGAAACTTGCTTTAAATATTTCTTTAATTGTAATTGTGGAATAAAGTTAGGATTTTCTCTAGACATCTCCATTAATTCCATATCAATACCTGCTAAATTTATAGTAGCTGGTATTGTATATAAATTTTTAAACTTTGTCTTAATTATAACATCCTTTATGCTTACTTTATCCACTAATAATTCATATATACTACTCTCTAACTCACTTTTACTAATCCCTATACCCGTTGTACTATTTCCTTGAGGGTCTAAATCTACTAGTAATGTTTTCTTTCCTAATAAGCCCAAAGAAGCTGATAAATTTATGCTTGACGTAGTTTTTCCTACCCCACCTTTTTGATTAACAAATGCTATAATTTTGCCCATTATCTCACCTATTTCTAACTTCTTTTCATAATATATTTTATCACACTTTATTTAGTATTCCAAGCTATAATAAATTTAAATAGCTACTAAATAATATAAAACAAAAGTAATATATATTGCAATATTACTTTTTACTTTTTTCCATATTTTTTAATAATTTTTGTTTTTCTTTTAAAAGTCTATCATAAAATAATTCTTTATAATCACTATACTGCTCATTACATAAGTCCATATATATATCTATTTCTTTTTCATCTAGTGGTTCTATTCTCTTATATATATATGCAACAACTTCATTTTCTAAATCCACTTTTTTTACTAATTCAAATTTATTAAATATATAATCATTATTATAAAATATATCTATTAAATTAGTTAGTAACTTTACTCTTTCAACATCAATCCACTGTTGTATTGGTTCTAATATTACATAGTACTCGCTATTTAATGTAGCAAGTGGAAATCCTTCAGAATATAAATAACTATTTGATGATATCTTTTTATTATTTATATTTGGTTTTGGGTAATTAATAAAATATTGGCTATCATAATTGCTACCTGCAGCATATATAATAGCTGTTTTACCTTTACTTAAATTATCGTTTAAATAATCTACTATTTGGCCTATTTTATCTAAATCATTTCTTCTAATTGGATGTAATCTAGCATTTCCATAAACTAATTCTAATGGCCTAGTTATTTGCGTTCCATTACATTTCTCTTTTATACAAATAGCTAATATCAAGGTTATTAAAGGAAAAACTATAAATAGTTGTCTTAATACATAATTAACAATTTTATTTTTACTTAACGCTAAATATGCAGTATTAAATAAACAAAACATATAAAAGGGCATTAAAATTAATGATTGATGAACTTCAAATGTTTGAACCGTAGTAAACATTGCCATACTAAGTAAATAAGTACATAGTAATAATATAGAGTTTTTTCTATTATTTTTCTTATATAAACTAAATATTAATCCTACAACAATTAAGAACATAATTAACATTCCAATTATAACTAATTGATTTAAGGGTTCATATAGTATACCTCCCCTATTCCAATTAGAATATATTTTTGAATAATTTTTAGATAATATATTTTTTATCATTTGATTTGCAAATAATACTATCAAAAATAAAGAACTAAATCCAAATATCATTAAATTAGTAATTCTTTTTATAAACAATTTTTTATCTTTTTTCATAATTGTTGATATAAATAAAACTAGTACATAACATGTATAATATGAAACAACAAAATATAAATACCATCTTCGAATCATAATAAGTATACAAGTAATTATAAAGATTACTATCCATCTTACTATATCCTTGTTATCAAAATTATATTCCATTGTAAGTAATATTATAGACAGTGCAAAAATTAATCCAATTATATCAGGTCTACCTAATATTGTACTTTCATGTAAAGATGGAAATATTACAATAATAAACAATAAAAATATTTTAAAAATTAATTTATCTTGTATTTTTGATTCATATTTTCTTAATATACATAATCCAAACATATACAATAATATAATAACTGGTATTGTTCCACAAATAAAATAGCACAGATTCATCCATTGTATATCTCCTCTAAATAAAGAATAAAATGGATAAACGAATAATAATAAAAATTTTCCATAATCATCAACTAGACCAGTCTTAATTAATTCTTTATAACTTGAAAACAAATTTTTATTTATAAATCCTAATAACTCTTGCATATTTCTATAATGTAATACGTTATCCCATACATAAATCTTTTTACTATAATATATGATAAATGAATATATTAAAAGTGATAAAGCTAAAAATATAGCCAATAATAATATATCATTTCTCTTAAATTTTATATCACATTTTTTTGCTACATAAATTATTAATTTATATACAAGTATATTTGCTAATATTCCAGTTAAACCAAATGCTATTTTATTAAGTATTGGAATAGATAATTTCTGAGCAAATATATTGAAAATCAAGTACATAATTAAAACTAATATATACATTACTCTTCTTATATTCTTATTCACTATTATCACCTATATATTATTTTATAATTTATAACAATACAATGTCAATAAAACATAAACTATATCTCATTAAACATATTTAATTTTTTCATTACTTTTATTTTATCTTTATCTTTAATTCTTTTTCTAACTATACCTTCTTCTAAATAACTACTTTCATCACCACAAAAAGTAGTAAACACCATTAATATTGTTTTTAACAATTCATAATTAGATAATAGATACTGCGTTAAATCATCACTTTGTTCAATAACATCTATTATTTTTTTTGAAGTATTATCTGATAATCCAAATACTATTATTCTTTCATATACATATAAACATATTGTATTTATAAACATATTAGTTTCTTGTTGAGAGGTTAGAAAAATTCCTTTACTATCATTTATTTTTTTCACAATATCATTTATATATTCAACACTCTTATATTCTTTTACATATCCTAATATTATTCCAACATATTTCCATATCATTAAATCATTTAATTCATTTATTTTAGATAAATTTTTATGATTATAATTATAAAGTAATGTTTTTTCCTGTTGTACTAAAGTCTCACTATTATACTCGTAAAATAAATCTAGTAATTCATAACTATTATCAAAGAATAAATTTATCATATCCTTTAAAGTATTGGACATATTTTCTATTTTTATTTTTAACTCTTCATTCATATTTTTTTTATAGCACAAATACTCATATACTTCAGTAATAATAATATTAATCATAACATTTTTATAAAAAGACTCGAATCTTGGATCTAATCCTAATGAATATAGCAAACCATACAAGCAATTTTTTTCATCCATTAATAGGTTTTGTATTTCATTATTATCTGCATCATTTACAAATTTAATATTCCAAAGTGCACTTTTTAATTTTGAATTTAATGTAATATCATTCATCATACTTTGAGGTTCGAATTTATTGTAGTAATATGGATCTAAATTTTCAAAAATTTCTTTACTCTTTTTCGATTTAACTAATCTCCTAAGATCATAATCATCCCCATATTCTTCATAATTATCATATATATTCTCAATAACAATAGCTGCACTATTCGCATCATTAAAGAAATTTTCATATAAATCTTCACCAGATTCAACCATAAGTATAAAATTTTTCTCTTCATCTATTAATTCTTCATTTGATTCTTCTTCAACTTTCAAATATGCATAAGTTAAACTATATATATAATCTATATAATTACGTATCTCATATTCGTTTGAAAAACTTTCCTCTATATCATTTTTTACTTTTATATATAAATTTCTATAAAATTTTATATATTTTTGTTTATCTTCTAGTTTATCTTCAAAAATTAAATTCGTATTAATATTATTTGATTTCATTATTTCTAAATACATATTAATCAATTTTTTTATTTCATACTTATATAAATTACCTGTATGTATATTTATATCATATCTTTCTTCTATAATTTTAATATACATATTTATTAATTTGATAGGGCATAAATTATTATATTTAAATATACTCATTAAATTAGGATTACAACGTATATATTCTACAATTTCTGAGTCTAATACACTTAAATTTATTTCATCATCATCATCATTAATTTTACTTTCATAATATATAGCTTTTATATATTCATTATACCTACTAATAATGCTTCTTAGCATATTTTCTTTTTGTTTAATTAGTTCTTCTGTTGATATATTTAACTCATAACATACTAAAAAGTCCCAAGGAGATTTACTGCACAAAAAATCTCTTATCATTAATTGATCATTTCTAAAAAATTCTATAACATATATGGAAAAATCTAAAATCTCATCTAAACTATCATAATCTACCATTTCGAAATTGTACATAATAATCACCTTTTTAAAAGCTATTATATACTATGATTATAAAAATTGTCAAAAAAATGATAGTTATTTCCTACTATCAAATTTTTTTCTTTCATTAGTATTAAGTATAGCTTTACGCATACGATAATTTACTGGAGTAACTTCTACTAATTCATCATCATTAATATAATCAAGACATACTTCAAGACTCATTTGTTTTGGACGTTTTAAGACAACAGTATGATCTTTTCCTGCACTACGTGTATTAGTTAAATTTTTTCCTTTTACAACATTTACAGCTAAATCATTTTCATGATTGTTCTCTCCAACAATCATTCCCTCATATACTTCTGTACCTGGTTCTATAAACATAACTCCACGATCTTCTAATCCACCTAAAGCATATGCTGTAGCTTGACCATTTTCCATTGATACTAAAACACCATTTTTTCTTGTTCCAACTAAATTACTAACTTTTGGTCTATAATCTTTAAATGTATGGTTAATAATACCATATCCCTTAGTCATAGTCATAAAATCAGTCATAAATCCTATTAAACCACGAGTTGGTACAATATATTGTAGTCTTGTTTGTCCTTCAACTGTATTCATATTTTCCATTATACCTTCTCTATTACCTAATGCCTCTATTATACTTCCAACATATTCATCTGGTAAATCTATTTGTACTTCTTCAAAAGGTTCACAAACTACACCATCTATTTCTTTTTCAATAATTTTTGGCTTAGATACTTGTAATTCAAAACCTTCACGACGCATATTTTCTATTAAAATAGATAAATGCAATTCTCCCCTTCCGGATACTATAAATGATTCTGAATCATTAGGTTGTACTCTTAATGATACGTCTTTTTCTGTTTCCTTAACTAATCTTTCTTCTATTTTACGTGCAGTAACTATTTTACCTTCTCTACCACAAAATGGACTTGTATTGACACCAAATGTCATTTGTAATGTTGGCTCATCAATACGAAGTACAGGTAATGCCTCTTCTTGACCAACTGTACATACAGTTTCACCTACAGATATATCAGGTAAACCTGCTATAGCAACTATATCTCCAGCTTCTGCACTATTTACTTCTACTCTTTTAAGCCCAATAAATCCATATATTTTTGCAACTCTAAATTGTTTTATACTACCATCTAATCTTACACAAGATACCATTTCATTTAACTTAATATTTCCTCTTTTAACAAGACCAATTCCAATACGACCTACAAAATCATTATAATCTAATAAAGCAGGTTGAAATTGTAATGGCTTATCTAGTTCTACATTTGGTTCTGGCATATATTCTAATATCATATCCAATATTCTTTCCATACCTGGTTGTTGTGTACTTGGATCAGCAGATAAAGAAGATGTACCATTAATAGCACTACAATATACTACTGGAAAATCCAAATCATCTATATCTGCACCTAATTCTATGAATAAATCCATTACTTCATCTACTACTTCTTTTGGTCTAGCACTTGGTTTATCTATCTTATTAACTACAACTATTGGTTTTACTTTAGCTTCCATAGCTTTCTTTAATACAAATCTAGTTTGTGGCATTGTACCTTCATATGCATCAACAACAAGTAATACTCCATCAACCATATTCATAATACGTTCCACTTCTCCACCAAAATCAGCATGTCCTGGTGTATCTAAAATATTAATACGAGTATCTTTATAATTAATAGCTGTAGTCTTAGCTAATATCGTAATTCCTCTTTCTCTTTCAATAGCATTTGAATCCATTGCTCTTTCTTGTACTGTTTCATTATCCCTAAAAGTACCAGATGATTGCAATAATTTATCTACTAACGTCGTCTTTCCATGATCGACATGTGCTATAATTGCAATATTTCTCTTTTTCATATAAAAACTCCTTTTTAACACTTGACAGATTATAGCACATTATAAAAAATAAGTAAAGTTTATTTTATTTCAATTTTTATCTAGTATTTTATTACATTTCTATTAAAAATTATTGAAAAAGTGTATTTTCCTTTTAAAATACACTTCTTCACATAATTAAAATTCTTTATTTATAATAGTCAAGTAAAATTTTAATTTTTTGAACTTTATACTGTTTCATTAACCTCTTATAACTATGACTACTTTTTTGATATGCATAATAGTTATATCCACAGCCATTTTTTATATCTATTGAAAACACAAAATTATAGACATTACCATTTAAATCTTGATATATACACATAGTATTTATTACATCTTCTGCTATTTTCTCGTTTATAAATAATGAAGTTTGAACACTTTTTTCTTCTCCTGATGCTATATCAAATGTAGTATATAGTCTCTGGTTAATTTTATCAGACAATTCTTGATTACCATCGATTTCTGTTCCAGTATTTAAATCATAAAATTTTACATTGGTTGCAACACCATAACCAATATTTCTTAATTTAATTTTTACATTTATATTATAATTTTCTTTTTCTATAGTTTTTAAATCATTATTCTTATATTTATTTTTGAATTTACTACCTAGCATAACTAAAAAATAATAACATTTATTCAATATATTTATAGTTTCTATACTTTGTAAAACTATATATGGTTTATGCTCTGCTTTAATTCTACTTGTTACTGTATAAATAGATACTAATATAGTAGCAAACACAGGTATAACTATAGAAGCAATTGTAAGTAAAAAGGTATACGTTTCCATACTTCACCTACTTAATCATATTATTAAGAATATAATCCATAGTTATTTTTATATCTGGAAAACAATCAATATAGTCTAATTCATCACGCGAAAACCATCTAGCCGCACTTTCTTCTTCACTATTTTCAACAATAGTATATGTTCCAACAGGTACAGCTGCATATATAATATCAACATGAACATTTCCATCACTATGTCTATTTCTTTGAATACCTAGTGGTCTAATAAAATCATCTTCTCTTGGAAATCTATCACCAAGTAATTTTACTTTTATACCAGTTTCTTCATAAGCTTCACGTAAAGCACATTCTTCTGGAGTCTCATTATCTTCAATATGTCCACCTGGTTGAGTCCATTTTTGATTTTTTTTGTGCATAATAAGTAATATTTTTTTATTTTCTGGATTAATAATAAATACAGATGCACAAAAATGTCTTGTCATATTCATTCTATCACCAAAAAAATTATAACAAAAATTATATTTATTGTCTATTCTAGTATGTCAAGAGATTTTATATTTTCATTCTCTTCATAAATAGTTATTTTATCATTTGTATCCAATGTACATAGTATTATTTTAGAAGTATCTTCATACCCTTTTACTTTTAATTCATGAAGTAACCATTCTTCTGTTTTATTTAATAGTTTTAAATTTTTTATCATTACTTTTCCATCTAATATAACATTTCCAAGTAACGTTTCTTCTTCACATTGTATATTCATATCATTTATAGTAACTTCCTTATACTTAGATTTAGGTAAAAAACTCATCTCTCCATTTACTTCCATTATGCCAAATGCTATTTGAGATATATCAAAATATCCTTTTATTCTGCATTCTTCCAATAATTCATTCATTTCTAATCTAACCTTTTTCATATTTTTTCTAAGTATTTTTCCATCTTGAATAATAATCGTCGGTGTACCCATTATCCACCTTCTAAGGCCTATACTTTTCATTGTAATTATTGAAACAAGATAAGATATTAAACCAAATAAAATAACTGCCCAAATACCATTTATTTCTGGAGAATCTGTATTTATAGTCATCTCTGCTGCAAAATTACCTATAGATATACCTATTACATAATCAAATAAACTTAGTTCTGATACTTGCTTTTTTCCAACTATTTTAGTTATTATAAATAAAGTAAATAAGGATATTAATGCTCTATAAGTTACTGCTCCAAAAGTATCTAAATTCATTTATATCACCAATATTAATATGTACAAAAAAAGATAGTTAATACTATCTTAAGCTTTTTTATCGAAACCATATTTACGATTAAATTGTTCTACACGTCCAGTTTTTGATTTTAATTTGTCTTTATTACCATTATAAAATGGATGACACTTATCACAAGTTTCAACATGTAATTCTTTCTTATTAGATAAAACTGTAAATTTATTTCCACAAGAACATATTACTTCTGTTTCAACATATTCTGGATGAATTCCTTTTTTCATGTTTTCTCTCCTTCCGCCATGACTAATTTTAGTCATAGAAATTCAATTCTTCCATATTGTAACAAAAAATATAGATAATTGCAAGTATAATAAAAAGCCTTTATAACAAGGCTTAATCTCTATTCTTACCAAATAATGATAAAAGATCCAAAAATATATTAATAAAATCTAAGTATAGTTGAAATGCACCTAATATAGCTAAAGACTCATCACTTGATACCATATAAAATTTTCTTTTTATCATTTGAATATCAAATGCTATATATGCCATAAATATAACTAAACTTAATATAGTAATACCTAAATTTAAAGCTAACGATTTAACAAAAATACTTATTAAAGATAATATTATTATACCAAGTATCCCCATCATTAAGTAAGTACTAATCTTAGTAAGATCTATTTTTGTTTTATATCCTAGGATTCCAAATATTAACAATACTCCTGCTGTTGCTAAAAACACATAAATTATAGAAGTTAAATCATAAAGTATAAATATCGAAGCAAATGTTAATCCGGTTAGTGCTGTATATAAAATATATAGTACAGATGCTACTACTGGACTCATTTTATGAATTCTAGCAGATAAAACAATGGCAAGTACTATCTGTACTATCCATATAATAAAATAACTTCCATTAGAAAATAGCGTATTTAATAATGGTTCATTTCCTTGAATTGCATATCCCATTCCAAATGTTATAGCTAATCCTAAAAATAACCACATAAACATTTTGGAAAATATTTGTTTTGTATCCAACAATTTTCTCACCTCTTTATAATTATATCATATTTATCTTTTAATTGAAAAATCCACGAATTTATATTTTTATCAATAATAGTATTCCCTTTTCTTAAAATAATTATTATATTTTCTTTAGAATATACTCTTAGTTTATACAAAAGTTCATTTATATATCCTATGCTATACTTATTTAAATATAAATCATTTAAATCAAAATAAATATTATTTGCTTTAACTAATAAATTTTGAATATGTTTATTTTTTATAACTATATTATCATCTATATCTCGTATAATATCTTCAACCCTAGTATCTTTATATCTATATACATATTCATTTTCATAATAATCACCCATATATAAATTAATATCTGATTTATAATTAACTTTCATACTAATAATTATTATTAATGCTAAAATAATTAAACAAAATATTATTTTTTTCATATACACCTCAAAAAAAGTAGCATAAGCTACTTAATTATATTCTTCTAATTCAATTTCTGCACCAATATTTGTTAATTTTCCAATAATATTTTCATATCCTCTTAATACATGTTCAACATTATCCACTATTGTTTGACCATTAGCTATAAGCCCAGCTAATACTAAACAAGCACCTGCTCTTAGGTCAGTAGCAGTTACATTCATACCTGTTAAGTTTTTAGGTCCAACTACAGTTAATACCTTTTCATTTATTGTTATATCAGCGCCCATATCTACTAAGTATTTTACATTTTGGAATCTATTTTCATATATAGTTTCTTCTAATGTAGATATTCCAGCTAACTGTGTCAATAATACTGTAAGTGGTTGCTGCAAATCAGTTGGAAAACCTGGATATCCTAATGTCTTTACATTTATTGGATTACCACGATTAATTTTGGATATTGTTACACTATTATCGTTTATTTCCATATCACATCCAATTTCTTTTAATTTATCTAAAAGAGAATTTACATGTTCTGGAATTATATTATTTACTTTAAGTTTATTTCCAATTAAAGCTCCTGCTATTATATATGTCCCAGTTTCTATTCTATCTGGTATAACTTCTGTATATCCACTACCAAGATATTCTACACCAAGTATTTTAATGGTACTAGTTCCAGCACCTGTTATTTTAGCTCCCATATTATTTAAAAACGTAGCAACATTAACTATTTCTGGTTCTCTTGCAGCATTTTCAATTATAGTTTGTCCCTCAGCTTTAACAGCACTTAATATAATGTTTACTGTAGCACCTACACTAGGCATATCTAAATATATCTTACTACCAACTAATTTTTCTGCACTTATTGTAAATTTATTACCTTCTTCTTTTACTGTTGCTCCTAGTGCCTTATAACCTTTTAGAGTTTGATCTATTGGTCTTGCACCTATTGAACATCCACCAGGGAAAAACATTTCAACATATTTGTACTTTCCTAATAAAGAAGACATAAAATAGTAAGATGCACGTAATTTCTTTGATATTGCTTCAGGAACTTCTTTATTAATGACATTCGAAGAATCAATAGTTATTTTTCCATTTTCACGTATTACATCTGCATTTAAATATTTTAATATTTCTTCTAAGGCATCTATATCCGATATATTTGGGACATTATCAATAGTAACTTTTTCATCTGATAATAATGCTGCTGGAATAAGTGCTACAGCACTATTTTTTGCGCCACTAATATTTATATTTCCAGATAAGCTATGTCCTCCTACTATTTTTATTCTTTTCATACTTACCTCCACTATAATATATGTTTAAATTAAGTACATGCAACTATATAGATTGAGTACCTAATATATTAATTTTGTAATCTATAATTTCTTTTATAGAATTCTCTCCAGATTTTATAATTTTTCTTGGGTCATATACATTTTTATCTTCATCTAAAAATTTTCTAACACAATTTGCCCATGCTTGTTGTAACTCTGTATTAATATTTAATTTACAAATTCCATAATTTAGCGATTTTTTTATTAATTCATCCGATATACCACTACCACCATGTAATACTAAAGGAACATTACATTTTTCACTTATATCTTTCATTAATTCAAAATTTAAATTAGGTTGACCAATGTATGGTCCATGAGCACTACCTAAAGCTGGGGCTAATGCATCAATATTAGTTTCTTTACAAAATTTTATACATTCATCTAAATTAGCATACATAACTTCTGTATTTGTTGTATCTAAATTATTTTTCAAATATCCTACTTCTGCTTCTGTTGATACATTGTTTTCTTTTGCATATTTAACTACCGTCTTAGTAATTTTTATATTTTCATCTATTGAATATTTTGATGCATCAATCATTACAGATGTAAAACCTGAATCTATAGCTTGCTTACATACATCAAAGCTACTACCATGATCTAGATGTAAAACAACTGGTACTGACACACCTAAATATTCTATCAAATTTTCTACCATATTTGCAACTGTTTTATATCCACCCATATATTTTGCTGCTCCTTCACTTACGCCTAATATTACGGGAACTTTTAATTTATCTACTTCTTCAAGAATAAATCTAGTCCATTCTAAATTATTTATATTAAACTGTGCTACTGCATATTTTTTTTGCATTGCATCCTTTAATATATCAGACATGTTAACTAACATTGTATCACCTATTAAAATAATATTATGTAAAAGAATAAAAGTCAATAAAACAAAAGATAAATACCATATTATGGACAAACAATATACATATTTAATTCATATATTTATCAATCATATCCATTACATATGATCTATACTCTACATCAGTACTTTCTTCAGCTTCCATCAAACATAGTGGAGGAAATAATACACACCACCAATTTTTGCCTAATCCATTTCCTAGTGTAATTACTAAAGATTTATATTCTCCCTCTTCATATACTAATCCTTTATATTCCTTTTCTGGAAAAAAGTTCATACCATAATCAATCTTATAATTTTGTGTATATTTAGATATAAGATTTTTTATATTTGATATAGAATTTTTAATTACAGTATCAGCTTGTTCTACATTATCTATATTTTTAAGTTGTTCATACATGTAATCTTCTACTTCATCTTTAACTTTCAATTTTAATTCTTGATCTTCTTTGCTATCTGAATTTGCTATAACTCTTATTCTAATTGCATCCTCTGGAATAATATTTTCTTTTGTCAAATAATTAGATATTAAAACTAATGTTACGACTGCTCCAAAAACAAAAAGAATGTTTTTCATATATGTCATCTCCTAACATATATTGATAAACATTCTAAAAATTTATTCATTATTATAAATTTTTTTAAAAGATAATAGATATTACATTAAATAAAAATGTAATACCAAATCCTATTAGAGCACCCATACCTGCTACTTTAGAATCTCCTGGTTTACTATCTTTCCAAACTAAGTACAAAATTAAACCTACTATAGGAACAAAAAATCCCAATATTCCCCAGCCTATATTTCCTTTTTGATTTTGTACTGGTTGATTATAAACAGGTTGCCCTACTGGTTGTTGATAAACATTCATCTGTGGTTGTGCATTATTCTGCACAGTTAAATTCGTACTTCCACAATTTGGACAAGTAGTATATTGATCTGCTACTTGACTTCCACATACATTACATACTTTCATTTTCTTCACCTCTAATAAAATTACATAAAATTAAAAATTAATGGCACAAGTGATATTACAAACATAAGTACAATAAATGCAATATATAATATGCAAAGACCCATACTTACTATTACTGATATTAAAGCACCCTTACCTGCAATTAGTGAATCTGCTGGGTTAGTATCCTTCCAAACTAAATACATAACTAAACCTGCAATTGGTATAAAAAATCCTAGTATTCCCCAGCCTATATTTCCATTTTGATTTTGTATTGGTTGATTATAAACAGGTTGTTGATAAGCGCTCATCTGTGGTTGTATATTATTCTGCACAGTTAAATTCATACTTCCACAATTTGGACAAGTAGTATATTGATCAGATACTTGACTTCCACATTCACTGCATACTTTCATTTTAACACACCCTTGCTGATTTAATGATATCATAAATTAAACAAAATTTGTTGACAAACTTGTTTATTTTACACTATTATTACTTATGATAAGATTCATTGTTATTAATTTTAAAACTTCTATAAATTTGTTCAAGCAATAAAACTCTAAATAATTGGTGTGGAAAAGTAAGTTTTGAGAAAGATAACTTGTAGTTACTTCTATTTTGTATACTACTATGTAAACCGTATGAACCACCTATCACAAAAACTAAACTTGAATTTGATAAATATAAATTATTTATTTTTTGTGCTAAATCAACAGATGATATCTCATTTCCATTTATTTCAAGTGTTATTACATAATCTTTAGGAGTTATATTTTTTTCTAACTCAATAGCTTCTTGTTTCAAAATATCTTCTACTGGAAAATTAGAATAATCCCTACACTCAATTATCTTTACTTTTTCATATTTTTGTAATCTTTTCATATATTCTTCTATAGCATCCCTATAAAATTTTTCTTTTATTTTTCCTACACATAATATCTTTATCATACAGCTACACCTTCAGTTACCTCTTCTTGTAATGCCACTGAAATATTATCAAATTTTATTCCTTTTCTTTTTAGTGTATTAACTAAATTATCAAGTGCTATTTCTGGTGTATTATTATGTTCACTTAAATGAGCTAAATATATTTTTTCTGTTTTATTACCAATATATTTTGCTAAATAGTTTGCAGAATCTTTATTTGATAAGTGTCCTTCATCACCTAATATACGCATTTTTAAGTAATGTGGATAATGCTCATTATTCATAAGCATTTCTACATCATGATTACTTTCCATAACATACACATTTCTATTTTTCAAAATTTTATCATACTTTTCATTTATATATCCTGTATCAGTAATATATACCATAGACTTACCATCAGCTTCAATTAAAAATCCTCTTGAGTCTTTAGCATCATGTGATGTAGGTATTACAGTTACTTTAAGTTCATCTATCTGTACTTCTTTACTTAATTCTTTATAATTATCTATTTTTAAATTTGCTTCTTCTATAATATTTTTTGTTATATATATTGTTGGATTATACTTTTTATAAAATACATTTATTCCTGCAACATGGTCTTTATGGGCATGAGTTACAAATACACTATCAATGTTATTAGGTTCAATACCTATCTCCTTTAATTTTTTTTCAATTTGTAATGACGATTTTCCAATATCTATTAAAATATTGTGTTTTTTAGTTTGAATAAAAGTACAATTACCTTTACTTCCACTTGCTAAAACAGTTACTATCATTTTTTTAATAAAGGTAATGGATTAATAACATTTGCATATCTGTTTTCATGTTCTCTTATTTCAAAGTGTAAATGTGGTCCTGTTGCTGCACCACTTGATCCAACATATCCTATCTGTTGCCCACGTGAAACCGTATCACCAACTTTAAGTCCACTTACAAACCTACTCATATGTCCATATACAGTCCAATAACCATTATTATGATCTATAATTATATGAGTACCATAATTCCATTTATCATGTTGCATCTTAACTATTGTTCCATTATTTGATGCATATACAGGTGAACCATATCCTGTTCCTGCTATATCAAGTCCAGCATGAAATTCTCTCGCACTTGGATTAAATGGATAAGATCTCCATCCAAAATATGATGTAAGTGTATATCCACTATTTGTTGGCCATCCCCAACTAGTTGTGCTACCAACATTAGGTATTTCTTTAGTACCAACTAATACTATCTCATCCTTAGAATTTTTTACAGTTTCATTACCAAGCAAATTAATATAAGAAATAGAACCATTTACTTTTTGAACTTTTTGGGATACTCTCATTAAACCATTCTCTCCCTTTTGTTCAATTTTCTCATTTCCTTTTATCATAGTATCATCATATTTTTCTACTCTTTTGTATTCTATATCTTTATCAAGCACTTGATATTCCTCTACAACCAAGTTAATCTTAGGATTTAATTTAGTTATTGTAATTGGTTGCTTATCATAAAATATATTATTTATACTATTAAAACTAGGATTAGATAAGAAAAACTCTTCTACACTTATTCCATTTTTATAAGCTAAATCCATTATTGAATCTGAACTAGATGCATATACTACACTTGTTTGTTTTTTATCACCATATAATAAGTATCCAGCTAATTCTGATGAATCATTATATATTTTTTCTTTAATTGATATATTTGTTTTCTTTATTGTTATATCATCTCTTAAGTATACATTATCCACCCTATTACCTGTATCTTTTATTTCCTTTTGCGTATTATTTTTATATTCTTCATATGTATCACTTCCAACAAATACAGAACTAATTTCTTCTATTGCATCATCAAATATTTCTTTTTTAGTAACATATATTACTATATCTTCATTTGCATTTTCCTTTAATAATTTATAATCAGTAGATGCTACTGCACCTATTAATGTATTAGAAGGAGAAATACTACCACTAGATTTTTTTATTTTAAATTGATATCCCTCTATTGTACATGGTTTTTTATCAAGTATATCACTATATACTTCTTCTACTGATCTATAATTTTTATCATATGTAGATACCTTTTTAATATTTATTCCTAATGGTTCATATATATTATCCGTATATAAATATATATTATTATCATTAACGTATTTTTTCATATATACATATTCTGTATATCCAATATCTTCTAATTTATTAGAAACATAATCTTCTAAATTACTTTTTTCACTACTAGTTAAATTTATATTATTTCTATTACTATATAAATAATTTACTATATTTTGTTTCCTTACCTTAATATCTTTATCTATTGATTGTTTTAATGTTTCAAAATTTTTTATTTCAGTTTCTGTTAATACTGTATTTGATTTATATTTATCATCTAAATTTGAATAAACTGTTGCTACTGTAGATATATCAGATATTAATTTTCCATTTTCATCTACTAAAGCATTAATACTATCATATTTATTTTGTATAAGTAGCATTTCATTGTACAATGTTGAATATTGAGTATTTTTTGAAATATATTTCTCCATTATTTCATAAACCGTATCAATACGCTCAACATCTATTTTATATCCATCTACTTGTTGTTTTACTATTTTACCTTGAGATGATATATATTTTTCTAATGTATCTTTAGACTTTATCATACCTATTTTTTCATTATCCAAATATACTTGATATAAAGTAATAGGTTTAGTATTTTTTCTATAGTTAAATTCTAGAAAAAATACACATATTCCAATTACAATAATTGCTATATAAATTCCATATTTTTTCATACATCACCCATAATCTTCTATTTCATTATTTGCAACATTAACAAATGTACTAGTCGCAGTTTGAAATATTAAAGGAATATCCTTTAAAGGTCCATTACGATGTTTTCTAATAACTAATTCTGTTAATCTATCATCCTTTGTTTTCTCCTCTTCAGAACAATGAATAAATGCTACCATATCTGCATCTTGTTCTATTGCTCCTGACTCTCTTAAATCACTTAGTACTGGTTTATCTTTTCTTTGTTCAATTCCACGTGATAATTGTGAAAGTGCTATAACAGGTATTTCAAGTTCCATAGCCATTGTTTTAAGTGCTCTTGATATATCCGATACTTCTTGTTGTCTATTTTGTCCTGATACATTACTTTTTCCTGCACTTGTTATT
Organism: uncultured Bacilli bacterium; assembly: GCA_947581765.1. Lineage (GTDB taxonomy): Bacteria > Bacillota_I > Bacilli_A > RF39 > UBA660 > UBA5578. The sequence goes on from CANPVU010000002.1 coordinate 51,619, forward strand.
AATGTTAAATAATCTATTATTACTACATCAAGACCTGTTGGTGAATTTTTTAATCTTCTACATTTTGCTCTTATATCTGCAACTGTTTGTCCTGCATTATCATCTATATTTATTCTTGTATTAGAAAGTCTACTTATCGCTTCATTAATTTTTTTCCAATCATTATGTTCTAAATTACCTTTTTTTAATTTATCACCAGGTATCTGTCCTACACTAGATAACATACGTGTTGCTAATTGTTCTGCACCCATTTCCATATTAAATATTGCAACACTTTTTTTAGACTGTATAGCCATATTAGTTGCCATATTAAGTGCAAAAGCAGTTTTTCCCATACCTGGACGTGCTGCAATAACTATCATTTGATGTGGTTGAAAACCACTCGTTATCTTATCTAAATCATAAAAACCACTCGGTATACCAGTTATTTCACTTTTATTTGTAGCTAATTTTTCTAAATCAGACTGCGTTTTAACCAACACATCTTGAATAGATTTAAATTCTGTTGTTTTAAGTCCTTGTGATACATCAGCTATTTTTTTCTGAGATTGATATAAAAAATCTCCTAAATCATTACTTACAGTATAACTTTGTTTAACTATATCTGTTGCTTCATCTATTAATTTTCTAAGTAAAGATTTTTCACTTACTATTTTTATATAATCATCTATATTAGCAGTTGTTGGTACTTTATTTATCATATCAACAAGATAATCTACATTACCTACTTGTTGTAACCAATTTCTATGATTTAATTCTTCAGTAACTATAGTAATATCTACAGCCTTATTTGAGTCATTAATAAATTTTATACATTCAAATATTTTTTGATGTGAATCTAAATAAAAATCATTACTTACTAATCCTTCTAATGCTTTTTGAAGTGCAGTCTTCGTTAAAAACATAGACCCAAGTACAGATTGTTCTGCTTCTATACTATGTGGTATTGTTTTTTCTTGCATGCTTTCACCTCTATTTTACTAATTCAACTTTTATTGTAGCAATAACTTTTTTATGTAATTCTATATCTACATTATGAAATCCTAAAGAAGATAATGAATCTGTTATCTTAATTTGTTTTTTATCAATATCATATTTTTTATTTTTTAATTCTGTTTCAATTTGTTTAGCACTTATACTTCCAAATACTTTATCTTGTGCTCCTGTTTTAACTTTAAATTGAATTTTTTCTTTTTCCAATTTATCTTTTATTTTATTGCAGTCTTTAATTAATTTTTCCTCATTCTTCTTTTTCTCTTCATTTTCCTTATTTAATCTATCTACTCCTGTAGAAGTAGCTAATACTGCATCCTTATTTTTAATTAAGAAATTTCCATATCCATCTGCTACTGTTAATATATCTCCCTTTTTACCATGCTTTTTAACGTCCTTTAATAATATTATTTTCATATTTAATACACGTCCTCTCTCACATAAATATATTATACTATAAATTTTAAATATTTTCTTATAAAAAAATAAAAGATGCTAAATTGCATCTTACATTAATCTAAATATATTTTTAATTTCTTTTCAAGTGCTTTCATAGTAGTATTATCAACTTGACATGCAGCATTTGTTAAATGCCCTCCACCACCAAATTCTTCCATAATACTACACACATCTACATTTCCTAAGCTTCTAGCACTTATACCTACTGTTTTCTTTTCTAATTGTCCTATTGTAAAACTTGCTTCTACACCTTCTAGTCCTAATAATGAATCAGATATTTCTGCTAATTCTGATTGCATACATACACTAAGAGGTAATAAGCATATAGCGTATCTTTTCTTATATACATAGCTACTTTTTATAAAATCTGCTTTTCTTAAAAATTCTCTTTTTGTTTCTTTTAAAAGATTTAATTTAAGTATACTATCAGCACCCTCACTAACTAAATAAGCTGCTGCTTCAAATGCTTTTTCTGTTATCTTAATATTAAATCCATTAGTATCAATTTCTATTCCTGTAAGCATAATAGTAGATACTATTGGACTCAAATCAACTTTTAAATATTTACTATAAAATGATACCAATTCTGTTATTGAAGATAAAGATGAATCTATATAAAATAATTCAGTATTTTTTATATAGTTTGGTCTTTTTATATGATGATCTAATACAATTATATTCTTTATATCATTTAATATTTCAGGATATTCTAATCTCTCTTGTAAATGTGTATCTAAAATAATAAGTAAGGTATTATCACTTATTATATTTTTATAATTAGATTTATCTATGTAATTAAAATTAGGAACTAACGTTATTGATTGCTTAAGAGTAGTATCAAGTTCTTCATTTTTTATATCAATAAATATATAATTTTCTTTATGCATTGAGTTTAATATAGAACTAAAACCTAAACATGATCCAAACGAATCTAAATCAGGTTGAGTATGACCCATTAGTATTATTTTTTCATATTTTTTTATCAGTATTGTTAATTTTTCAAATAAACTTTCCATATTACCTCCATTTCATAAACATTATACTATAAATATTTTTAAAAAAGTACAAATATAAAATTTAATTTATAAATTAGACATACTAATTGTAAAAAAAAAAATTAAGTCATTAATTAACTTAATTATTTTTTACCTTTAGAAAGAGCAAGTGATACCACATTATCTGTTGAATTACATACAGTAGCAAATGTTTCTAATTGTCCTTTTAACATTTCAGCAATCATAAGATCCTCTGGTTTATATCCAATTTTATGTTCCAATGATGCCCATGCATCCATAGCTGAAGTTCTAATTTGTATTTCTGTAGGTATTTGATATGAACCAGTTGTAAAATTAACATCTATAAGATTTCTAATGTGCAAACTTTGATATCCACTTTTTTTGGGTTCTGCTATATAGTCTTTTACCTTAACAACTTTAAAGTTTTTATTATTAAGTATTAAATTTTTTATACACTCAACATCTCTTAAAGTTAAACAAACTATTCTTGCACCTACTATATCATGTACGTGTTCTTCTATATTTTCCATAGTAAATTCAACATTACATTTTTCAAGTTTTCCTGCAATACTATCTATAGTCTTTATTCTATACTTTTCATTTTGTATCTCATTATATCCTTCTTGCCTTATTAATTGTCCGTACTCAATATTAACTATACTTATTTGTGCTTTCAATATATTCAATGCTGCTTCATATATATATAAATTATTTAAAAAAGAATCTCTTTCACTTTTTGTTAATTTTGCCATTATTATCTCCCCTTTTCGAGCTAATAGTATATCAAAAAAGAATAATAAAATCAAATTAAAAAAACAGAAAAATTATTCGTTATTTTCTGTTTCTTCATCCTCTTCTTTTGTATTTTTTTCTTTATTAAATTCTTCGTCTATAGCACTAAAATCTATAAATATTGAACCATCTTTAGATGTATATGTATTTTCTAACTCTTTATCTATTTTTATTGCCATACTTCCTCCACTATTTATTTCTTGAATATTTTTTTATTAATTCTTGTTTTGATAATCTATATGTTTCTTCAAATTGATGATTACTTTGAAAAAGTGATTTATAATAATTTTCATCTACTGTTAATCCTCTTTCTTCAGTAAAGAACATATATCTTGCATATATTAAATCTAAACTCATCATTAATTTTTTTGTATCAAATAGTACAATAAAATCAAGACCCTTACTTCTTAAATAATCTATTTTTTCTTTTAATCCACTAAATTCATATCCATATATTGTTGGAAAGTTTAATGTCATTTGAATTATTTCATCATCTGTATACCCTAAACTCTTTAATCCATTAATATGATTTAATAATCGTTGTTTTGAATAACTATATATTGTTGGACAACCTAATGTTAATTTAATAGACTCCTCATTAGTATATCCTAACGATAATAAATCATTAAATTTATTTTTCATAGCAGATTTTTTCTTACAAAAAACTGCTGGATATGCCAAAGAAAATTTTTTTGACTGTTGTAATGTGTATCCTAGATTAACTAAATTTTGTAACTTACTATTTATTAAATTAATTGAATATGTAAACAATGATGGATTTCTTTTTTCCATTTTTATTACATTATCATAAGTAAATCCTAATTTTATTAAATCTTCTATTTTAGTATTTATATAATCTATATCATAATGTAATAACGATGGTTCAGAAGAATATATCTTTCTTACATCATTTTCTTCATAACCTAAATTTAGAAAATCTATCATATTACTTTCAATCGTTTCTGTTGAATAACCAAATAAATTAGGACATCTTACTAACATATGTAATATTTCCTTATGCTTAAAACCAAGTATTATATAATCCTTAACTTTATTGTTAATATTGTCAATGCCATAAGTAAGTACTCTAGGAAATTTACTAATTATTTTTTTTACATCTTCAATGGATAAACCTAAAGAAATTAAATTATTTATTTTATAACTTGTAGTATCATCTTTACTAGTTATAATTTGAGGACAATTTTTAAACATTTTTATTATTTCTTGATGCGGATAACCAAGTTCTTGGAAATAATTATATGAATCTATAAATTTCATTTTTAAAGTATTATTTTTTGATTTATCAAATCTATGCGTGCTCATAAATTCATTAATTTCTTGATCATTAAATTGAAAATTCTTTAAAAGTTCTCTCACAGTTAATCACCAAGTACCTATTATATGATATGTATTATTATAAATCAAATTTGCTTTTCTTTTATTTTACTAGCTAAAGCTTTTATTCTATTAAATCTATGATAAAGTCCTGATTTAGTAAGTGTTTCATTCGTTTCCATGCTTATAATTTCACTTAATTCTAGAAGAGAACTTTCAGGATATTTTAATCTATACATTGCTGCAACCTTATCTTTATCACTTAATAAATCGAGTCCTCCTGCTTCTTTTATAATATTGATATCATTTACTTGATTAGTTGCGGTCGCTATTACTTTATCAACATTTGCTTGTTCACAGTTATTAAGTCTATTTGTCATATTTTTATGATCTCTATATATTCTAATATCTTCAAAATAAAATAGTGCGTTAATAGCATTCATCATTCTAAGAAAATCTCCTATTTTTTCTGCTTCTTTAACATATATCATATATTTGTTATCTCTTTTTAACACTTTACTATTTAAATAATATTCATTTAACAAATCCTTAATAAAATTTGCATAATCAAAATTATCAACAAAAAACTCTAAATGATACCTAGATTTTTTAGGATCATTTACACTACCACATGATATAAAAAGTCCTCTAAGATATGCTCTTTTTGTTATATCATCATCTATTATAAAATTTTTAGGAATATTTGTATCTAAACTTAAATCTTTTTTTATATCATCAATTTTTTTTGTCAATTCTATTACATATATATAATTTTTTGTATAATTATATCCATTACGTACACTAATTTTTGAAGATATATTATATAAATCTTTAATAGAACTAAATACATATCTAGCCACTGATGCATTTTCTGTAGTAATACTTATTGTTTTATCAATATTAGCACTATTTTTTAATATCGCAGATAATTCAGCAATCATCTCTAATCTTTCATGGTTAAGTTTACTTACTTCATTTTTTACTTCACTTGTAAAAGACATATTAACTCTCTAATAAATATGAAAAAATACGTAAACTTAACTTTATAACATCATGTCTTATTAAATTATTTGTTATAGTGAAAAAATTGTCATCTATAATTTTACAATTTAATTTAGATAATTCATCTTTATCAAAGATGACTGGGTCTTTTTGTTCTAAAGATTCATATTTAAGTGCTATTGAATCTGTTATATTTCCTGAATTTGCTATTACAATATCTATTTTATGTTTACCTAAATATTCGTTAAGTAATTTAACATGATCAGATACTTTAAAATTATCTGTTTCTCCTGGTTGTGTCATCATATTACATGCATACATTATTTTAGCTTTACTATTATCTAGTGCATCTATTATATCTTTACATATTAAATTAGGTATAATACTAGTAAATAAACTTCCCATACTTAATATTACTAAATCTGCATCTTTAATAGCTTCTATTGCTTCTTTTGTAGGTGTTGCTTCTTCCTTATAGAATACTTTTTTTATTTTCTTCTTACTTTTAGTTATATTATGTTCACCTTCTACAATAGTACCATCTTCCATTTTTCCCATTAAGACAACATTATCTTCAGTAAGAGGTACTACTTTTCCCTTTAAATTTAAAACTTTACTAAGAGCTTCTATACCATCTGATAAGTTACCAGTTATCTCTGCCATAGCTGTTAGAAGTATATTTCCAACTGTATGCCCATCTAAATCACTAGTAGTATTAAATCTATAGTTGAAAAGTTCCATTACAAGTGGTTCTGTTTCTGATAGAGAAACTAATACTCTTCTTATATCTCCCACTGCAGGAATATTAAATTCTTCTCTTAAAATTCCAGTGCTACTACCATCATCGCAAACTGATATTATAGCTGTTAAATCTATAGGAAATTGTTTTAATCCTCTAAGTAGAGTAGATGCACCTGTTCCACCACCAAGAACTACAACTTTTTTATTCATGTTATTTCCTTCTTTCTTTTTTATTCTTTGATTTAATAGGTTCAAAATAAGGAACTTTCTTTATCATTGATAAAACGATAAATAATATTCCAATCAAAAACATAATAACTGATACTAATTGCGCAATTCTAATTGGTCCTAACATTAAACTATCCTGCCTTAATCCTTCAACAATAAATCTTTCTATTCCATATATTATGAAATATATTCCAACTAAAGTACCAACTTTTAATCTTTTATATAATTTTTGAAGTAAAAAAATAATTATAAAACATATAAAACAAGTAATTGATTCATATAAAAAAGTAGGATGATGATATACTCCATTTATTTTCATACCATCTATTATAAAACTAGGTAAATGGATACTTTTTAGAAAATCTAGACTTACTATTGGTCCATAAGCTTCCTGATTAAAAAAATTTCCCCATCTACCTATTGCCTGACCTAATACTAGTGATGGAACAACTATATCCATAAATCTAAATATATTAACCTTATGCTTTTTAGTATAAAAATAAGTAAATATTATTCCTGCAATTACTCCGCCATGAATAGCTAAACCACCATTCCAAACCTGAAATATTTCTAATAAATTTTCTTGATAATAACTCCATTCAAATATAACATAATATATTCTAGCACCTACAATAACTATAGGAATAAGATAAAAGAAATAATCATAAAAAAAACTAGGTAATATCTCTGGATGTCTTTTTAATTCTATTTTTGCAAGAAAAAATCCTACTATGAATGCTAAAAGAATACATAACGAATACCAATAAACTGAAAATGAGCCTATTGAAAAAGCAATTGGGTTCATTTTTTCTTACCTCCTTTTATTAGTCCATCAATAATACAATTATCCATTATAGCATTCATAATAGAAATAACGATTGATACTACAATTAACCATAACAATCCATTTATCTCAAGGTGTGAGCCTAATATCCAATCAGATAATTTTAATATAAAAGCATTAATTAATGGATAGAATAATCCGAGAGTCATTGCTGTTATTGGAATAGTTAACCAAGTTAATACTGGTTTAATAGTTCTATTTAAAATAAATATTATACATACAGCAATAAAGCCATATATAAAACTAGATATGTATACTATATCTTTAAACAATATTGATACAGTAATAAGTACTAATGTATATCCTACTAAATGAATAAATATGTCTAATCCCTTACTAATACTTTGTCTTTTATTCCATTTTTTTAAGTCCACATTCTCTTTATTTTTCATATTTTTCTCCTTCGTTAATTATAGCACTATTATATGTTTTATTCAAATAAAATAGTTAGCATTAGCTAACTATTCTTCTTTTTTCTTATTAATAAAGTTAGTAGTAATAGTACTATAATGACTATTCCAATCAATAATAGAACATTAAAATTATTTGAGTTAGATGTTTTAATATCATTACTATTTTTATCTTGTACCTCAGATTTTAAATTTGATGTATCCATATTAGAGTTAGTTTCTAAATTATTTAAACAATTTTTTTCTTCAATAAAACTCTTAGTTTCTTCAGTAAGTTGTGGATTAAAAGTAATTGAAGTAATATCATATCCCTTTTGTTCAAATGTAGTTTTATATTGTTCTTTAAATTCCTTATAGTTTAAATCTTTATTCAAAGTTGAAAAATCCTTTGTCTTTGTAATTACTGATTGTATATATTGTCTAGCCATCAAGTGTACATCATCAAATATTTGTGATTCCAAATCATCATTCCAAGTTAATTTAGGATTAGTTATTTTAATAGTTACCTTTCCATTACAAATTAAAGCTAATGTAAAAGATCCACAACTTTTATCAAAAAAATACATAGGACTTTGAAGTCCCCAATTTATAGTATATTCATTCATATAAATACCTCCCACTTTGTTTAATATTCATCACATTGCTTACTATATTGAATAGCTAAATCAATTATTTTATTAAGTAAAGACATGTTATTTCCTATATAATTAACATAATCTAGGCCTACTACTGATTCAAAATCTACTATTGCTTTATTAATACATTCCACTTTTATTTCAAATAATTCTAAATAATTTAAAACAATATCATCTATAAAGTAGAAATTTTTATCTTTTAATAATCTATATATTTTGTCAAAGTTTTCTTGATTTAGTGAGTTTAAATATTTTTCTTCATAATTGCTATAAAGTAAATCTAAATACGTAGAATTCAAATAGTTTTCTAAAAACATATTAATTCACATCCTCTTCTCATTATTAATATAATATTGTTCAATTAATTCTTCTAAAGTATTACCATATTTACTTTTCATATCTAAACTACTCATATTAAATATTTCATGTAATATTCCTTGTTCATTTATTATTGGTAAATTATTATCTAATAAAAATCTAATCTTTAATTCTAATTCTTGTATAGATATATGACTTAATATTGATATATTTTTATTATTATCTATTCCATATTGACTACAAATTTCATCTATCATTTTTTTATTTTTTCTAATACGCCAAATCATTCCTATCTTTGAAAGAGTTTCATACCTTTCATCTTCTGGTTTTAATCTTCTTCGTTGATTTGAAATCCATTGTCCTAAATTTACGCTACCTTCTTCATCATATGTATATCCATTATTTGTTTTAAAATTTATTGATATTTCTAAATTTCCATGATGTTCATAATAAGTTTTAGCATACTCATACATTTCTTCCCATGTTAATGTACTTCTTATTTTTTTATAAAAATTCATTCCTATTTTTAGTAATTTTTTATATCTTTCATCTTCTGAATTTAAAGATTTTCGCTGAGTATGGATCCATCTTCCTAAATTTATATTTCCTTCTTCATCATATGTATATCCATCATTTGTTTTAAATTTTTGAGGTATTTGTAAATTTCCATAATGTTCATAATATATTTTGGCATACTCATACATTTCTTCCCATGTTAATGTACTTCTTATTTTTTTATAAAAATTCATTCCTATTTTTAGTAATTTTTTATATCTTTCATCTTCTGAACTTAAAGATTTTCGCTGAGTATGGATCCATCTTCCTAAATTTATGTTTCCTTCTTCATCATATGTATATCCATCATTTGTTTTAAATTTTTGGAGTACTTCTAAATTTCCATGATGCTCATAATATATTTTGGCATACTCATACATTCTATCCCATTTTAATTCATCTATATTTTTAAAACACATTCCTATTTCTAACAATTTTTTATATTTTTCATCTTCTGGTGTTAATTTTCTTCGCTGATTTAAAATCCATTGTCCTAAATTTACTCTTCCTTCTTCATCATATGTATATCCATCATTTGTTTTAAATTTTTGGAGTACTTCTAAATTTCCATGATGTTCATAATATATTTTGGCATACTCATACATTCTATTCCAGTTTAATTCATCTAATTTCTCAAAACGCATTCCTATTTCTAGTAATTTTTTATATCTTTCATCATCTGGTTTTAATATATTTCTCTGCCTATTAATCCATTGTCCTAAATTTACGCTTCCTTCTTCATCATATGTATATCCATCATTTGTTTTAAATTTTTGAAGTACTTCTAAATTTCCATAGTGTTCATAATATATTTTGGCATACTTATACATCTTATTCCAAGATTGAATATTTAAATCTTTTTCTTTTTGATAATAGTATACATTTAAAGACTCTAATATTTTTTCTAATGATTTTGGTAATTTATTTTTTAAAATCATTAACATTGTAAATAAATGTTGTTTTCTTATTTTTAAAACAAATGATTTTTCACAAAGTTGTATTGTGTTATATGTTCTTAAATTAATATCTTTAATAGTTTTAAACTCTTGTTCTAGAATTTTAAGTAATTCATCTTGTCCTACTATAACTTCCTTTATTTGACCATCTATTAGTACTTTAAAGCCTATATTAGTTCTATCATTTATATCTAACAATACATCATTTTTATATTGTTCTGGAATAAAAATATCAATTACTTTACCTATTAAAATTACCATTATATCTACCTACTTTATATTCTTTATTCACTCTTTAACTCAAATAATGCATCTCTTAATTCCATAGCTCTTTCAAAATCAAGATTACGTGCTGCTTCATGCATTTCATTTTCTATCTCACTAATTAATGACATCTTATCATGTTTAGACATCTTTGTCTTAGATTTACTTTCTATCCTTTTATTATTAGTTATTACTTCTCTAATAGCTTTATTAATTGTTTTAGGAATTATATTATGTTCTTTATTGTATTCTTCTTGTATAGCTCGTCTTCTATTAGTCTCTTTAATTGCCTTATCCATAGACTCACTAATTTCATCAGCATACATAATTACTCTACCATTAGCATTCCTTGCAGCTCTACCTATAGTTTGAATTAAACTTCTTTCACTACGTAAGAATCCTTGTTTATCAGCATCCATTATAGCAACCAATTCTACTTCTGGAATATCTAATCCTTCTCTAAGTAAATTTATACCTACTAATACATCATATTTTCCTGTTCTTAAATCCCTAATAATTTCTAATCTTTCTAAAGTTTTTACTTCTGAATGAAGATAAGCAACTTTTATATCTAATTTTTTTAGATAATTAGTCAATTCTTCTGACATCCTTATAGTTAAAGTTGTTACTAATACACGTACATTTCTATTTATACAATCATTAATATTTTCAATTAAATTATCTATCTGATTCTTTGTTGGATGTATAGTTATTAATGGATCTAATAATCCAGTAGGTCTAATTATTTGTTCTACTACTTCATGATTTGTCTTTCCTAATTCATAATCACCTGGTGTTGCTGATATATATATTGTTTGTCCTTTTTTACTTTCAAATTCATCAAAATGTAATGGTCTATTATCAAGCGCACTTGGTAATCTAAATCCATAATTTACAAGTATTTCTTTTCTAGCTCTATCTCCATTATACATACCTCTTACTTGAGGAATAGTTACATGTGATTCATCTATTACTAAAAGAAAATCATCTCCAAAGAAATCAATTAATGTATAAGGTGTTTCTCCTGGACCTTTAAGTGCTAAATGCCTAGAATAATTCTCTACGCCTCTACAAAATCCAGTTTCTTTTAACATTTCAAGATCATATTTAGTTCTTTCTTCTAATCTCTGATATTCAAGTAATTTATTTTCACTCTTAAACTTAGCTAATTGTTCTTCCAATTCCTTTTCTATATTAACTAAAGCTTTATTAAGTTTCTCTTCCGTTGTTACAAAGTGACTAGCTGGAAATATACTTATTGTCTCTTTACTACTTATAATAGCACCCGTTACTACATCAAATTCACATATCTTATCTATTTCATCGCCAAAAAATTCTATCCTAATACCTTTACTATGTTGATTGACAGGAATTATTTCTAAAACATCTCCCTTAGCTCTAAAAGTACCTCTTTTAAAATCAATATCATTTCGTTCATATAACATATTTATTAGTTTCTCAATAATGCTATCTCTTTCAATAGTTTCACCACAACTTAAAACTAACATCATTTTCTCATAGTCTTCTTTATCACCAATACCATATATACATGAAACACTAGCTACTACTATAACATCTTTTCTTTTAAGTAGTGCTCCAGTAGCAGCATGTCTTAATTCATCTATTTCATCATTTATAGCAGCGTCTTTTTCTATATATGTATCTGTTTTAGCAACATAAGCTTCTGGTTGATAATAGTCATAATAACTAACAAAATATTCTACTGCATTATTAGGAAATAACTCTTTAAATTCAGAATAAAGTTGACCTGCAAGTGTTTTATTATGTGCTAATACAAGTGTTGGTTTATTTATTTTTTCAATTACATTTGCTATTGTAAATGTTTTTCCTGTACCAGTAGCACCCAAAAGCACCTGATCTTTTTTTCCTTCTTTAATTCCTTGTACAAGTTTTTCTATAGCTTGTGGTTGATCACCACTAGGTTTATACTTCGATACTAGTTCAAACATTTTAGATACCTCCTAATATTCAATTTATACATATTAATTAGAATATAACATAGTTATTTTAACACTAATTTATATACAAGACAAGAAAATAAATATGTGCTATCTTTCTATTTATTTTTATCTTTTTTTATATAGTTATTACAATATTTTTAGTATAAAAACAACTTATTATTAATAAAAAAATGACAAAATAAATTTTGTCATGCGACCCTTTTAGGGTCTTTTCTTTTTGGTTCAATTTATTGTATAT
>CANPVU010000003.1 GCA_947581765.1 uncultured Bacilli bacterium
GTAAAATTATTATACTAATAAATCAATGATTTGCAACTTCACCAATTTACTAATCAGTATTATACGTGTTATAATTAAGTGGGAGTGATATTATGAAGTTAACTAATACTGATTTAGTAGCATTAGAAAATAATGATAGTGAATATATATTAAATAGTGGGATTTTTGAAGAATTAGAAAATAATATAGAAGATTCAAAAGAATACTATATATTAGCAGCTTGTATGGGTAATGCAAGCGCTATAAACAAATTAGGAAAATGTTATTTAGAAGAAGATAGTGATTTAGCTTTAGCATATTTTAAATTAGCTGCTAGAAAAAATGATCCATCTGCACTTTATAATTTAGGACATATTTATAACTACGGTAAATGTGTAAAAAAGGATATTGAACTTGCTAACTACTATTATAAGAAAGCTATGCAAATAGTAGATAGTGATGATAATTTAAGATATGATTATCCAAATTTATATTATGAAGTAGCACAAACATTAATAGATAGTAAAGATGATGAAAATTTAGATTTAGCATTTGATTTTCTTACAACTGCAAAAATAGGTTTTGCAGCACAATTACCAGAATCTGAAAAAGAATTAATAGAAGTAACTGACTTATTAAATGATAGTATGTTTGATGAGATAAGAAATTTATATGAAACTGATGAAGAAGATGATGATTGTTGTTGTGGACATTGTCATTAGATAGATATGAATGATATAGAAAAATTACTTGATAGTTTATCTAAATCTAAGTTTAGGGGAAGTTTTCATCTAAATAAAAAGATGAAGGAATATGTTAATACTAAAGGATTAGATATAGTAAGAAATCATGCATATGATTTTGTATTACAAAGACTATCTATGGCATATATACCTAATGATGGTAAACAAACTCCAACAAGACAAGTACATCCAGTATTTATTGCGCAACATGCTTGTGGATGTTGTTGTAGGGGATGTCTAGAACGTATTCATCATATACCTAAAGGAAGAAAATTAACTGATGAAGAAATAAAGTATATAGTTGATGTTATAATGACATGGATTAAAAGAGAAGTAGAATTTGATAAAGAAGGTTAAGCAATTTGCTTAACTTTTTGTTTAATATAAATAGTGATATAATTTTAATAGTTTATGTATTAATATATAAATAAGTAGTAAAGGAATGTATTATATGAAGGAAGAATATATTAAATATGCTTTAGAAACATTTAAGGGTAGGGCATTAGAGTTAGTATTAAATCAAATAGAATTATATTATGATAATGAATCTATTATAACTAAAAATAGATATTTTAAGGGAGATAGTGTATTACTTAAAAAAGGAACATTTATACATGGAATAAGAGGTAGATTAGATAACTTTGATTGGACACTTAAAAATGGATTTGTATCTACTAATTTTACTGGTGTTAAAAATAATAATAAGTATTTTAATAATATAGGTATGTGGAATATACAAGAAGATATATTATTAAAAGACTATGTATATTTATATAGTGGTGTAACATTAGGATATACAATAGGAAGAGGTTATGGTTCTATACTTAAAACTAAATTAATACCATATCATGAATTTGAAAGTACTATTGAAAAAATAAGTGATGATGAATCTATTTGGATGTGGAATGCAGAACAAACAAAAGAAATTAGATTTTTACCATCTTTAGCATCTAATAAAATACAAATAGCATTCATATTAAATATGGAAAGTGAGTATGCTAAAAAATTAAAGAAGGCTGACATATTTAATAAAGATATGGATTATGATGTATTAAAATATTTTATTGCTGATAGAATATTAGATAATTTTATTAATGATGAGAGAAATTCTTTTACTACTGATAGGGAAAGTGCTATTATGTTTGGATTACCTCCAAAATTAATAGAAGGAGTAATATTAGGTAGATTATTAGAAAATGATAATGATGCTATAAATTATATTAATAGTAAGTTACCAGATTGTTATATATGTAATATAGATGGATTGGTATTATTAGGAAATAAGAAATAAAACTTTAAATGCAAACATTTGTATGATATAATACTATTTGATGGAAGTGTTATTATGAAAAGAGTATATGTTTGTATAGATTTAAAAAGTTTTTATGCTTCTGTAGAATGTGTAGAAAGAGGCCTAGATCCTATTACAACTAATTTAGTAGTTGCTGATATATCAAGGACAGAAAAAACTATATGTTTAGCCGTTAGTCCATCTTTAAAATCTTATGGATTACCTGGAAGAGCTAGATTATTTGAAGTAAATGAAAAGATAAAAAATATAAATATAGAAAGACAAAGAAGAGCATATAAACATAAATTTAGTGGTAAATCTTATAATATTGAACAGTTAAATAAGAATAATAATTTAAAACTAGATTATATAGTAGCACCTCCTAGAATGGCTTATTATCTAGATTATAGTACTAAAATATATAATGTATATCTTAAGTATTTAGCACCTGAGGATATATATGTATACTCAATAGATGAAGTATTTTGTGATATAACTAATTATTTAAAATATTATAATATGGGACCTAATAAGTTAGTTACTAATATAATAAAAGATATATATAATACAACAGGTATTACTGCTACTGCAGGTATAGGGGATAATCTTTATTTAGCTAAAGTAGCTATGGATATAGTATCTAAACATACTAAACCTAATAAATTAGGTGTTAGAGTAGCATACTTAGATGAGATGAGTTATAGAAAATTACTTTGGAGTCACAAACCAATTACTGATTTTTGGAGAGTAGGAACTGGGTATGCTAAAAGATTAGAAAAATATAATATATATACTATGGGTGATATAGCTAGAACATCTATAGATAATGAAGATCTATTATATAAATTATTTGGTGTAAATGCAGAAATTTTAATAGATCATGCGTGGGGATATGAACCCTGTACTATTAGTGATATTAAAAATTATAAACCTATTAATAATAGTCTTACACAAGGGCAAGTATTAAGTTGTCCATATGACTTTAAAAAGGCTAGATTAGTAGTAAGTGAGATGATGGATTTATTATCATTAGAATTAGTAAGTAAGAACTTAATTACAGATAGGGTAACATTAACAATAGGATATGATATATGTAATGATATAGATGATATTGAAACTGATATAGATAGATATGGAAGAGTAATACCTAAATCTTCACATGGTACAATTAGTTTAGAATATAAAACATCTAGTACTAATAATTTAACTTTAGCTATATTAAAATTATATGATAGTATAGTTAAACCATCTCTTAAAATAAAAAGAATTAATATGTGTGTATCTAATTTAGATAGTAGTATAAATTCTAATCAAAAGATAATAAAACAATTAGATTTATTTACTGATAGTGTTACTGAAGATAATAAGATAAAAAATAAAATATTATCTGATGAAAATGAGAGAAAAATACAAAATACAGTTTTAAATATAAAACAAAAATATGGTAAAAATTCTATAATAAAGGGTATGGATTTACAAGATGGCGCTACTACAATTGAAAGAAATGGATTAATAGGAGGACATAAGGCATAATGGATAAGTATAGTGATATAATTAATTTACCTCATCATACTTCAAGAACTAGAAATAAAATGAGTATAGATAAAAGAGCAGCACAATTTGCACCCTTTGCAGCACTTAAAGGACATAAAGAAGCTATAATTGAAACAGAAAGATTAACTGATAAAAAAATAGAACTTGATGAAAGTGAAAAAATAATACTTAATAATAAATTATTAATAATTAAAAATAATTTATCTAAAAATCCTAATGTTACTATTACATACTTTATAAAAGATAATAAAAAAAGTGGAGGTAGATATGTATCTATAACTGATAGTATAAAGAAAATAGATATATATAATAAATTAATTATTACAAGTAATAATACAAAAATAAATATATATGATATTATTAATATAACAAGTATGGATATAAATTTAGAAGAGGAATGATAATATGAAATTAATATTAAATGGTGGAGGAGAGGGAGATATTGTAAAAAGTGCTAGAGCAAAATTAAATGAAGTAATAGATCATAATAAAAGAGCATTATATATTCCTTTTGCATGGCCAGATTCAACATATACTGGATGTTTAGAATTTATGAAAAATGAACTAAGTGATGTAGATTTTAAAGGAATTGATATGGTAATTAGTACTGATGAGTTATTGAAGGTGAATTTAAGTGATTATTCATTTATATATATAGGTGGTGGAAATACTTATAAACTTTTATATCAATTAAAAGTATCTGGATGTTTTAATAAAATAAAAGACTATTTAACAAATGAAGATGGTATAGTATATGGTGGATCAGCTGGAGCAATCATATTTGGATTATGCCTTGATTCATGTAATTTAGATGATGAAAATGAAGTAGGACTAACTGATAATACTGGATTTAATATGATTGATGGATACTCACTACTTTGTCATTTTACAAATAGAGATATAAATAAAACATTGGAAAGTGAAAAGTATTTACTTGAATTATCTAAGAAAATACCTGTTTTAGCTATTCCTGAAGAGGATACTATATATGTAGATAATAAACAAATAGAATTAATAGGAAGTAAAGATTACTATATATTTAAAGATGGTATTAAGTATACTAAAAAAATAAGTGACGTGTTATAATATATATAGGAGGAGTAAGCATGGTAGTTAATTCGTATTTTGATGGAGGATTATTACAATTAATTGGTTATAAAATACTAGGTGTAATAGTAACAGTATTAACATTTGGTATATGTTATCCATGGGCATTTTGTATGGTATATAATTGGGAGATAAAACATACAGTTGTAGATGGTAGAAGACTTAGATTTGATGGTACAGCATTACAATTATTTGGTAATTGGATCAAGTGGTTTTTATTAACAATTATTACATTTGGTATATATGGATTTTGGGTTTCAATATCCTTAAAAAAATGGAAAACAAAACATACACATTTTGTATAAAGATAAGTAGCAATACTTATTTTTTATTGTCTATAAGTGGTAGATATGTTTAGTATTTTTTGATATAATTTTACTTGAGGTGATAGTGTGGATATAGCAATAATAGGAGCAGGTGCATCAGGACTTATGTGCGCTATAGCTATTAAGAATAAAAATAAAAATAACACTGTTACTATATATGAAAGAAATAATAAGTGTGGTAAGAAAATATTAATAACTGGTAATGGAAGATGTAACTATTTTAATGAAGATTTTAATATTAAACATTATAATAGTAGTAATATAGATATATTAAAAAATATAATAAATGAAGATAATAAAAATAAATTATTAGAAGTATTTGATTCATTAGGAATAATACCTAAAATACAAAATGGATATTATTACCCTGTATCTAATCAAGCAAGTACTATAGTAAATGCTTTAACTATACAAGCTAAACTTATGGGAATAAACTTTGTACTTGATACTAAAATAGAAGATATAAAGTATGATAATAAATATATTTTATTAACACAAGATAAAAAATATTATGCTGATAAAGTTGTTTTAGCACTTGGTTCTAAATCAGCACCTAATACAGGATCTGACGGGCTAGGATATAAACTTGCATCATCACTAGGACATAGTATTATTCATCCATTACCTAGTTTAGTACAACTAATTAGTGATAGTAAATACTTAAAAGATTGGGCTGGAGTTAGAAGTGAAGTTAGAGTATCATTAATTGAAGATAATATAAAAATAAAAGAAGAATATGGAGAAATACAACTTACTGATTATGGAGTAAGTGGTATATGTATATTTAATTTAAGTGGTATATGTAATAGGGGATTATATAATAATAAAAGTGAAAAAATAACAATAGATTTTATGCCTAATGTAGATAATATAGAAAAATATATAATAGATAGAAATAATAAATTAAAAAATAGAACTATTACAGAACTATTAGATGGATTATTAAATTATAAATTAGTAAACTTAATACTTAAGAAAAATAATATAAATCCTAAATTAAATTATGATGAATTAACTATTAAAGATAAAAATAATATATTTAGTGATTTGAAACAATATACAATTAATATTATTGGATATAATGATTTTGATAAATCTCAAGTTACTAGTGGTGGTATACCACTTAATGAGATTAATATTAATACATTTGAATCTATATATAGTAAGGGATTATATATAATAGGAGAATTACTTGATGTAGATGGAGAGTGTGGAGGATATAATTTATCTTTTGCATTCTTATCAGGTATATTAGCTGGTATATCTATAGGAGATAACATATGATAAGATTAAAACAAATAAAGATTAATATAAATGAAGATAGTATAGATAATTTAAAAATAAAGTGTAGTAAGAAATTACATATTAAACCTAGTGATATAAATGATTTAATTATACATGAAATGTCTTTAGATGCTAGAAGAAAACCAGAATTATATTTTGTATATACTATAGATATAAAAGTTAATAATGAAGATAATTTATTAAAAAAATATGGGTGTAATGAGATATATAAAACACCAAAAGAAGAGTATGTATTTAATGTAACTGGTAATAAAAAATTAGAACATAGACCAATAATAGTAGGTTCAGGACCTGCTGGACTTTTTTGTGCATATCAACTTGCAGAATATGGGTATAAACCAATAATAATAGAACGTGGAGAAGATGTTGATAATAGAGTTAAAACAGTAGAAGAATTTTTTAAAACTGGTAATTTAAAAACAAATAGTAATGTACAATTTGGAGAAGGTGGAGCTGGTACATTCTCTGATGGAAAGTTAGTATCACAAGTTAAAGATAGTAGTTTTAGAAGAAAAAGAGTTTTTGATATATTTATTGAGTGTGGTGCTGATAAGAAGATAAGTTATGAAAATAAACCTCATATAGGTACAGATTTACTTCGTAATATAATTAAAAATATGAGAAATAAAATAATTAGTATGGGAGGAGAATTTCATTATAATACTTGTCTTACTGATATTAAAGTAGATAATAATCATGTAACTAGTATACAAGTTAATAATGATACATGGATAGATACACAAGTACTAATAATTGCTATAGGACATAGTGCTAGAGATACTTTTAAAATGTTATATGATAAAAAAATAAGTATGCAACCAAAACCTTTTGCAGTAGGAGTACGTATATTACATCCACAAGAGATGATAAATAAAAATCAGTATGGATTATCTTCTCATGATAAATTAGGTGCTGCAAGTTATAAACTTACTTTTAAATCATCAAATGGTAGAGGAGTATATAGTTTTTGTATGTGTCCTGGTGGATATGTAGTTAATGCATCATCAGAGATAGGTAGACTTGCTATTAATGGAATGAGTAATAATGCTCGTGATACTAAGTGTGCTAATAGCGCCTTAATAGTTACTATTACACCAGATGATTATGGTACTAATCCATTAGATGGTATTAATTATCAAAAAAAATTAGAAGAAAGTGCATATAATATAGGAAATGGTATGATACCTATACAATTATATAAAGATTATAAAAAAAATATAGTATCTACTAAATTAGGTAGTGTAGAGGCTATATTTAAAGGTAAATATACTTTTTCAAATGTAAATGATATATTCCCAGAATATATAAATACTTCTTTAAAAGAAGCAATAGAATATTTTGATACAAAGATAAAAGGTTATTCTAGAGATGATGCTATAGTAGCAGGTGTTGAAAGTCGTACTTCATCACCAGTTAGAATAATTCGTGATGAAAACTTTGAAAGTAATATATTAGGACTTTATCCTTGTGGTGAAGGAGCAGGATATGCAGGAGGAATAACTAGTGCTGCTATAGACGGAATAAAAATAGCAGAGCAGGTAGCACGTATTTATACTAATAGATAGGAGATCTTATGAAAAAGAAGTTTTTAATAATATCAATTATAATTATTTCTTTGCCTATTTTATGTGTTGTTGGATATAAATATTATCAATATTTAAGAGTTAAAAATGCAAAAATAGAAGTTGTATTAAATGAAGATATGAAAATAGAATTCAATGATTCTAAAAAAATATCTGATTATATAGACAGTATTAATGGAGATATAATAGATGATGTATTAATAGATACTTCTAAAGTAGGTACACAAGTAGTAGAATTTGATTTTATAAATGATGATGGAATTAAAGTTAACTATAGCTATGAAATAGAAGTTACTGATACAGTAGAACCTGTTATTTGGTTAGGGAGTACCTATAGAATAAAAAAGGGTGAAAAATTTAATGTAGATAGTATACTATGTGGAGATAATTATGATAGTAATCCAAATTGCTTTGTAGAGGGAAATTACGATGAAAATAAAGTAGGAAGTTACCCTTTAGTATTTAAAGCTATAGATAAAAGTGGTAATGAAGCTAAACAAAATTTTGTATTAACTGTATATGAACCTAAAAAGACTACTACTAATAATAATGAAACTACAAATAAAGCAAGAACAAATTTTAATGATGTATATAAGAAATATAAAACTAATACTACTAGTATAGGTATAGATGTTTCAAAATGGCAGGGAGATATAGATTTTTCTAAATTAAAAGAAGCAGGAGTAGAATTTATTATAATTCGTGTTGGTGGAACAAGAGGAACTAACGGAGAATATTTTTTAGATGAAAAATTTATTCAAAATATAAAGAGTGCTAATGAATATGAAATACCAGTAGGTCTATATTTTTATTCATATGCTAACTCAAACAACCATGCATATCGTGATGCTAACTGGGTACTTGAACAAATTAAAGATTATAAAGTAGAACTTCCAATAGCATTCGATTGGGAAGAATGGTCTAGTTTTAACGAATATAATTTAAGTTTTTTTGAGTTAACTAATATAGGTGAAACTTTTTTAGATACATTATCTAAAGCTGGTTATGAAGGAATGTTATATAGTAGTAAATCATATTTAGATTATATATGGTATCCTACTAAACATTATGTATGGCTTGCACATTATACTGATAAATCTACATATAAAGGAAAATATAAATTTTGGCAAATGTGTAGTAATGGAGAAGTACCAGGAATTAATGGTGATGTAGATATAGATATTATGTATAATTAAAAGTAAAAAAATTTTTTATTAGTCATATAATTATATAGGTGATGACATGGCTAAAGAGGAATTTAAAAGTTTTGTAAAAAAAAATCCTAGATTAATTAAATATATAAAAAATAAGGAAATGACGTGGCAATCGTTTTATGAGATATATGATATGTATGGAGAAGATGAAAATGCATGGAAACCATATTTAGCTGATGAACAGAAAATAGAATCAAAAAATATGGATTTTATGAAATATATAAAAAATATAGATTTAGATGCAGTACAAGAATCTATAAATAGTATACAAAGAGTATTAGGAGTTGTTAGTGATTTATCAATAAAGAGTAATACTCAAGATACTACATCACAAGTAAAACCTCTATATCAACATTTGGATGATTAATGCCATTAGAAATTCAATTTAAACTAAGAGAAAATCCTTTGTATATTAAATTTCTTCGCGAAAATAATATCTGGTATAAAAGATTAATGAGAGACCCATCCTTATTTAATCAGTTTGTTTATGAAATGAAGACAAAGTATAAACTTAGAACAAGTGATAAGATAAATAAAGTAGTAGATACTTTAGATGTTGTTAGTAATTTATTTAATAACATGTTATAATATATTTTGGTGATATTATGCGAGTTATAAGTGGCAAGTATAAGGGAAAAGTTTTAAATGGATTTGATATAGATGGTACAAGACCAACTATGGATAGAGTAAAGGAATCTATGTTTGCCAGTATACAGACATATGTAAAAAATAGTAAAGTGTTAGATTTGTTTGCAGGAAGTGGTTCACTTGGTATTGAAGCATTATCTATGGGAGCTAGTGAATGTATTTTTGTAGATAAACAACCAAAAGTAATAGATGTACTAAAAGAAAATCTTAATGGAATAACTGGTGCTAGTATAGTAAAAAGTGATTATAAAGATGCACTAAATTCGTTTAAAAATAAAGGATTATCATTTGATTTGATATTACTTGATCCACCATATAAATATAATTTAATAAATGATTGTTTAGAAAAAATATATGAATATGATTTATTATCTTTAAATGGAATTATAGTTTGTGAATATGAAACAGAAGAAATATTAACTGATAAATTTGAACTTATAAAAGAGAAAAAATATGGTACAAAATATGTAAGATTGTATAGAAGAGTAAAATAGTCTTTAAGTTTTTACTCTTTTTTGATATAATAAGGTAGTAAGGATAGTGATAGTCGTGAAGAAAAAAATAATATTTTTATTTTGTTTTACTTTAATATTGTTTGTTTCATTGATGAATCACGTGTATGCTGATTACGATGCCAAAGTTATAAATGCATCACCTTGTAAGCTATATAGTGCTCAAAATAAAGGTAAAACAGCAACTGGTAGTTGTATGTATGCAGATACTAAATTTAATTCATTAACACCAGTTACTTTTTGGGTTGATTCAGGGGATAATATTAAAGTAATTACATCTAAAGGTAGTGTAAAGCCACCAACAAGTGGATATGGTAGTGAATGTAAATCTTCATTTTCATACATAAGTATTCAGTATAAGGGTACTCATTATGGATATGTTTGTAATGATAATATATGGGATGGTAAAGTACCAAATGATTATGCAGAAGAATTTAGGAAGGCAGGATTTCCTGAATCATACTATGAATCACTTACTGTTATGAAAAAATCTCATCCTACATGGAAATTTGTTGCTATGAATACTGAGTTAAACTTTGATGATGCTGTTAATTCAGAAAATTATAGTGGAAAAAGTTTAATACAAGTAACATCTACTGTAAATGATTATGGATATTTGTCTGTAGATGAAGCAGATTTTAAATGGCAAACTGATAAATTTATACCTAAGGATTCTACGACTTGGTATTCAGCAAATAGACCTACAATAGCATATTATATGGATCCTAGAAACTTTTTATCTGATATGTATATATTTCAGTATGAACCATTAACATATACTGAGAATTCAACTAACTTAAAAGTAGTTCAAACTATGTTAAATGGTCATTATATATCTAGATATGCAGATAAATATGTTAAAGCTGGTAAAGAAGCAAATGTAAGTGCTGTATATTTAGCATCTTTATCAAAACAAGAAATAGGGGGTCCTAATGCAAATTTAACTATTACAGGAAACTCATTTAATTATAATGGAAAAACGTATAAAGGATTTTATAATTTTTATAATATAGGTGCAACTAGTGGTTCTAATCCTGCTTTAAATGGTTTATACTATGCAGCAGGAAAACCAAATTCTAGTGGTAATGCTACAGAAACATCGTATAATAGACCATGGAATAGTATTGATAAAGCTATTAATGGAGGAGCTAAATTTATATATGAATCATATGTTGAACCAGGACAAATAACAAGTTATTTAAAAAAATGGAGTGTTGGATATTATTATGCATTAAAACAAGGTATTAAAAAACCTACTGCTTTATATACTCATCAGTATATGACTAATATACAAGCTCCATCACAAGAGGCATTAAGTACATATAAGTCATATAATTCATTGGATTTACTTGATTCTGCATTTACATTTTATATACCTGTATATAATAATATGCCAGCATCTACTAGTCTTCCTAGTAAAGGTAATCCAAATAATTATTTAAAAAATTTAACTATATCTAAAAACTCTGGTTCAGCTTTAAACTTTAGTGGCTTTACTGGAGATAAGATATCTTATGAAATGCATGTTGACTCAACAATTAGTAAAGTTACATTAAATGCAACACCAGTAAATAGTAATGCTAAAGTAACTGGTACAGGAGCTAAAACACTAGTTAATGGTAGCAATATCTGGACTATAAAGGTAACGGCTCAAAATGGTTCGGTTAAAACATATACTATAAATATAGTTAAAGATTCAGGTGTAACTACTAATAAATCTGTATCAGAAATAGTAGATTCATCGGGATTAAATATAGATGGAAATTATTTAACTGGACTTACATTCTCAACTGATGTATCAAGTATAGTAAATAAGGTAAATAAGGTAGCACCTAATGCATCAGTAGTAGTAAAAAGTGATAATAAACAAGTAACAAAAGGAAATGTATCAACAGGAGATGTAGTAACAATAAATTCTAATAATGAATCTAGATCATATACTGTAGTTTTATATGGTGATATAAATGGAGATGGAAAAGTAAATGCCCTAGATTTACTTAAGGTACAAAAAAATATATTGAAAGCAAGTAAATTAAATGGTGCTAGCTTAAAAGCAGCAGATCCTAGTAAAGATGGAAAAGTAAATGCCCTAGATTTACTAAAAGTGCAGAAACATATATTAGGAGTATCATTTATTGATCAAGGATAGGAGGACATATGAAGAAGAAAATTAAATATTTATTGTTTATTGTATTATGTAATTTCTTTGCTGTAAATGTATATGCTTCAAGTGCAAGTATCACTGCACATTCATCTTCAAGTAAAGTACAAGTAGGACAAACAGTAAAAGTTACTGTAACAGTATCTAGTTCTGCACCTTTAGGTAGTTGGGAATTTAATGTAGGTTATGATAGTAAAGTACTTTCATATGTAAGTTCTAATTTAGAGGGTGGATTAAGTTCTGCTAATTATGTATTAAATTCAAATACAAAAAATAAGACATATACTTTGACATTTAAAGCTAAAGCAGAAGGAGTAGGAAAAGTAACTATAAATAATGCAGCAGTATGGGGATATGATGAGAATTCAATGTCAACAAGTGTTTCAAATGCTAGTATAACAGTTGAAACTGCACGTAAGACAAGTTCTAATAATAACAGTAATACAACAACTCCTAAGTCATCAAATAATTACTTATCTACTCTTACAGTAGGGGATAAACAATTATCTCCAAAGTTTGATAAAAACACTACTAATTATAGTTTATCTTTAGAAAACAGTGAAAGAAATATAACTGTATCAGCAACTGCAGAAGATAAAAAATCAACTGTTACAGGAACAGGAACTAAGACATTACAAGAGGGTAACAATAAGATAGAAATTACAGTTACTGCTGAAAATGGAAGTAAAAAAACATATACTATAAATGTAAATGTTAAAGAAAAAGACCCAGTAATTGTCAATGTAGATGGACAAGAGTATACTGTAGTACAAAAGCTCGATGAAGTAGAACCACCAACAACATATACTCCAACTACTACAGTAATTAATAATACAGAGGTACCAGCATTAAAAAGTAGTATAACAGACTATACTTTAGTAGCGCTTACATCACCAACTGGAAACACTAATTTATATATATATAGTGATGATACATATACGTTATATAAAGAATATAAATTTAGTGGTGTACTTTTATATATAAAAGAACCTACTAAAGAGCAAATGATAAAAAAGACAAAGGAAACTACAATAACTGTAGATGGAGAAGAAGTAAAGGCATATAAGTTAAATAAGAATACGTATCCTTTAGTATTTGGTTTAAATATTGAAACAGGAGAAGAAAACTGGTATACATATGATGAATCAGAAAAAACATTACAGAAATTTGTTTCTGGAAATGTAAATAGTGTATCTGATAGTATAGATGTATCAGCAAGTGATTCAATAAAAAATATATCTGTTGATAGTAAGTATAAAACATTATCTTACTTATTATGTGGTATTGTATCAGTTTTATTTATATTCTTACTTGCATCTGCAATTAAATTATCAACTGTTAATAATTTTGTAAAGAAGAAATAATTATAATATCTCTTAATAATATTCATATTCTTGAATATCTATAAGAGATATTTTTTTTATAAAAAAAATCAAGATGAACTTGATTATATTTTACTTACTTGTTTTACAAGTTAAATTATTTAATTGTTTATTTTTAAAATCTTTATATGATGTAGTAATTGTATCATCTATTTCCTTTAATTTATTTAAATCAATATTTTTCATATTATATGTGAAAGTAACTACTACATTATTACTAATTGTTATTTCACTATATATATTGTTAATATCGGTATATTGTTTATCAAATCTATTAATTACATTTTCAGCTTCAGCTTTATCATTAATATCAAATGTATATATATATACTATTTTCTCTATATCGTTTCCTTTTTTAGTAATTTCTATTTTAGAGTTATTACTTATATCAGTAGAACCACTACATACAATATTATCTATTTTATTACTATTTTCATAATCACTAGGTTTTGGCATGACACTAATTATGGATGGTATAATTAGTATAAATATTACTATGTAATTGCCAATAGCAAATATTATTGATTTTCTTCCCATTGTTATAGTTGAAAGACCTAGTAATATTATACCTACAAATATTAGTATAACTTTTAATATATTATTAAAAGTATCAAATTCATATCCATTCTTTATAAAGTTATATATAAATACAGTTAAATACACAATAGTTAAAATAAACATAGGAATTTTAAATACTAATAAAAACTTATTATTTACAGCGCGCTTCATATTATCACCACCTCTATTATACTATATTTTGAATTATAAATAAATAAATCTTAGTAGTAAACATGTAAAAAATATGCTATTATATATATGGTGATTTGTATGGAAAAGGAAATACTATCTAAAGTAATAGAACTTATTACTATTCCTTTTTTAGTAGTTGTTATAATTACACCTTTGATAAAAAAAGTTGCGTATCATGTAAATGCGTTAGACATTCCAAATGAGCGTAAAGTTCATAAAGTACCAATTCCTAGATTAGGTGGATTAGGAATATTTATGGGGTTTTTAGTGGGATATATGATTTTTGGTGAACATACTGCACTTATGAATTCTATTTTAATAGGTAGTTTTATACTTATTATTACTGGAATGATTGATGATATAAATCCTCTAAAACCATTACCTAAATTTTTGGGTCAGTTTATATCGGCACTAGTTGTTTGCTTTTATGGTGGAATGTTAATTAAAGATATAGATGCATTTGGCATATATATAAATTTTGGATTTTTCGCTTATCCACTTACTATATTCTTTATATTAGGTTGTATTAATTGTATGAATTTTGTAGATGGATTAGATGGATTAGCTAGTGGAATATCATCAATTTTCTTTTTAACAATTGGTATAGTTGCTGCATGTAAGTGTCAACTTGATTTAGCTTTTATACTTACATTTATAATGCTTGGATGTTGTTTAGGCTTTTTACTATATAATTTTCATCCGGCTAGTATATTTATGGGAGATAGTGGATCTATGTTTTTAGGATTTATTATGTCTATTATAACTATGCTAGGATATAAGAATGTAATGACTTCATCTATGATTATTCCACTTTTATTACTTAGTGTTCCAATACTAGATACAATATTTGCTATATTAAGAAGAAAATTAAAGGGAGAAAGCATATCTAAACCAGATAAGTCACATATTCATCATCAATTTTTAAGAAGAGGTTTTTCCCAAATAGGTACAGTAATTACTATATATATTATTACAGGTTTGTTTGCAACTGCATCACTAATATATGTATTAGTTAATAATATTCTTGGATATATTATATATGGTATATTATTAATTGGATTTATTGTATTTGCTTTAAAAACAGATATATTATTTAGTAAAGATAAGGATAAGGATAAAGATAAAAAAAAGAAAAAGATAGCTAATTAAAATATAATAAAGAAGTAAGAGGTGTTTTATGAAAGAAAAAATATTTTCGGTTATTATTCCTGTATACAATGTTGAAGAGTATTTAGAACAAACTGTAGAAAGTATTATTAATCAAACTGTTGGTTTTGAGAATATAGAGTTAATTTTAATAAATGATGGTTCTACTGATAATAGTGAAAAGATTTGCTTAGAGTATAAGGATAAATATCCAGATAATGTTGTATATATTAAACAGGAAAATAAAGGAGTATCAGCAGCTAGAAATAATGCTTTAAAATATGTTAGTGGTAAATATGTAAATTTTTTAGATAGTGATGATATTTGGGATAATGATGCATTTGAAAAAGGATTAAAATTATTTGAACAAAATACTCAAATATGTGCAGTTATTTATCCATTAAAATTTTTTGAAGCTTCAAATAAATATCATCCACTTCATTTTATGTTTAAAAATAAGAAAAATACCACTGTTAATATATTAGAAGATTATCAATATATTAAACTTTCATCATGTTCTACTATTTTTAAATCAGAAGTATTAAAGGGTAGAGAATTTAATACTAAATTAAAAATATCAGAAGATTGTAGACTCGTTACCGAAATATTTTTAGATAATCCAAATATTGGAGTTGTATGTGATAGTAATTACAATTATAGAAAAAGACTTTCAAATTCTTCAACTATTCAAACATCATCTAGTAAAAGAACATGGTATATAGATACACCTGTACTTTGTCATAAATATATAGCAGATTTATCAAAAGAAAAATATGGAAAAGTAATAGATTATGTACAATTTTTACTTGCATATGACCTTCATTGGAGAATGAATGAAAAAATAATAGATGATTTAACAGAAAAAGAGAAAAAAGATTATTTAGATATTATGCACTCTTTAGTAAGGGAAATAGATGATAAAATAATTATTGACTTTCCTGGTATGAATTTAATGCAAAAAATGTATATGTTAGCATTTAAATATGAAAATAAAAACATATTTGAAATAAAAGATGATTATTTTTATTGTAATGACAATGAATTTTATATGATTAATAATCTTTATTTAACTGTAGATAATATTGTATTAAATAATGATTTTATAGATATATATGGTAGACAAATAGTTATTAATAATATACTTGATAAAGTATATGTAAAAACAGATTATGCAAATGTTAATTTTGAATATTATGAATTGGATAAAAAACATGCAGATAAAGAAACTATTGATAATAAATATCGATATAGTATAAAAGGTATACATGCTAAAATAGATTTAAGTAAAACTAAAACATTTAATTTTATGTCTAAGACTAGCGATAAAGAATTTTTAATTAAAGCAATCTTCTCTTATAATTCAATATTAAATGATCATTTTTTCTCACTATATTTAAGAACTGATAATTATTATTTAAAATATATAAAATCAAAACAAAGTTTTTATGTATATAAAAAAGGATTTAAAAATAGGGCATTATTAGAGTTAAAATGTGATTTTAATTTAATAAAGCGCTTTAAAATAAATAGTTTAATATATAGAATATGCGGTTATATATCTAAACTTATTCATAGAAAACCTATATGGTTAATTTCAGATAGAATTCAAATTGCAAGGGATAATGGACAAGCTTTTTTTGAGTATTTAATAAATCAAAAAGATTTACCTGTAAAACCATATTTCATATTATCTAAGAATGCTAATGATTATAAAGCATTAAAAGCAAAGTATAAAAGAAAATTATTATGTCATAATAGCTTTAGACATAAAATGTTACATTTAGCAGCATCAAAAATAATATCTGCTCAAGCAGATAATTATGTTACAAATTTATTTGGAAATGGAAAGTATTATCTTGGTGATTTATATAATTTTGAATTTGTTTTTTTACAACATGGTATAACTAAGGATGATTTATCACCTTGGCTTAATATTAATAATAGAACTATAGATATGTTTGTTACAGCATCTTCATATGAATATAACTCATTTACATCAGGTGAATATAAATATAATTTTCCAAAAGAATGGATAAAATTAACTGGCTTTGCTAGATTTGATAAATTAATAGATGATAATGTAAAGAAAGAAAAAACAATACTAATTATGCCTACTTGGCGAAATAATCTAGTTAGTTTACTAGATAAAAAAACTGGTGAAAGATTGTATGATTTAGCATTCAAAGAAACAGATTATTTTAAATATTATAATGAGTTAATAAATAATGAAAGATTATTAAAATATATTAGTAAAAAAGGGTATAAGATAAGATTTATACCACATGTTAATATGATGCAACAAATTAGGGATTTTAAAACAAATGAATATGTTGAAATTGTTAGTACTTCAGTTAATTATACAGAAGAATTTCAAAAAAATAGTTTATTAATAACTGATTATTCAAGTGTATTTTTTGATTTTTGTTATTTAAATAAACCAGTTATTTATTCACAATTTGATTCTGATACATTTTTTACAGGACAAGTTTATGATAAAGGATATTTTTCATATGAAAAACATGGATTTGGTCCTATATGTAAAACGATTAATGAGACTGTAGATAATATTATTGAAATTATAGATAACGATTGCAAGTTGAATAAAAAATATAAAAATAAAATAGATAAATTTTACAAATATCATGATAAAAATAATTGTAAAAGAATATATGATGAAATAATAAATCTAGATAAAAAATAGTTAGTTATTGTAAAAGATTATTCGGTTTGATATACTTAAGATAAAGTTTACAGTATAGAAAAGAGTGTGTTATTGTGAAAAAAAATATTATTGATATTGAAACTGCCAAAGATTTATTAAAAATAAAAAAAACTATTCTTTATTTAGTTATTCCTTGCTACAATGAAGAAGATGTTCTACCTATAACTACTAAGGCTTTAGATGAGAAGATGAATGATTTAATAAAAAATAAGAAAATATCTTCTAAAAGTAAAGTTTTATATGTAGATGATGGTTCTAAAGATAATACATGGAATTTGATAGAAAAGATACATAGTGAAAACGAGTTGTTTTGTGGTGTAAAGTTATCAAGAAATAAAGGACATCAAAATGCACTATTAGCTGGTTTAATGAGTGCTAAAGGACATAGTGATATAACTATAAGTATGGATGCTGATTTACAAGACGATATTGGTGTTATTGATAAAATGTTAGAAGAATATGAAAACGGCTCTAAGATTGTATATGGGGTTAGAAGTTCAAGAAAAAAAGATACATTTTTTAAAAAATTTACTGCAGAAGGCTTTTATAAATTTATGCATTTAATGGGAGTAGAAATAGTGTTTAATCATGCTGATTGTAGACTTATGAGTAAAGAAGCTCTTGATGCTTTAGAGAAGTTTAATGAAGTTAATTTATTCTTAAGAGGTATTGTTCCTCAAATAGGTTATAAAACTTCTATAGTTTATTATGAAAGAAATGAACGTGCTGCTGGAAAATCAAAATATCCATTAAAGAAAATGTTAAAATTTGCTATAGAAGGAATAACATCATTTAGTGTTGTACCACTTAAAATGATTACATCTATAGGATTTATTATGTTTTTAATTAGTTTTTTAGTAATTATATATTCAATAATTGTAAAAATTTTAGGACAAACTGTATCAGGGTGGACATTTATTGTTTCATCAATTTGGTTAGTATCAAGTATTCAGATGTTGTCCTTAGGAATAATTGGTGAGTATATTGGAAAAATATATCAAGAAACAAAAAGAAGACCAAAATATATAATTGAGAAGGAATTAATGTAATGAGATTTTTTGAAATATATAAAAAATATAAAGAAGGTATCAATTATTTAATATTTGGAGGATTAACTACTTTATTATCTTTAGCAACATATTACATTTTAACATTAACATTCTTAAATCCTAAACATGCTATTGAACTTCAAATAGCAAACATACTATCTTGGATTGTTGGTTTTCTTTTTGCATATTTTACAAATAGAAAATATGTATTTGAAAGTAAAAATACTAAATCAAAAGAAGAATTTTTTAAATTTTTTTTATCTAGAATATTTACATTAATATTAGATATGTTAATAATGTTTATATTTGTTACATTACTTCATTTAAATAATAAATTAATGAAAATTATATCTCAAGTTATGGTTATTGTATTCAACTATATACTTAGTAAATTTGTTGTATTTAAAAATAATAATTAGATAATTAATATAAAATATAAGAATAAATTTATGATTGGGGCGATTAATAATGAAATATTTATACAACTTGACAGTAATAGTACCATGTTATAATTGCTGTAAATATGTAAAAAAAACAATTAATTCATTATTAGAACAAGATTATGATTTACAAAAAATTGAAATTTTATTAATCAATGATGGTTCAACAGATAATACACTAAAAATAATAAAAAAATATGAATCTAAAAATATAAAAGTTGTAGATAAGAAAAACGAAGGGGTAAGTGCTACTAGAAATCTTGGAATGAAAATGTCAAAAGGAAAGTATATTTTATTTTTAGATTCAGATGATTATTTATCTCGTAATACTATACGAGATATAATCAATTTTTTTGATGCTCATTATGATGAAATAGATTTATTAACATACCCAATGTTATATTTTTATCCAAGCGGAAGAACGATGAGGCATTCTAGATATAAGAAACTTTATATAAATGGAACGAATGTTTATGATTTAGATGAATTTTATTATCTTATTCAACCAACACTTAATGTTTGTATTAAAAATGGATTAGGATATGAATTTGATGTTAACCAGTATTATGCTGAAGATGAAATGTTTAATATAAAAATTTTAATGAATAAAAAGAAAATAGGGTTTGTTAAGGAAGGATTATATTATTATAGAAGACATAATGAAAGTACCACTGCAAATCGTTATCATATGAATTTAGAAAATATATATAGTTTTTATGAAAAATATCAACAAATATATAAAAATGATAAATATATACAAGCAACAATAATGAATAATCTAAATTGGCGTATACGTGAGGATTGCTTAATTCCTCCTGATAAAGAAAGTATTAATTCATGTATAGAAAGTATAAGAAGAAAACTAAGTATTATAGATTTTAGTTTGTTTAAAGACCATGTACTAGATAACAAGAAAGTTTTATTAGAATTACTTTCTTTAAGTCAAAAAAAATGTATAATGGAAAAATATGATGATAAGTATTCATTAATAAGTGATGGTAAAGTTTTAATAAATAATATAGATACTACGAATATAAATATTCGTTTAAATAGAATTTGTAAAGAAAAGGATAATATTACTTTATATGGATACCTTATTACTCCTTTATTTTATACAGGAAAAATAAAATTATTTTCAAAAATAGAATATAGAAATGGTAAATGTGAAACAAAAAAAATAGATTTATACAATATACTAGATTATCAAGAAAACTATAAAAAAGAGTATAAATTATGTTTAAAATGCGATAAAATAAGTGAAATATCATTTTATTGTGAATTAGAAAAAGAAAAAATATTATTGGATATAAAACCAATTGATTGGTGTAGTAAAGTCAAAATTTATGATGATTCTATAGTAGAAATTAATAATAATATTAAAATTTATAAGAAAAAATTGTTTGATAAATTTAAAACTAGATTTTTTTACTCCTCAAATAAATTTAAATTTAAATTGATTAACCTTGTATCCTTTATAACTAGAAAAGGTTCAAAATATCATGTGTACTTTGGTGATAAAAATTCTTTAATTTATCAAGAATATATAGACGATAAAAATCATAAGAAGTTATTTTATGATAGGGCATTTGGAACAAATTATAAATTTGTAATATTAAATTGTGATAAGATAATCACTAATAAAAGTATTAAATTAGTTTTACCTTTTGGTAAAATGAGAAAAAATTATGTACAAGCAAGTCATTTTGAAATAATATTAAAAGATAATTAATAGGTGGAGAAAATATGAATGAGTTAAAGATAATAAAATTAACGTGGGATAAAATATATTTAAAATTAGAATTTGATGGTGAATTAACTGATAAATTATACTTAGTATGTGGGAAAGAAAAGTATCAAATATGTGATGAATATATAGAAAAAAATAGTGTTTGTATGCCAATTACTTGTGCATATGATGATACTATGATAAAAGAGGGTAAGTGGAATTTTTTATATAAAGATAATATTGTACAAATTGATATAGAAGAATCAAAAACACTTGAAAATAAGGAAAAAGTATATTTTTATAAAAAAAGAGATTATGCATATATAGTTAGTTTTGCTATAGGGGAAGAATTTGAATTAATTATGTATGTAAGTTATATGAAGAAAAATCTTAATCCATATCGTAATGATAGGGTTACTACTAAAAGAGTATTTTTACATTCTCTTACTACAACTTTTATACATACTGTATTACTACTTGCTAAATTTGAGTATAATTTCTTCTGTTTATTTAAAAGTAAGAAGAAAAAGAAAATATTATTTATGTCAGAAACAAGAGATGAAATGCAGGGAAATCTTCTTGCATTAAATAAGAGAATGATTGAAAAAAATTTAGATAAAGAATATAAATTTTATTATTCCTTTAAAAAAGTATTAAGTGATAAAAAAAGTATAATTTATTACTTAAAAACCATTGCTTTATTAGCAAAAGTTCACTACATATTTATAGATGATTATGCTCCAATATTTAATCTAGTTAAATTAAAAGATACTAAATTAATTCAATTGTGGCATGCAGGTGTAGGATTTAAAAGTGTTGGATATTCTAGATTTGGTAAAAGTGGTTCTCCACATCCACTTGTATCACCACATAGAGCATATGATTATGCTGTAGTAGCATCTCCAAATTTAATTAAGACATACCAAGAAGTATTTGGACTTACAAAAAAACATTTCTTAGCACCTGGTATGCTTAGATTAGATGGCTATTTAGATGAAGATACAATAAAAAATGCTAAAGAAAAAATATATGATAAATACCCAATGTTAAAAGATAAACAAGTAATACTATTTGCACCTACTTACAGAGGGGCAGATCAACCTTCTGCATATTATGATTTTAGTAAAATAGATATGGAAAAGTTATATGATACATGCAAGAAGAATAAGTATATTACAATATTTAAATTTCATCCATTTATAAAAGAAAAAATAAAAATAGATGAGAAATATAAAGACTACTTAATTGATGTATCAGATTATCCAGATATAAATGAATTATTTTATATAACAGATATATTAATAACAGATTATTCTTCAAATATATATGAATTTTCATTATTTTCAAAACCAATAATATTTTTTGACTATGATTTAGAAAAATATGCTATACTAAGAGGAGTGCATTCGAATTTAGAAAATTCTCCAGGAAATGTTGTAAGAACATTTGATGAAGTAATAATGCTACTAAAGAATAAAAAGTTTGATATTGATAAAGTAAAGAAATTTAAGGAAGAAAATATTTTAATACAAGATTCAAAAGCCTGTGATAGACTTCTAAAATATTTATTTAATAAGTAGTGGGGGTAAGGTATCAATATGAAAACACTAGAGTATTCTGTTATTATCAAAGTAGATAATTTAAGTAATTTAGAACATACCTTAAATAGTATAAAAATTCAAAAATATAACTTAAATAATATTGAAATATTAATTATTGATTTATCTGATAGTAAAAATGAAATATTTAAAAATATAAAATTTAATAAATTAAATATAAAATATTTTGATTGTAAAGAAAATAATTATATTTCTACATTAAATAATGTAATTAGCTTATGTAATGGTAATTATATAAATATTATAGACAACAATAATTACTATAATGATAATGACGTGTTTTCTAAATTAGATAATATTAAAAATAAAAGTAAAAGTAAAATAATAGCTATACACTCATTATATTTTGATATTGATGAGCAAAAAAGTTCATCTTACAAAATGCAACCTAAAGATACAAATGAAATATCATTATTGGAAAATCCATTTGATATATGTTTAAATTTAAATAGTTATTTTATATCAAAAGATATATATAATGAAGTATTATATGATAGTAGTTTTGATTGTGAATATAAATATAAATTTATAATCGATTTATTTAGAAAATATACTAAATATTATTATTTACATGATATTTCAATTTCAACATATACACCTTTTGAAACTAATACATCAAAAAATTCTATTCAGTATGAAAAATCATGGTATATAAAGTCATTAGATAATTTTTTAAATTATTTAAAAAATGAAGTAACACTTCCTTTATATATTCAAAATATATTACTTTATACAGTTTACTCTAAAATTAATTGTAATGTATACGATAGAAATAAAAGAGTTTTAACTAAAGATGAAGCAATAATTTTCTTCGATAGAGCAGTAAAGTTATCTAAATATATAGATAATGAGATTTTAATTAGATACTTACCGGATGAAGAGGGTTTTAACTATAATTATAATTTTAAAATGCAAAGATGGATTAGATATTATTTGTTTAAGAAAAAAATGTCTTTACCTGAAACTGTATATATTGAAGATAATAAAATTGTGCTTGAATATATAAAAGATGGAAAAAAATTAAAATATTATAATAATGATATTAAATCTGAAGTTGTTAATGTGTATGCTATAAACTATAAAGATGGAAAACTAGTTTTTGATTGTTCTACATCTTTAGGTGATATTTTAGATGATAATCAATTTGAAATAATTATTAAACATAATAATAAGATAATAAAAGCAACAAGAAGTTACTTTTATCCATTATTGAAAGTATTTGGAAAAACAATAAAGGAAAAATATTGTTTCAATTTTAGTATAGATATTACTAATCCAAATGGAAAAATAGAAGCATTAGCACTTATAAATAATCAAGAACTAACACTTAATTTTTCATATGCTAAAGTAGCAGCAAGACTTTGTAATTCACAATATTCTTTTTGGCACTATAAAAACTTTGTTTTATATAACAAAATAAACTATATAGAAATAAAAAAAGCTAAAAAATTAAATTTAGTTTTATCAGAAATTAAATTCGACTCATCTCTTTTTAAAAATGAGAAAAATAAAAAACGAGTAGTTAAACTCGTTGGACTTAGAATGTTATATTATATGACTAAACCATTTTATAAGAATGTTTGGTTAACATGGGATAAGTTATATAAAGCAGGTGATAATGGAGAATATATGTATCAATATCTTTTAAATAAAAATAAGAATATATATTACTTCATAAAAAAAGATTCACCTGATTATAAAAGATTAAAGTCACAAAATAAAAAAAGATGTGTTGTATTTAATTCTTTAAAAGCTAAATTACTTAGCCTACATTCACAGGTAATATTAGATACACATGCTAATGTAATATCTTATTGTGGTTTTGATGGTATATCAAGAAATTTTGCTTGTGGATTGTTTAATCCCGAAATAATTTGTATTCAACATGGATTAACTATACAAAAAATAGCGCAATATCAAAATAGATTATTTGATAATATTAAACATTATTGTTGTGCATCACAATTTGAAATAGATAATATGAGTCATCCATTTTATGACTATGATAAATCTCAAATGACTATAACTGGTCTTGCACGTTATGATGGACTTAAATCTAGACAAGAAAAAATTATATTGATTACACCAACATGGAGGAGAAATGTTGTTAATTCATCAGTAGCATACATAAAGAAAAAACATAATAATAACTTTAAAAATAGTGATTACTTTACTATTTATAATAGTTTAATTAATAATAAAGAATTAATAGAGTGTGCTAAAAAAGAAGGATATAAAATTATATATCTTTTACATCCTGCAATGAGTGGTCAATTTCAAGATTTTACAAGAAATGATTATGTAGAAATAGTAGCAGCTACAAGTAATATGAATTATGAGGATATTCTAACTCGTTCATCACTTATGGTTACAGATTATTCTGGTGTACAATTTGACTTTGCATATCAAAGAAAAGCTTTAATTTACTATCATCCAGATAAACTTCCACCACATTATGATGATGGAGGATTAGAATATGAAACTATGGGTTTTGGTCCTATATGTAAAACTGAACAACAAGTGGTTAAAGAACTTTGCGAAAATATGAAAAATGGTTGCATAATAAAAGATAAGTATAGACAAAGAGCTAATCAATTTTTTAAATTTAGTGATTTTAATAATTGTGAGAGAATATTAAAT
The DNA here is from genome assembly GCA_947581765.1 of uncultured Bacilli bacterium. GTDB lineage: Bacteria > Bacillota_I > Bacilli_A > RF39 > UBA660 > UBA5578. Next base: position 25,898 of record CANPVU010000003.1, read on the forward strand.
GTAGTAGATAATTATTTACATGATATACACTCTTAAAATTAAATATTAATAAAAAATTGTTCTACTTTAAAATAAATTGGTATAATAATATTAGTTCTTTAAAATAGAACACACAAATTGAAAGGAGCATATAAATGAAGATTAAAGATGTAAAAGGAAGAGAAATATTAGATTCAAGAGGAAATCCAACTGTAGAAGTTGATGTTATATTAGAAGATGGAACATTAGGTAGAGCTGCTGTACCATCAGGTGCTTCTACGGGCCAAAGAGAAGCATTAGAAATGCGTGATGGTGGAACTAGATATAATGGAAAAGGTGTATTAAATGCAGTTAAAAATGTTAATACAGTCTTAAGAGATGCTGTTATTGGAATGGATGCAGCAGATCAAAAAGCATTAGATTATAAAATGATTGAATTAGATGGAACAGAAACTAAAAGTAATCTAGGAGCAAATGCAATACTTGGAATTAGTATGGCTGCATTAAAAGCAAGCGCTAATCAAGCTGGTAAACCACTTTATTCATATATAGGAAATGGAACAACTCTACCAGTACCTATGATGAATATACTAAATGGCGGTGCTCATGCAGATAATAATTTAGACTTTCAAGAATTTATGATTATACCACAAGCTGATAACATTCATGATAGAGTACGCATTGGTTCAGAAGTTTTCCATAGTTTAAAGAAAGTTTTAAATGATAAAGGATATTTTACAGGAGTAGGAGATGAGGGTGGTTTTGCACCAAACTTATCATCTAATAAAGAAGGATTTGATTTAATTATAGATGCAATTAACAAGGCAGGATATAAACCTGGAGAGGATGTTAAAATAGCAATCGATGTTGCTGCATCAGAATTTTATGAAGATGGAGTATATCATGTAGATGGAAAAGAAATGACTACAGATGAACTAATTAATTTTTATAAGGAATTAGTAAATACATATCCAATAATATCTATAGAAGATCCTGTAGATGAAAATGATTGGCAAGGATTTAGAAAAATTACAGAAGAATTAGGAGATAAAATTCAACTAGTCGGTGATGATTTATTTGTTACAAATAAAAAATGTCTTCAAATGGGAATAGACAATCATGCAGGAAATGCTATACTTTTGAAAGTAAATCAAATAGGTACAATTACTGAGACTTTAGAAACTATTGACCTTGCACGAAATAATGGATATAAAACAGTAATATCACATAGAAGTGGTGAAACAGAAGATACTACAATAGCTGATTTAGCAGTAGGATTAAACTTAGGACAAATAAAAACTGGTTCAATGTCTAGAACAGATAGAATTTGTAAATATAATCAATTAATGAGAATTGAAGAAGAACTAACAAAGTAACAGTAGAGTAAAGTATGATAATTCATACTTTTTCTATTTAAAAAAAAATACTTTTGTTGTATAATATATACGTTATATATAGTAGGTTGGTGTGTTGTGAAGAAGAAGTCTTTTTGTATTGTATTAGCAATTATTTTTATTATAATTGTCTTTACTGTTTTTATAAATCAAATATCTAAAAATAAAAAAGATGGAATAAATGGTAAAATTATTAAAGAACAAATAGAATTAGAAAATAATGATATTGTACTTAAAGAAGGAGAAAGTAAATATTTAAAAATAATTCAAAATGATAAGAATTATACATATGAAAGTAGTAACCCTAATGTAGTTAGCGTAAGTAAAGATGGCAAAATATATGGTGTGTCAAATGGCTTTGCAACCGTAACTATAAAAAATAGTAATGGTTCTAAAACTAAATGTAACGTAACTGTTCAAAGTAAAATATATGAATTAAAATTAAATAAAGATAGTATTTCGTTATATGAGGGAGAAACTTTTGATATAGAATACTCTATAACACCAGAATTTACAGAAATATCCGATGTTGAATTTAACAGTGATGATCCTAAAGTAGCAACTTTTTCATCAGGACGTATAACAGCAATAAGTAAAGGAGAAACAAAATTAACTGTTAAAATAAATGATTGTGTTGAAAAAGATATAGATGTTGTAGTAAAGAAAAGATTAAAAAAAGTTAATATAGACAACAAAAAAATAACTTTACACAAAGGTGATGAACAAAATTTACAATATACAATAACTCCATTAGATGCAACAGTTGAAAAGAAAGAATTTAAAAGTAGTAATAGTGATATAGTATCAGTTTCATCAGATGGAAAATTAACTGCTAAAAAGTATGGTAGTGTATCAATACAGGTAATATTAAATGGAAATATAACTGATATATGTGAAGTTGTTGTAGAAAGAAGAAAACCAGCTTCTATAAAGCTAGATAAATCATCTTATGAACTAAAAGTAGGAGATACTATTAAACTTAGTGCAACTATTTCTCCAGAAGAAGCGTCAGAAGATAAAGTAAAATGGTCAACTAGTGATAAAAAAATAGTAACTGTTTCATCAAATGGAAAAATTGAAGGTAAAGTTGGTGGAAGTGCATATGTTAGTGTAACAACATCAAATGGACATGTAGCACGCGCTAAAGTAACGGTAAAATCAAATACTCAAAATAAAACAGCAATATTCTTTGGAGATTCTATTACTCAAGGAGTAAAAACAAATAATTATTCATGGGCAAATTATATTGGAGATAATTATGATTTAAAAAAGACAGTAAACTCTGGAAGATCAGGATGGAGAATAAGTAATGTAACAAATTCTCATTGGATAGTATCACTTATGGATAATTATAAATCACAAAAGTTTGATTATGTTATACTACATGGTGGTACAAATGATATATATAAAAGTGTAGATATTGGAACATTTGATAAAAATGATTTTTCTGGAAAATACGATACAAAAACTTTTGTTGGTGGATTAGAAACTTATATTTATACTGCAAAAAAATATTGGCCTAATGCTAAAATAGGATATTTAATAAATTATCCGACACCAAATAGTGATGAATTTAGAAGAAATTTATCAAGTAGTTATTATACAGTTATGAAACAAGTATTAAATAAATGGAATATTAAATATTTAGACATGTTTTTTGGTAGTACTCCAAATGGTATAAAATATAGTGACCTTTTAAAGGTAACAACTACAAAATATTTAGTTGATAACTTACATTTAAATTCAGATGGATATAAATTAATTTCACCATATATATATAATTGGATGAATACTTTGTAAATTATTCTTGACAATTTATTTAATAACTAGTAATATATATATCGCATTGGAAGTTTGCAAAATTTTATAGAAGAGAGACTATAAGCCATACGTAGTCTCTTTTTGTTAACAGGGGTGAATTATGCAAAAAGATATAATTGAGGACTTATTACAAGGAACAACAATAAGTAGTTTATCTAATAAGTATGGATATAGTTATAGTAAAATAGAAAATATATTAAAAGAACTTCAGAATAATGGAATTCAAATTGATAGAAATATCATATCAGATGGTACAATTATATATAGTATATGTAAAGAATTAAAACAAAATTCAATAAGGATAAATTGTGAAAATAATATTAGAATAATTATTATTTCTGATTTGCATATAGGAGCCGGTAAATCTAAAGATGGTTTAATATATATGAAAGATATATATTCATATGCTAAGAAAAATAATATACACTTTATATTTTGTTTGGGTGATTTATTTAATGGAATACCAAATGAAAGTTTTAGACTAGTTGAAAGCCAATTAAAATCATTTTTTAATGACTATCCATATGATTCTAGTATTACTAACATTATGTTATTTGGAAACCATGACTATACATTTATGAAAAATATGGGAATAGATGTTAGTCAAACATTACATAGAAGACCTGATGTAATTAGTTTAGGATATGGTATAGGAAATGTTTATTTTAATGATGAAATAATTGGTTTTAAGCATGATTTAGTATATACAAAACCAATTAATTCTTTAAATAGCTGTAAAATTTTATTTAAAGGGCATAGTCATAGATTTGAGATTGTAAACAATTCCTGTGTAATTGTTCCAGCTTTATTAAATGAGGATTTTAATCCTCAAATATTAAGCACTGGATTTTTAGATGTAAATTTTGATATTAATAAGACTGGTAAAATTGATCAAATAAAATTAAGACACTTAGTATTTTTACCTGAAATTACCCCTGTAAATGATATATATATACCAAAGGTGATGGTAAAATAAAATAAAAAAATATAATTATGTATATTTTTTTATTTTATTTTGATATAATGTTATTAGATAGATAAGATATGTACATTAGAAAGAGGGCACGTATATGAAATATTATTTAATAGGTATAAAAGGAGCTGGAATGAGTGCTTTAGCACTTATACTTGATGATTTGGGTTATGAAGTTGTTGGATACGATGATGCAAAAGACCATAGATTTACTGAAGATAAATTAAAAGAAAGAAATATTGAAATATATACAGGACCTAATGATGCATTAGATAAAGATACTATAGTTGTCTTTTCATCTGCAATTACTAAAGAACATCCTGAAATGATAAAAGCAGCACAATTAGATTTAAGAATATATGAGTATCATGAAATGTTAGGAAAACTAACAAGAAAATTTGAAACAATAAGTATTTCTGGTTGCCATGGTAAGACAACAACAACAGCAATGTTAAGCCATATTATAGATAATATTGATGGATGTAATTATTTAATTGGTGATGGTAGAGGACATGCAAATAGAGAAAATAAACTGTTTGTACTAGAATCATGTGAATATCGTAGACATTTTTTAGAGTATGAACCAACATATATAATTATTACTAATATTGAACTTGACCATATGGATTATTTTAAAAATATAGATGATATTATATTAGCATACCAAGAATTTGGAAATAAAGCAGAAAAGATGGTTATTATATGTGGGGATAATCCATATACACATGTATTAGATTTAAATAAGCCTGTTTATTATTATGGACTTTCTGATGACAATGATATTCAAGCAAGAAATGTTGAATATAGAAATGATGGAACTAGTTTTGATGTCTTCATCGAAGATGAATATTATGGACATTTTGATTTACCATTATTTGGTAAACATATGCTACTAAATGCATTAGCTGCAATAGGTGTTTGCCACTATAAAAGATATGATGCTAAAGAAGTATCTAAATTATTAAAAGGATTTAAAGGAGCAGAAAGAAGATTTAAGGAAACTTTCATTGGAAATAATGTAATAATTGATGATTATGCTCACCATCCAACAGAGGTAGCAGTTACAATAAAATCTGCACGACAAAAATATCCAGATAAAAAACTTATAGCAGTTTTTAAAGCACATACATTCTCTAGAGTAAAAGACTTTAAAGATGAATTTGTAAGATCACTTAATTTAGCTGATAAAGCATATGTTATGGATATAAATTATGATAGAGAAAAACCAGAAGACTATCCTGGAATAGATGCATATACAATAATAAATGAATTAGATAATGGGGAATATATTGAACAAGGAATGTCTGATAAATTAATGGAATATGATAATGCAGTCATATTATTTATGAGTAGTAAAGAGATATATCTTTTAGAAGAGGAATACATGGATAAGCTAAAGAAAAAACTAAATTTAGATAAATAATACTATTTATCTTTTTTTTATGATAAATTTCTGATATAATGTAATATAGTAGGTGGTAGAATGAACAAGAAGTATGATGATGAATTTTTTGATGAGTTAGATAAAACAACAGATTTATTAAAAGCTTTTAAGCCACATGTTTCAACTACCGATAGTTTAAATGAGCTTGATGATATATCTGATTTATATAGTTCTTTTTCTAAAAAAACAGTGGAACAAAATAGATATGAGACTGTCAAAAAAGAAGAACCAAAATACGAAACTGTTAAACAAGAACCAAAAAAATATGAAAATATTAAACAAGAACCAAAAAGTTTTGAGTACATAGATAAGAAAGATTATAATACAGTAGATAATAAAGCAAGTAAGTTAAATACTAAACAAGCTTCAAAAATAGAAAATATAGAAAAACAAAAAGCTAAAATTAATAAAAAGAAAACACAAGATAAAACAGATATAAATGAAATAATAGATAAAATAAGTGTTACTGTAGAAGAAACAAAGAATAAACAAAAAACTGCAAAGATAAAAAAAGAGAAAAAAGAAAAAAAGAAGCATGAAAGTGAAAAAGTTAAATTTAGTCCTTTTGAACTTGCATTTTGTGCGTTTAGTGTACTATTTATAATAGGTTGTTTTGCTGTTTATGGTAGCAGATTTATGAAATATTATCGTGTTTATAATCCAAAAAGTCAAAGTGGTAAGTCATTACAATTATTAACAACAGCAGTTGCTAAAAATTCACCTCTTGTTTATGAAAATGATGGATTATACATGGTTAATGGAGAATATGTATTTAAAGGAAAAAATGTAAATAATTATTTAAGATTTTCTAATTTTACATGGCGTATAATTAAAACTAATTCAGATGGTACAATAGACATAGTATTAGATGATTATATAAATACATTAAGTTGGGCAAATAGAAATAAAACTTATTTAGAATCAGACATTCATAAATATTTGAATGAATATTTTATAAATTATTTGGATAAGAGTTATTTAACTCAAACAGTTATTTGTAAAGATGAAGTAAATGATTTAAAAAGCTTTTCTTGTGAAAGTAAAAATACAGAAAATTATGTAAGATTATTATCAGTTAGTGACTTTTTAAATAGTAAAACAACAACTACATATATTTCTGATGAAAAATCAACATTATGGTTAAATACTGTATCAAGTGATAAAGTTTGGCATATAAATGGAATTAACTTATCTTTAGCACAGCCAACTCGTTTATTAGGTATAAAACCAGTTGTTAGATTAAAAAGTGGTATTGCCTTAGTAAGTGGTAGTGGTACTGTTGATGATCCTTTTATGATATCTGAGGAAAGTAATAAGATATCAGTAGGTGATTATGTAAAGATTAGAACAGATACATATATTGTATACGATATAAATGATAATAAATTAAACTTAGTATTAAATAAATCTTTACCTTTGAAACAACGCTTTGGTGCTACATTTGAACCTACTAATAATACATCATTAGCATTTATTTTAAACACTACATTATATAATTCAATTGCTTATAGAGATATATTATTAGATAAAGAATGGAATGTTGGAGCATATAATACAACATATGAAGACATTACAAGTAAAAAGGTAGTAGCAAAAATTGGACTATATGATTTAAGAGATTTAAAATTTAATAACAAATTACAAGATTACTATTTAATTAATAGTTTTAACTCAAAACCATTCTTATATGGAGCTGAAACTGTTACTGTAAATCCAAATATGGTTCAAAATGTAAGACCTGCTATTTGTATAAGTAATAGAGCAATTTTATCAGGTGAAGGAACAGAAGATAATCCTTATGTTTTGGAGGCGTAGTATGAAGCATAAAAAGATAATGATTCCTATGATTTGTTTAGATATACTAGTAGCAATTTGTTTTGTAGTAGTATATGGTGTTGATAAATTTAAACAAACTATAATATCAACTGCTCTAGCTACAAAGACGCATCAATATATAGCATATACATTTTATAGTGAAGACACTGTAAAAAATATTGCTAATCAAAATAGTTATGAAGAAATAACAGATACTGTAAACTTAGATGATATTGTAATAGATACATCGCCTAAAACTACATATGAAAATGAATATGATGAAAAAGTATTGGTACGTGATCCTGGTAATAATGATTACAAGTATATACCTGTTAAAGTTGGAGGATACGATGCTCATTTAGTAGTTATATATGATCCTAGTAAAGTAAAATTAATTTCTTCTAAAACATTTAATACAGGAACAGGTATGGAATCAATACAAGACATGTGTAAAAGAGAAAATGGAAAAGTATGTATTAATGGTGGTAGATTTAAAGATACTACAGGATGGGGTAGTGATATACCTAAAGGTACACTAATTAAAGATGGAAAAATAATCTGGTCAGATAGTTCTGCAAGAAGAAGTTTAATTGGTTTTACAAATGATAATAAATTGTTATTGATAAATGCTACTGCTGAGGAGGCATTAGCTAAAGGAATGCGTGATGCACTTGAATTTGGACCATTTTTAATGGTAAATGGAAATAGTATTAAATTTAATTCAGAATCTGGTGGATATGAAAGAGCAGCTAGAGTTGCAATAGCACAAAGAAAAGATGGAATAGTACTATTCTTAGTTACTGAAGGAGTACATACAAATGGACCAAATTTAAAAGAAGTAATAGATTTATTAAAATTATATGGAGCATATAATATTGCAAATCTAGATGGTGGAACATCAGCACAATTAGTTATAAATAACAAATTAATTAATAATCCAAAAAATATATACGGACAACCAGTTGAAGGTGGAAGAAAAGTAGTAAGTGGATTTGGATTATTAAATTAGGTATAGCAAAGCTATACCTTTATTTTAAGGAGTAATAATAATGAATAATGAAGTAAAAGATAAAGTAGAAGAAGAGTTAGAAAAATCGACAATTAAAAGGAAAAAAACAAAAAAAGATGGTATATTTTTAATGGGAATTAGTTATGTAGTTATACCTATATTAGTATCTATGATTATAATAAGTATGCATAGTAAAAAGCTAATTACAGATAATATTTTAGATATATCATACATAATATTAGTAGCGGCTTTAATATTATTTGTATTTGGATTAGGAATGTTCTTATGTAATATAAAAATTAAAACAGAGAAAAAAGTTCATAAATTTTTTAAATATTTATATATTTTTTCTATGACTATATATACAGTATTTTGTGCTACAATACTAATAATGTTATATGGACCTATAGATTCATTTAAGGAAATGATAATTACAAATTCAAAAAATGGAAGTACGGAAGATAAGATTTGCAGATGGTTATATAGTGAAGAAGAAATAAATGAGTATTTACCAAAAGAAAAAGAAGATGAAGAGGAAAACAAGGAAGAAAAAGAACCAGAAGAACCAAAAAAAGTTGAATATGCTAATGAATATGAAAAAGCTGTATTAACTAAAAACGAGGGAAATGAAGATTACAAATATATTCCAGTTAAAGTAGGTGGATATGATGCACATTTAGTTGTAATATATGATCCTAGTAAAATACATTTAATTACATCTAAAGCATTTAATACAGGTAGTGGAATGGAAACTATCCAATCAATGTGTAAAAGAAATAAAGGAAAAGTATGTATTAATGGTGGTAGATTTAAAGATACTACAGGATGGGGTAGTGATATTCCTAAAGGTGTACTAATAAAGGATAGTAAGATTATATGGAAAGATAATAGTGGAAAAAGAGAAATTATTGGATTTACTAAAGACAATAAACTACTACTTACAAAAGCTACAGCAGAAGAAGCAGTAGCACAAGGAATAAGAGATGGATTAGAATTTGGACCATTCTTAATGGTAAATGGAAAAGCAACTACATTTAACTCAGCATCAGGAGGATATGAAAGAGCAGCTAGAGTTGCAATGGCTCAAAGAAAAGATGGAATAGTTTTATTCCTTGTAACTGAAGGAAAACATACAAAAGGACCAAACCTTGTAGAAGTAATAGATTTATTAAAATTATATGGAGCATATAATATTGCAAATCTAGATGGTGGTGCTTCTTCACAATTAGTTATTGAAAATAAATTAATTAATAAACCATTAAATGTATATGGCGAATTAGTAAAAGGTGGAAGAAAAGTAGTAAGTGGATTTGGTTTATTAAATTAGTATAAAGGATGTATGATGTATGCAAAAAGATATTAGCAAAAAAGAAAAGAAAAATATAAAAAAAGAGGTAAAAATTAAAAAGAGATCTATTCTATGTATTAGAGTTAGTTTATTATTTATACCTCTTTTGATTTCTTTATTAATAATAAGTACACATAGTAAAGAATTAATCAATTCTATTGCTCAAATTATTATTTTTATATTACTACTAATATCTATTATAATATTAATATCAAGTATTATAATTTACTCTAAAAGACGTAGAATACATTTAAAAAAAGGTAAAATATTTAAATATATATTTATAGTTATTTATATTATATATGTTTTTATTCATATTACTTTTATTACATTATTATATGGTCCAATAAATACATTTAAAGATTGGTTAGTAACTACTGCTATGAATACTAAAGATCATAAATATTTTTGTACTTGGCTATATAGTAATGAAGAAATAGATGAGGTAAAAAATAGAAATTATATAAAAGAACCAAGTGGTTCTACGGATGAAAGATTAGTTAATACTGAACCAAAGGAAGAAGAAAAACAGATTGAATATGCTAATGAATATGAAAGGCAAGTACTTACTAAAGACGAAGGTAATGATCTATATAAGATTATCAATTTAGAAGTAAACGGTTGTAAAGCGTATTTAGCAGTAATATATGACCCATCAAAAGTAGGTATTACTACTACTGATAAAGTAGGAGTAAGAGGACAATATGTAACTACTATGGCAAAAAGAGAAAATGCATTAGTAGCAATTAATGGCGCAGGTTTTTATGATCCTGGCTATACAAGTTCAGGTGGTTGTCCTAAGGGAATTACCATAGTTGATGGTAAAATAATTACTAATAATGAATATGGAAGAGTAACAACTGGAGGATTAATTGGTCTAACAAAAGATAATAAATTAGTTTTATTAAGAGGAGTAAGTGCTAAAGAAGCAATTAACCAAGGTGTAAGAGATGCTGTTAGTTGGGGACCATTTTTAGTAGTAAACGGAAAAGCTGCATATACCAAAGGTAATGGTGGTTGGGGATATGCTGCACGTACTGCTATTGGTCAAAGAAAAGATGGAATAATTTTATTTTTAGTAGTTGATAGTAATTATAATCGTACAAAGGGTGCAGATATGTCCGATTTAACAGAGATAATGGTAAATTATGGTGCTGTTAATGCAACTAATTTGGATGGAGGAACATCTAGTGTTATGGTAGTTAATGGAGAGATGATAAGTCATCCAATAGATTCTTCATTACAAAATGAAACTAGACCTATAGCAACTTCTTTCATAGTAACAAAGTAAAGAACCTACACAATTTTGTGTAGATTCTTTTTTTTTGCCTTTTTAGTATTTATAACTACAAATTGATATGAACTCCATTTCTTGTATAAAGAAATTGGATCCATATTAAATAAGGTAGTTTTTTTTATATGAATTGTTCATATAAGGGTTCACTTTGTGACTAATTTTTGTAAATAAATGGGGTGAGTAATAATGAAATATGACTATGTAGTAGTTGGGGCAGGTTTATTTGGTGCTACTTTTGCTAATTTAGCAAATAAAGATGGGAAAAAAGTATTAGTTGTAGATAAGAGAAATCATATAGGAGGCAATGTTTATACTGAAAATATTGAAGGTATAAATGTTCATAAATACGGTGCTCATATATTTCATACAGATTATAAAGATGTGTGGGATTATGTAAATTCATTTGTAGAATTTAATAGGTATACAAATAGTCCAGTAGCAAGAATTAAAAATGAAGTTTATAATATGCCTTTCAATATGAATACATTCTCAAAAATATGGAATGATGTTTTTACACCTGAAGATGCATTAAGACATATTAATGAAGAAAGAAAGGAAATGGAAGGAAAAGAACCCAAAAATTTAGAAGAACAAGCAATAAGTTTAGTTGGTAGAACAATTTATGAAAAGTTAGTAAAGGGTTATACAGAAAAACAATGGAATCGAGATTGTAAAGACTTACCACCATTCATTATAAAAAGATTGCCAGTTAGATTTGTATATGACAATAATTATTTCAATGATAAATATCAAGGCATTCCAATTGGCGGTTATACAAAATTAGTTGAAAACATGCTTAAAGGAATAGAAGTTAAATTAAATACAAATTTCTTTGACAATGTTAATTATTATAAATCACTTGCAAAAAAAATTGTTTATACTGGCCCTATTGATGAATATTTTAATTATTCACTAGGCAAACTTGAATGGAGGTCATTAAAATTTGATACAAAATTGTTTAATGAAGTAAATTATCAAGGAAATGCAGTAGTTAATTATACTGGCCATGAAGTTGATTATACTAGAGTTATAGAACATAAACATTTTGAATTTGATTTAACAAATCCTAAAACTATTGTTACTTTTGAATATCCTGCCGATTATGAAGAAGGAATGGAAAAATATTATACAGTTAATGATGATAAAAATAATGAATTAGCAGAAGAATATAAAAAATTAGCACAAAATGAAGAAAATGTTATTTTTGGTGGCAGATTGGCTGAATATAAATATTACGATATGGATGATGTAATAAAATCTGCTTTTGATTACTATAAAAAAAGAAAAAGGGAGAACTAAGATGAAAAGTAAAATTGTAGTTATTATTGCTGCACATAAAAAATATGAAATGCCAATTGACAAAATGTATTTACCTTTACATGTTGGAGCTGAAGGAAAAAATGATTTAGGCTATATTAAAGACAATACGGGTCAAAATATATCAATTAAAAATCCATATTTTTGTGAACTAACTGGAATATACTGGGCATGGAAAAATTTAGATGCTGATTATATAGGTTTATCTCATTATAGACGGCATTTTTCATATAAAAAGAAGTCTAAAAATAAATTTAAAAATATATTAACATTAAGAGAAGCAAAAAAAATATTAGAAACAACAGATGTCATTTTGCCAAAAAAAAGAAAATATTATATAGAAAATTTGTATAGTCATTACGATCATACTATGTATGTAGAACCATTAGACGAAACAGGCAGAATTATAAAAGAAAAATATCCAGATTATTTTGAATATTTTCAAAGATTGCATCATAGAACAAGTGCGCACATGTTTAATATGTTTATAATGAAAAAAGAAATATTTAATGGATATTGTGAATGGTTATTTGATATTTTATTTGAGTTAGAAAAAAGGATAGATAATACAAACTATGATAATTTTCATGCAAGATTTTATGGAAGAATATCTGAATTATTATTAGATGTTTATTTACAAAAAAATAATGTTTCATATAAAGAAGTTAAATTTATTTATATGGAAAAAATAAATAAAATTAAAAAAATAACTAGTTTTTTAAAAGCTAAATTTATTGGTGAAAAGTATGGAAAAAGTTTTTGATATAGATTTGTTTGTTTCATCTACTCCATATCACGTTATTGTTTCATGTGCATTTATGAAAGAAGGGGATTATTTAATTATTGAAAATAATGAATCAATAGATGATTATATAATAAATAATTATGTTAAAAAAAAATTTAAAAATAGAATTATTAGTGTTGATTATTATAGAAATTTATTTAAAAAAGATGTTTTTAGAGCAAAAAGAAATTTTAGTAAAATTAAAAAAGTGTTAAAAAATATAAAAATAAATAATATTTATATTTTCAATGATGCAGAACCATATGGACAGTATTTATTTAAACATTATAAACAAAGTAAACATTGCATATTAGAAGAGGGTATAGGTTTATATAATGATATGTATCATAGAAAATGGCTAATAAAATTAATATATGGTAAATTTTTTTTTGGATATTGGTATACTGTTATTAAAAGAATAGGCGAATATAAATATTCAGAATTTATTTTTTCAAAAGACAATAAATTATTATCTAATAAACAACTTTCAAAGAAAATAATTTACGAAAATTATAAAAAAATTGATGATTTGCTAATAGAAAGTAACGAAAAAATAAAAAGAAAAATATGGTTTATTTCGCAACCTTTAGTTGAAGATGAAATATGTGAAAGTAATTTATATGATGCATTTTTTTCATCACTTGTTAAAATTGCTTCTGAAAATAATATAGTAATATCACTAAAACCTCATCCAAGAGAAAACATAAAAAAATATTCAAAATTTAGTAAAGATATTGAAATAGTAAATAAAAAAAATATTCCTTTTGAATTATTATTAGATACAAGTGAAAAAGTATATTTATTTACAATTTCATCTTCAGCAGTTTTTAAATTTTCTGAAATAAACAATGTAGAGATTTGTTTTTTACACAAATTAATAAAAACAAAAATAGACTATTCGAATATTACGTGTAATGAATATAAAAAGGATGTTATAAAAACTTATGATGATTTGAACAAAATAATAAGGAGAATTAATAATGTATAAAAACTATTTTATATTATATATTGGAATGTATGCTTCTTTGTTCTTATGTTCCATTTTATCCAATATTATTAATACAGATTTTATAGTATTATTTCTTTTCATTCTTTTCATAATAGTTTTTTTAAAAAAAAATTTTTACACTATTCCAAAATATATATCAATTTACGTATATACTTTTATTTTTTTGGTTGGAGTATTTATCTGTGAAAATTTTAATTTTTACTTAAGAGAATTGAATGTTATATCGAAACATTATGGATCATTTCCAATGGCAGTTTTATACAGTATGATACTTATAAGTAGCCTGTTATATTTTGATAAAAAATATTCTAGACGAATGTTTTATAATTTTCAAAATTTAAAATCAAATCTTTCAGTTTTTATATCTAATTATATATATATTTTTATTTTTTTTGGAGGAATCGTATTGTTTCTTTCAGTTATAACAGTGCCCAGCTTTAAAATGGGAATAGACAGATTTCAGTACGAGCAAATATATTTAAACAAATATGTAAAATTATTTGCTTCATATTATAAATATTTATTACCATTTACGATCCTACCTATGATCTTAAAAAATGGAAATATAAAGAAAAAAATTTCAAAAATTTTAATTTCACTTACGCCATATATTTTATATAAGGTTTGGGTTGGAAATAAATTTGGAGCAATTTTTGATATTTTAATTTTATTCTTTCCAATTATTATTTTTTATGTTGGTAATATAAAAAATAATTTTAACTTGGATAAAAAACAAAATTTGATAATTGTTACAAAAGCATCTGACAATATAAAAATTTTTAAATCACTTGGAATTATTTTTATTTTTTTAGTATTTATTTTAAGTATTTTCTACATTTCGAGAGGAAAAGATGCAAAATCAAGTATAATTGATAGAGTGTCTCAGCAAGGACAATTATGGTGGAAAATATATGGTACATATGAGATTGGTGAATTACATATTTCAGAAATCAATGATGAATTAATACCGTTATTCAATTATAATGATATGAGTATATACGATTATAAGTTCGGAGTATATAAAATGATGCAATTAACTACTCCTAATAATATTTATAAGGCAAAAATTGCTACAGGTGCTAGATATAGTTCCCAAGGCATTGAAATTGCTTACTATTATTTTAATATTGTTGGCCTTGTTGTTCATGCTATTTTGAGAGGCTTTTTTATCGTGATAATAATAAATTTATATATTAAATATTTTTTTTCAGGACGATTTCTTGAGTCAATAATCATGGCTAGAATATTAATAATTAATAATTCTATATTTACACAAGGTGATTTATATAATTTAACGAAACCTGAATTTATTATAATGTTAATCATTCTTATCGTTATGAATATGGTTTATAAAAAAAATTCTCATAAAAATCTAAGTGGGGTAAAGTCTTATGAATAATAATTTTAAATCAAATAATAAAGTTATTAAAGCAGGAATATGGTATACAATATGTAATTTTGTTGTTAAAGGATTAGTATTTCTTACTATGCCTATATTTACACGAATAATGACGAGTAGTGATATTGGAATGTTTTCTAATGTTACATCTTGGGTAAGTATTTTAGCGATAGTTACAACATTTGAAATATATTCATCTGTTTCATTAGCACAATTTGATTATAAAAAAGATCTAGATTCGTACATTTCTTCATCATTGTTTTTAGGAACATTAATAACTTTATTTTTTTACATTATAGTATTAATATTTCATAATTTTTTTCAAAGTTTATTTTTAGTTGATTTTTTTACATTAAATTTAATATTTATTTATTTGCTAGTATATCCTTCAATCCAAATGTACCAAATAAGATGTAGAATTAGATATGAATATATTCCAATAATTGTAACATCATTACTTAATGCAGTTTTATCTACAGGTGCTTCTATTATTTTGGTATTATTTATGAAAAATAAATTACAAGGAAGAATAATAGGTTATTTTACTCCATTAATAGTTATATCATTTGTCGTATATATATTGTTAATAGCTAGAGGTAAGTCAATATCGAAAAAATATTGGAAATATGCTTTGAAAATTTCGTTTCCATTAATTTGGCATTTACTTGCTGGTTATATTTTAGGTTCATCAGATAGAATAATGATTACAAAATTGATATCAGCTGATGCAAATGCATTATATAGCGTTTCATATACTGTTTCAATGGTTGTTTCTATATTATGGAGTTCAATGAATAATGCATGGAGCCCCTGGGCATATGAAAAAATGGATGAAAAAGATTTTGGCAGTTTAAAGAAAAATTCAAAACCATATACTATTTTCTTTTTGGCTGTTGTGTATTTATTTATGTTTATTACTCCAGAATTATTATTAATAATGGGTGGAAAATATTATTTACAAGCTAAATATGTTATGCCACCAGTTATGGTTGGATATATATTTCAATTTGTATATTCTTTATATGTTAATATTGAATTTTATCATAAAAAGCAAAAAAAAATTGCTTTTGGAACAATTATTGCAGCATTCATTAACATTGTACTTAATTTTATTTTTATACCAATATTTGGCTATATTGCAGCTGCTTATACAACATTAATAGGTTACATTTGTTTATTTATTATACATTATATATTTGTAAAAAAACTTGGATGTACATACTGGTATGATACAAAATTTTTTGCAAAGATATTATTGGTATCTCTAATGTCAATATTATTATTTAATTTACTTTATACATTTAATATCATTAGATATTCATTAATAGTTATTTCATTTTTATATATTATAATTTTTTCTATAAAAAATAGAAAAATAATAATTAGTATTTTTAAAACTAGAAAATTTAGTTTAATGATTGATTTATTTAAAAGAAAGAAGGAAGCTTAGTGAAAATATTAGCAGTAATTCCAGCAAGAGCTGGATCAAAAGGAATACCAAATAAAAATATTAGAATTATTAATGGAAAACCTTTGATATATTATTCTATTAATAATGCATTAAATTCAAAATATATTACAGATATTATAGTTACTACAGATTCAGAAGCCGTACGATTAATTGCAAATCAAATGAAAGTTCGATGTAAACAAAGAGATACAAAACTATGTGGTGATAATATCACATTAGATTCTGTTATTTATGATGCAATTCCTAAAAATAAAACTTGGGATTATATTGTTACTATGCAGCCTACTTCACCTACATTAAAAGTTGAAACGCTTGATTCAGCAATAAAATACTCAATTGATAATAATTTGGATACAGTTATATCGGTAATAAATTCACCACATTTATCTTGGAGCGAAAAAAATGGGGTTAAGTTTCCAAATTATGTTGAGAGATTAAATAGACAGTATTTGCCACCATGTTATATGGAAACTGGTGCATTTGTTATTTCAAAATATAGTATTGTAACAAACGATACAAGAATAGGAAAAAAAGTGGATGTATATGAAGTTTCAGAAAATGAATCACAAGATATTGACAATTTTTCAGATTTACAAAATGTTTCATTAACATTAAGTATGAAAAAAGTAGCTATATATGTAAATGGTAATAACAAAAGAGGTACTGGACATATTTATCGTGCATTAGAATTGGCCGATGAATTTTATACAAAACCTGATATATTCTATGACATTAATCAAACTGATAGAAATATTTTTGGATTTACAACACATAATTTAATTCCAATTAATGGTATTGCAGAATTATTTGAAAAGTGTAAAGAAAATAAATATACTATTTTTATCAATGATATATTAACCACTTCGGTTGACTACATGATTGGTTTAAAATCTGTTCTTCCTCCAGATTCAAAGATTATAAACTTTGAAGATGATGGTGAAGGTATAACAAAAGCTGATGCAGTTTTTAATGCGTTATATAATAGCAATGACTTGGACAATGTATATTCAGGAGAAAAATACTATATTTGTCCAAAAACATTTTTATTTTTTAAACCTATAGAAATAAAAGAACATGTTAAAAATATTCTTGTTACATTTGGAGGTTCAGATCCACAAAACTATACTGACCGTATACTAGAAATGATAAAAAAAAGTGAATACAATAATTATAATTTTACAATTGTATTGGGAAAATCAAAAAGTAATATAAGTGAATTAATGAAATACAATAAATATCCAAATATTAATATGTTGTATGACGTTAAAAATATGCCAGAACTAATGTCGAATACAGATATAGCAATAACATCTAGAGGAAGAACTGGTTATGAATTAGCAATACTTGGAATTCCATCTATAGCAATGTCTCAGAACGAAAGAGAAGAGAAACATGTATTTGTAAGTAATGAAAACGGATTTTCATATATTGGTTTAAATCCAACAGATGAAATAATAGAAGGAACATTAAAATTATACTTAAATTTGTCTAAAGAGAGTAGAAAAGAATTACAAGACAAATTATTAGCTCACAATTTAAAAGATGGTAGAAATAGAATTATTAATATTATTAATAGCTTGTAAGAAAGAAGGAAAAAAATGAGAAAGACTAAACCATATTTAATAGCAGAGATAGGAGTAAATTATTATGATACAGCAAAAGTAATGAATATTACCCCATTAGAAGCTGCAAAATTATATATTAAAGAAGTTGCAAATTCAGGGATTGATTGCGCTAAGTTCCAAACTTATAAAGCTGAGACAATAGTTTCTAAAAACTCCCCAGCATATTGGGATACATCAAAAGAAACAACTAAAACTCAATATGAACTATTTAAAAAATTTGATAGTTTTGGAAAAGAAGAATATAAAATTTTAAGTGACTATGCACATAGTTTAGGAATAGATTTTACATCAACACCATTTGATTATGAATCAGCAGATTATTTATATGACATGGTTGATTTTTATAAAATTTCATCATCAGATTTTTCAAATTTACCTTTTATAAAACATATAGGTTCAAAAGGAAAACCAGTAGTAATTTCAGTTGGTGCTTCATACTTATCTGAAGTTGACGAAGGTATCAGAGCACTTAAAGAATCTGGTTGTACAGATATCACAATTTTACACTGTGTATTATCATATCCTACAAAACCTCAAGATGCTAATTTAAATATCATAAAAACTTTAAAAAAAGTTTTTCCAGATGTAAAGGTTGGATTTAGTGATCATGTAGCACCAGATGAAACTATGATGACACTCGCTACAGCTTATTTATTAGGAGCAGAAGTTATTGAAAAACATTTTACATTAGATAAAACATTGCCCGGAAATGATCATTATCATGCTGGGAATCCAGATGATTTTAAAAAAGCGATAAAAAATTTTAAATTTATCGATAATATTTTAGGTTCAGCAGAAAAGACTGTTTTAGAATGTGAAAAGATTCCTAGAAGAGAAGCAAGAAGATCATTAGTGTTAACAAGAAATATGAAAGTTGGAGAAGTAATAGAAGAAAAAGATTTAATGCCAAAACGACCAGGAACAGGTATATCACCAAAATATATTGATATTGTAATTGGTAGAGCAATAAAAAAAGATTTGCCAGAAGATACAATTTTAACTTGGGATATGATTTAAACTAAAAAGTTATTCAGTTTTATATTGTATAATTAATTATTTACAGTACTTACTCGTAGTCTTACTTTTATTTGATATAACACTATTAAATGGCATTATACCATTTTTTGAAATTACATGACAATAATACTGTGTAGTAGATAAAACCTATTTAGAACAATTATTCAAAATTAGTAATATGATAACAATCAATGAAAAAGAGAAAAAAATTTTTTTCTCTTTTTATGTACTACTTTTTATTGTCTACTTTTACTTAATTAATTCATTACGATTCCCATAAAACCAATAATTATTGTTTATCAAGTATTTTTAAAGTATTCTTAAAATTTAATTTAGCTACTTCTTTTAATATATCTTTACCAAATTTATTAACTAATTTTATACCCATATCTGTTACTTTATCACTAGCACCTTTAGGTAAAAATTCATCAACTTTATCACTTAATTTATCAAATTCTTTTATAAATATATATCTACTTATTAAAGAAGCACAAGCAACAGCTAGACATTTATCTTCACCCTTAGTCATGAATGTTATATTTCTAACTACATTAGGAGATTCTTTTAAATAATTATAATATACATATTTTTGTGCAAATTCATCAACTACTATATATTCATAATCTTTTATTTCATTTGATAGTTTTAATAATACATTATTATGAAGTATTGCTTTTAATTTATTCATATTTGTTGTTTCATTATATCTTTCATTATATTCTTTATTAGTTAGTATAGTACTTTTATATGGTATTTTTTTTATTATTTGAGGTACTATTTCCATAATTTTATCATCTGTTAATTTTTTAGAATCTTTAACACCTAATTCTTCTAACCATTTAATATTATCTTTATTTACATAAGCACTAGTTACAACAATTGGACCAAAATAATCTCCAGTACCAACTTCATCAGAACCAATACAATTTGCATTATATATTTTTGGATCTATTATAATTTCTTTTTTTTCTTTCTTTTCTTTTTGTTCACTATTTTTTACATCTACTTTTTTATTAGGATTAAGCTTTCTTTCTCTTTCAATCCACATATTAGCTGATATATCAGCACTAATTCCTTGAAATACAGCTTTACCAGATTCATATAATGTTACAACACAGTCTGCATCATCTGCCTGAAATACAGCATATGCAGGTGTTTTAGGACGTTTAAAGTCTTCAAAAAATTCATTCATTTCATTCATTGTGTTTTCACTAACTTTTACAGTAATTGTCATCAAATCACTTCCTACTTATATTTTAGCACATTTTTATAAAATATGTTATAATATTGAATGCAGAGGTGTATGTATGAATATAGTTGATATATTAATATTACTTTTTTTAATATATGGATTTATTATTGGTTGGAAAAATGGATTTGTAAAGCAATTAGTTTTTACTGTTGGATTAGTTTTATTATTTGCTTTTTCATATTCTTTAAAAGATCCTATTTCAACTTTTTTTTATAAGCATATACCGTTTTTATCATTTAATGGTATTGAAACACTAAATATTGTAGTTTTTGAATTTCTATCTTTCATTATTGTTTTTTTAGTACTATTTATTATATTTAGAATATTACTTAAGATTAGTAGTTTTGCAGAAAAAATATTAAAATTATCAGCATTTGTTGTTTCTAAAATATTAGGTAGTATATTAGGTGTTATTGAGTGCTTTGTAATAACATTTGCTATATTATTTTTCTTAAGTTTACCTATTTTTGAAATTAATAGTGTAAAAACTTCTAATTTAGCAAATAAAATATTGACTAAGACATTTATATTGTCTGATATGTGTAATAATTCATTAGTTGTTTATGGACAAATAAATGAGTTGAAAAATGAATATAAAAATAATATAAATAAAGATGAATTAAATAATAAAATAGTTGATTTAATAGTAGATAAAAATCTTATTAGTAAAGATAATCTTAATTATTTGATTGAACATGATAAAATACAAAATATTAATATAGAAAAATAGGGTGATAAGAGTGCAACGATATTTTGCTATAGATAAGAATGATAAAAATATAATATTATCTGATAACGATTATTATCATATAAAAAAGGTTATGAGAATGAAGAATAAAGATAATATTCAAGTAGTTTATAACAATACACTTTTTTTAGCAACTATAGATGATATAGATAATAATAAAATTTCTATAGTTAATGAGTTAGAACATAAAAAAG
The DNA here is from genome assembly GCA_947581765.1 of uncultured Bacilli bacterium. GTDB lineage: Bacteria > Bacillota_I > Bacilli_A > RF39 > UBA660 > UBA5578. The sequence continues at coordinate 47,794 of CANPVU010000003.1, forward strand.
ATAATTATCCTTATACTAGATTAATAATACCTATGTTAAAAGAGCAAAAAATAGACTTAATACTTCAAAAGAGTACAGAGATAGGTGTAAATGAAATAATAATAGTACCTTTTAATAGGTCTGTAGTTAAATTTCAGGGTAATAAAGAAAAATCAAAATTAGAACGTTGGGGAAAAATTTTAAAAGAAGCAAGTGAACAATCTATGAGAATTGATGTTCCTTTGATTGATATAAAACAGAATATGGATTTTATTAAAGATATCGATGGATATAAGTTTGTTTGTAGTACAAATGAAAAAGAAAAAAACATTAAGAATGTTTTGAAAAATATTAATCAGTATGATAAAATAACTTTAGTAATAGGGCCAGAAGGTGGAATAACTGATAATGAAGAAGCATATTTTTTAAAGAATGGTTTTGAAAAAATTACATTAGGTAATCAAATACTTAGAGTAGAAACTGTTCCAATGTTTTTAATGAGTGTAATAAAATATGAATATATGGAGTGAAAAAGTATGGGAAATTTATTAAATAAAATAGTTGATAATAATGCATTATTTATAGGTGTTGTTGTTGGCTTATGTATTATATTAGTTATATTAATTATATTGATAGTTCGTTCATTTAAAAATAATAAAAAAATAAATATATATGAAGAAGAACTAGAAGATGAAGATATTAAAAAAGTAAAAAATGTAAAAAAGGAAGATATAATTGAAAGTCCAACTACTAGGAAGAAAAAAGAAAAAGTTGAACCTATAAAAGTAGAAGATGACTATGAAGAAGAGGTAAATGATAATACTGATTATATTGATGACTTAGAAAGTGAATTAAAAGAAAAATATTCTGATGAATATCAAAAAGAAATAGAAGAAGTAAAAGAAGAGACTACTAATTCTAAATTAGCTTCTATAATATCTAAGATGGAAGAAGATAGTAAATTAAAACCTGAAGATGTAGTTGCTAATTTTGAAAAAGAACAAGAAGCACAATCTATAATTAGTTATAAAGAACTTGTGAATGCTGTTAAGAATAGACAAGAAGATTATGAAGATGAACTTGAATCAAAACCTTTAAAGACAGTATCTGATTTAATGGAAGAATTAGAAAATAGTCAAATGGAAGAAGCACAAAAAGAAGAAAAAGTAGAAGAACCAAAAATAGAAGAAACAAAAACTAAATTTAGAAATACTGATGTTATATCACCAGTATATGGTAGGGTAGAACAACCTAGCACAAAAGATGATTTATCTAGTACTGCAACAATTGACTTATCAAACATAGAACTTTCTGATATGGATTTTATGCCTAAGAAGAAACCAAATGTTAATAATGATGAATTAGCAATGTCAGAACTTGATAAAATATATAGTAAGATGGCTGATGATTTAAAGAAAAATGAAGGATTAGAAGATTCTAAAGAAGTAGAAAAATTAACTAGAAATGAAGAATTTTTACAATCTTTAAAAGATTTTAGAAATAAACTATAAGCATATGGTATAATATGCTTGTTTTTGTAGGTGATAGTATGAAGTTTAAAATAATAACTTTAGGTTGTAAAGTTAATACTTATGAATCAAATGTAATAAGAGATAAACTATTAAATAGTGGATATATAGAATCTGATGAAGCTGATATTTATATAATAAATACATGTACTGTAACTAATACTAGTGATAATAAATCTTTAAAAGAAATAAGAAAAGTTAGAAGAGAAACTCCAGATGCTATTATAGTAGTATGTGGTTGTATGATTCAAGTTACAGATAAAATCGATGAAATAGATGCGGATATAATTATAGGTAATACTAATAAAAGTAATATTGTATCTTTAATAGAAGAATATTTAGATAAACATGAAAAAATAGTACGTATTAATGATATTATGAATTCTAGCTTTGAAAAAATGAAACTTAATAATTTTAATAGAACAAGAGCATTTGTTAAAATAGAAGATGGATGTGAAAACTATTGTACTTATTGTATAATACCATATGCTAGAGGAAAAGTTAGAAGTAAGTTACCACAAGATGTAATGGAAGAAGTTAGTTTATTAGTAAAAGAAGGACATAAAGAAATTGTTCTTACTGGAATACATACTGGTCATTACGGGGCAGATTTAGATAATTATACATTTGCTATGTTATTAAATGAACTTGTTAAAATAAAAGGACTTGAAAGAATTAGAATATCATCAATAGAAATGAATGAAATAAATGATGAAGTATTAAAAATAATTAAAGATAATCCTAAGATAGTATCTCATTTACATATACCTATACAATCTGGTAGTAATGAAATATTAAAATTAATGAATAGAAAATATCAAAAAGAAGAATTTATAGAAAAGATTAATCAAATAAGAAGTATAAGACCAGATATTAGTATTACAACAGATATAATAGTAGGTTTTCCAGGTGAAACAGAAGAATTATTTAATGAAACAATATCTACAGTAGATAAAATTAAATTTAGTAAGATACATGTTTTTCCATTTTCATTAAGAAAAGGAACTAAAGCAGAAGAATTACCAAATCATATAGATAATTCTATAAAGAAACAAAGAGTAAAAATATTAATGGAAAAAAGTAAAGAATTAGAAATAGAATACATGAATAAATTTATAGGAAAAGATATTAAATTTATTCCAGAAGTATATAAAGAAGGGTATTTAATTGGTCATACAGGAAATTATTTATTAATTAAATATAAGGGTAGTGAAGACTTATTACATAAAGATGTAGATGTTAAAGCTATAAAAGTAGAATATCCATATATAATATGTGAATAATTAAGCCACAATTGTTTAAATAATTAATAATTTGATTTGATATAATTTATTTGAAATTTAAATTTCAGATTTTATTGGGAGGAAAAAAATGAATAATTTAGAAAATAATTATTATGCAAAATGGATTACTACAGAAGAATTAGTAAAAAATAAAAAAATATTAGAGATAGGACTTCAAGATACTATACAAACAATGGGATTACCTATTGGAAGTAATAAAGATAAAATAGTAGTTGATACATCATTAGATAGTACACTTGTTATAGCAGGTGCAGGAAGTGGAAAAACACAATGTTCAATATTACCTATGCTATATCAAGCTGCAAATAGTGGTGAATCTGTATTAATAACAGATAAGACAAAAGAATTATATCAAACAACAGCATCATTATATAAAAATAATGGATATAATGTAATTAATATAAATCTTAATAACACTAATATAGGTAATTGTATAAATATATTTGAATTACCAAAAAAATTATATGATAATAAGAAATATGATGAAGCATATTATATTACTAAAAAAATATTTTCATATATATTAAAAGAAGAAAATAAAAATGTAGATCCTTTTTGGTCTAATACTGCATCTGATTATATTACTGGTGTAACAATGAGTTTATATGATAAAAATATACCATTAAGCCAAATTAACTTTAAAACAATATCTAAATTCTCATCAGAATATAATAGTGAAGAAGTTATAAACTATTTAGAATCTATAGAAAAAGATAGTATTGCATATAAAAATATTTGTGGTACTTTTCTAGCACCATCAGAAACTAAAGCATCTATAATATCAGTATTAAATGAAAAATTATCTACTATATATAGTAAAGAAAATTTAGTAGCACTTTTAAGTAAAAGTGATTTTAATATAGAAAATATAAGAGATGAAAAAACTATATTATATATTTCATATGATGAATCTGATTTATTACAATCTGCATTATTTGATATTATATTTGAAGAAGTATATTTTATTGTAAATAGTAAAAAGGGTGAAAAAGCATTTAATTTTATTATAGATAATATGGATTATAATGTTAAACCAATTGATAATTTAACTAGTATAATAAATAATTGTAGAAATAATTATATTAGATTTATTATGTATATAAGTGGTTTTGATACATTATCTAAAATATATGGGGAAAGTAATGTAGGAACATTAAAGTATGAATTTTCTAATATATTATATTATATATCTAATGAATTAAATACTATAAATTTTATATCTGAATATTGTGGTAAAAAGAGTGATACTTCATATTTAGTTAGTCCAGAAATGTTAAGAAGGATGCCAATGTTTAGTAGTATTTTACTAAAATCTAGAGTAATGCCATATTATTGTGTGCAAGTTCCTTTTTATGAAATGAATATTAATATAGAAAAAACAAATTTAAATGAAAATAATTTACCTAATGTAGATGTAATTAATTTATAAAGAGGGGATATTTTGAATGAAAATGTAGTTCTAGATTTAATAAAATATATTGAAGATAATTTACATGAAAATTTGAAAGTAGATAGTTTATCCAAAATATTTCATTATGATAGGGTATATTTAAGTAAATCATTTAAAAAAATAACAGGTATATCAATAAATGAATATATTAATGAAAGAAAAATAATAAAAAGTATACCAAGTGTTGTAAATACTGATGAAAAGATACTTAAAATTGCTTTAGAATCAGGATATAATTCATTAGAATATTTTTCTGAAACATTTTATAGAGTAACTAGTTTTAGTCCAGTATCTTTAAGAACAAATGAAAAAATAAAAGAAATATTACCATTTGATATTTATAATAATTGGATTGAAAATTTAAAAAATAATCATGAAAAAATATTAAAAATTAGAACTTTAGAAAGACCAAAAGTAAAAACAATTGGTAGATATAAATAAAACTTCACAAAATGTGAAGTTTCTTTTATTTTTTATACTTTTTACTAGCACCTATAAAGTTATCAAATAATGGATGTGGTCTTGTAGGTCTAGATTTAAATTCTGGATGAAATTGACAAGCAATAAAGAATGGATGATTAGGATTTTCTATAATTTCTACTAGATCACTTGGTTCATTATATCCAGAAAATACAAGGCCTTTGTCTTCTAATTGCTTTTTATATTTATTATTAAATTCATATCTATGACGATGTCTTTCTAAAATTTTATCAGATTTATATAATTTGTGTGCTAAAGTATTTTTAACTAATGTACACTCGTAATTACCTAATCTTAATGTACCACCCATATTTATTACATGTTTTTGTTCTGCCATTAAATCTATAATAGGGTTTTTACATGTTTCATCAAATTCTCTTGAAGAAACGTCTTCCATCTTACAAACATTACGTGCAAATTCTATAACTGCTATTTGCATACCTAAACATATACCTAAATAAGGTATATTATTTTCTCTTGCATATTTACAAGCTTTAATTTTACCTTCAATACCACGTTGTCCAAATCCTCCTGGTACAAGTATACCAGAACTATTTTTAAATACTTCGTCTAAATTATCAATTTTTTCTAGTTCCTCTGAATCTACCCAATTAACATTTACTTTTAGATTATGTTTATATCCAGCATGTTTTAATGCCTCAACAACAGATATATAAGCATCATGTAATTCTACATATTTACCAACTAGTGATATTTCAATTTCTTTCTTTAAATTATTTACAGTTTCAATTAAATCTTCCCAATATTTTAAATCTGCTTTTTTTATAGGTAAATTAAATTGTTTTAATATTATTTCATCAATATGTTGTTTATAATAGTTAATTGGAATATCATATATATTTTTTACATCAACAGAATCTATGACATTGCCAACAGGTACAGAACAAAACATAGATAGCTTTTCTTTTAAGTTATCAGGAGTAGAAAAAGGAACTCTACATACTAATGCATCAGGTCTAATACCCATATTTCTTAAGTCTCTAACACTATTTTGAGTAGGTTTAGTTTTAAGCTCATTAGAACCATATATATATGGTATTAATGTACAATGTATAAAGAATGTATTTTCACTACCTTTTTCATATTGTATTTGTCTTAATGCTTCAATCATTGATTGTGATTCTATATCTCCAACAGTACCACCTATTTCTGTTATAACGACATCTGCTTTAGAAGTAATACCTGCTTCATATACTTTATTTTTTATTTCATTAGTAATATGTGGAACCATTTGTACAGTAGCACCTAAATAGTCTCCTTTACGTTCTTTTTCAATTACACTAGAATATATTTTTCCACTAGTTATATTAGATGTATAATTTAGCTCTTCATCAATAAATCTTTCATAATGTCCTAAGTCTAAATCTGTTTCACATCCATCATAAGTAACAAATACTTCACCATGTTGAATAGGGGACATAGTACCTGGATCTACATTAATATATGGATCAAATTTTTGCATAAAAACCTTATATCCACGTGATTTTAATAAAAGTGCTACTGAAGAAGCTGTAATTCCTTTACCTAGTCCTGATACAACTCCACCAGTAACAAATACATATTTTGTCATAATTACCTCCCACTTATAAATAAAAAAAGCCAAAAGAACTCATCTAGGCTCTCTTTCATTATAGCATTATTAAAATATTGATGTAAATATTTTTATGTATAAATTTAAATTTTTAATTTTTTATGGTAAAATATTATTGGTGAAGTTATGAGAAAGTATTATAGGTTTAAGATGAATTTGGTAACTGCTAATGTTTTAGCTACTGTAATTTTAATTTTATTTTGTATACCTGTATATAATTATATTATAGATTTAATTACAGATACTAAGTTATTTGTTTTAACTTTTATATTATATATGGTATGGATGTTATTACATGAAATATTACATGGTATAGGTCATATGTTATGTGGAGTTAAACCAAAAGATTTAAGTTATGGTGCAGATATAAAAAAAGGAATATTGTTTTGTTTAGTTAGAAAAGAAGTAAGTAAGAAGGACATATTAATATCTTTACTATTTCCATTTTTCTTTATAGGTGTAGTAACTTATATTTTAGGTATTGTTATAAATAATCCTGTTTTAATAGCATTATCTATATTTAATATATCTGGTGCATGTGTAGATTTACTTATGTTTTTTGATTTTATAAAATTAGGAAATGATATAACTTATATAGAACCTGGTGAAGGGGATACATTTTATATTATGAGTAATAAGGATATAAAAAAGTTATTTGGTTTAAAACTATTAGAAGAGGGAATATATAAAGAAGATATGTTTAGTAATATTAGTTATAAAAGATTTGATATATCAAAATTTAGTATTGTATTTTTTATATTATGTGTTATTTCTACTATAGCAATGTTACTAGTTTTTTAAAATTTTAAAAAAATGTGTTGACAAGGAGAGTAGTTTAAAGTATAATGTTAATTGTCAGTTGGTTTTATATTAACCGACATTGATGCGGGTGTAGTTCAATGGTAGAACTCCAGCCTTCCAAGCTGATAACGTGGGTCCGATTCCCATCACCCGCTCCATTTAAAGATTAAATCAGTCTTAATTTGACTGATTTTTTTTTGTGCTAAAACGGACCCACGTTATCAGTTTGGAAGTGATAAAGTATATCCATTTTGACTCTTCTTTTTTAATACTAATTTCTTTAATCTTATTATTAATTTTTATCCTCCACTCTTCTTCTTTTATTTATTATCTTCATTGTTCTCATCATCATTAATATCATTATTAAAATAATTAGGAAAATCAAACTTTGGTAATTCTATTTCTGGTAAAACTATATTGGGTAAATCAAAGTTTGGCATTTTAACCTTCGGAATCATATTAGCTATGTTTGGTATCATTTTAGAAACAGGATTTACAATTTCATTTAATTTTTCACTAAATTCTTTTAATGGTTGAGTAACTAAATTTATGTTTTCTAAAATTGGTTTAACTGTTTCTCTCATTGTCTTTGCAAGTCGTTCAAAAGATTCCTGTTGTAATTCAATATTTTTGTATACAAAATCTTTTTCTTCAGTAATTTTAATTGCTATATCTAATGATTTATTTGTTTTCTTTAAAATCTCCAAACAATTTTTGTATTGAGTTTCACTTATAAATTTGCAATGTGCTATATTATTTCTGAAAACTCTAATGTCATTAAAAATTATTTGAAAATCGTCTGCAATTTTTTTATCACCAAAAAATCGCTCCCAATCAGATTTATAATTACATAATTCAAAAGCTTTTCTTATTTCAGAATCACTCAACTTACTCAAATCTTTGTTTTCCTTTAGAAAATTTTGCAACTTTATCGTTTCTTGTGGAGTTATTGACTTAGAAAACAATAATGTTTCAATATCATGATAATCAAGTGAATAAAATCCTAACTTTATATAGCAATCTTTTTTAGAAATTGTTTGATTCTTTTGACTACTGGCTTTTTGTTTTAGATTTGCTTGAAAATCTTCACTGGTAGTTGCAGAATAATATTCTAAATTAAAATTTAAAGTATATACAACAAAAAGTATTTTTCTTAACTTTCTTTCAAATTCATTAAGATATGGAAATAATTTATTGCAGTAATATTCAGAAACATAATCATAAGATAATATAGATATAAAATCTTGTTCAAAAACACTTTTACTATTTATTAATTTAGAATTTACTAAATTCAAAATATTAACAGCATCTTGCTTATTTTTGGTTTTAACTATTATATCTAAATAATAATTAGACCATACATTATGATATTTAAAAAAAACTTCTTTTTGCGTATTATTGTAATCAATTTTAAATGCTCCTGTTTTAATAAAGATAAATTCCTCATCTCTATTATCAAAATTAATTTCGTGAAAACATTTTTTTAATAATTGCTCAAATGATGGAGGCAAAGATACGACAATTCGATTTTCTTTTGAATTTTTCTTGAATTTATTTTTTTCTTTTTCTCTTTTAAGAAATATATAACTGTTTTTAAATTTCATTATTACCTCCTAATTCTCTTGGTATAATTATATCATTTCGTAAGAAATGTCACAAGAAATTTAAAAAATATTGTGTTTAAGTTAAAAATCGGTTATATATGATTTATCAGGCGGTTATGAATTTTATGTTTGCTAAGTGTTTATAACTTAACAAGCAATCGCTCCATTTAAAGATTAAATCAGTCTTAATTTGACTGATTTTTTTTGTGCTAAAACGGACCCACGTTATCAGTTTGGAAGTGATAAAGTATATCCATTTTGACTCTTCTTTTTTAAATACATATTTTCTATAATATCATCAAAGAGATTATACCACTTTACTTGTATGCAAAATCGATCTTTTTCATATTTACTATTATAATTTAAACATCTGTTTTTAGGTTGAATAGTAAGTACACTAAAATGAACAGTTGATGAATAGTTATCTTTTTTACTTAAGATAATATTAATAATATCTTCTTTTGTTATAAAAACAAAATCATTTACTTCTCCATAAACTAAAGCAGAAATAGAAAAAACCGAATTATTACCTCGAAGGATAAATCTATCAATAGCTTTTATTAATAATTTTTGATTATTTATTTCACTATTAATCTTATCAATTTTATCTTGATTTTTAACTTTATATTCCTCAGTTGATACTCTTTTTAAACCTTTGCCGTTAGTAGTACCATCTGCATAGTGAAACTTTAAATACTCTATTATATTATCACGTGATATATTATTAGTTATTAAAAAATTAATAAATTCCGTAATTGGTTCAACATGTACAGAGTTCCTAATTCCTTTTTTAATACTAATCCCTTTAATTTTATTATTTATTTTAATTAAAATATCAGTTTTTTGTTTTAAGTGATTACGCCAACACTTAATTATTGAATTTTCATTTTCATTTGGAAAAATTGTTTCTATTAAATCTCTGCATAGAGGAGTCAATTCCTTAATAACTTTATTATTTAATTCTAAAACGAAAGCAAATTCATTATCAAATCCGTTTATTTCACTCATTTTATCACCTCCTACTATTATTATTATATATAAGTCTTTAATTTCCTTTTTTTATAAATAATAATTTAGAATTATTAAAATTAGAAATAGAACTTAGAAATGAAAAAGTTATTTATGAATGTGTTAGAACTGCAGTTTTTTTGCGTGTTGATGAAAAGTTTCCAAATAAACTTAAAAAATATAGTTAACGAAAGCATTGATAATATTTTTAAAATTTTATATGATATTATCAGGTGATAAATAGGAAACAAAATATTAAGATTATTATATTATGTTTTAATTTTATCTATTGTTTTGTTTCATAATAGGTTTATTTTGTAAATCAAGCATCTCATTTTTTGAACTAAATTTAGGCTTTGCAGTTTTGATTGCATTTACTAAAATTGGAATTTTTACTTGTATTTTAGCTTTATATATACAAACACTGATTATATTGATTCTTAGACAGTTAATAGGATTATAAAATACAAAATAACGGAAGGGTATAATAGTAATGATAAAAAGATATACAGAAAATGAAATTGATAAGCTAGTTAAAATATTAAAAAATGATGGAGTAATAAGTGTACCAACTGATACTGTTTTTGGAATATGTGCTAGAATTAATTCTTTAGTAGCACACGATAAATTAATTAAAGTAAAAAGTCGTCCTATAAATAAATCGTTTCCTGTTATGTGTGCAAATGAAAAACAGATAGAAACTATTGCAATCGTTAATGAAGTGGCAAAAAAATTAATTAAAGCTTTTATGCCTGGACCAATTACTTTAGTTTTAAAAAAGAATAATAACTTGCCAGAATATGTTACTAATGGTAAAGAAACAATAGCTATTAGGATGGCTCCTACAGTTTTTATTGAAGAATTAATTTCAAAAACAGGATGTCCAATATTTATGACTAGTGCCAATCAAAATGGAGAAATAGAATGTACGAGTTTGGATGAAATAGAAAATAAATGTCCAATGCTTGATGGAATGCTAGAAGGGGAAGTATCTTATTCTATGGCAAGTACAATTGTAGATTGTACTTCTAATAAGGTTGAAATTTTAAGAGAAGGTCCAGTTACATTAGAACAAATTAAAAAAGTTTTATAATCTTTAAAAAGAATGATTATTTTATATAACGTTTAAAAAGTAATAGAGGGTGTTATAATAATATTTATTAATTGGAGGTATAAATAATGGAAAATGAAGTAAATCAATCTTTAAAATATTGGAATAATTTACATTCAAATTATGATAGAAGTGATATAAAATATGATGATTGGTTAGAAAAATTTCAAGAAATAATTGATGCATGTAAAACACCAATTTTAGATTTAGGGTGTGGAAGTGGTAATGATACATTATATTTAATAAACAAAGGAAAAAAAGTTATACCTTGTGATCAATCAGAGAATGCTATAAAAAATATAAAGAAAAATTTTCCTGAAATTTTCGATTGTAAATGCTTCAATATGTTAGAAGGGTTCCCATTTCCTGATAATTATTGTGATTTAATAATCTCAGATTTATGTTTACACTATTTTAGAGAAAAAGATACATTTAAAATAATAAATGAAATTAGAAGAATACTTAAAGATAATGGACACTTAATTTTTAGATTGAATTCTATAAATGATATTAACCATGGCGCAGGTTCTGGTAGTGAGATTGAACATCACTTATATACTACACAAGATAATAGACTTAAAAGATTTTTTGATGAGAAGGATATATTATATTTCTTTAAAGATTTTCAAATTGAATATTTAAAGGAAGAAACAATGTCAAGATATAAGTTAGAAAAAAGATTATATTTAGGATGCATAAAAAAATATTGATACTTTTACAATCAATATTTTTTATTATTATTTTAATTTCAATTTTTTATTTTTTTCACCAATATTATTCATAATTGCATAATTTGAAACAGCCTTAAAATTATCATCATAAGGATATGTTTGTTGTCCAAACAAAAGCCACATAGTAGACCAAGAAACACCAGGTTTAAGTAATTCTTGAACTTTTTTATTTTGCATAGTTTTATTTTCTTCTTGATTATTTAAATCTACACAACCTTCTTCATCATACAATTTACATTGTAAATCACATTCTAATTTATCACATTGGTATGCAAACATTGCTTCTTTAGTACTATGAGAATCAAATTCTAAAAATAATTGTTCTATTTCTTTACCATCTAGTAATCCATCTAATATTTTACTAACTGCTTCATGTTCTATTTTTTCTTTTTCTTCTTTAGATATATCAAATTGTGTTAAATCTCCAATAACAGTCTCTCCAAGTTCATGAACAGCTATCATAAATAATACTTTCATAATATCTACATCATATTGATATTCTGATTTCATAGCAATAGCTAACATTTGAACTCCAAAGATATGTTCAGCAACACTTTCAATTCTTTCTCTTTGTACGTTCCAATTTTTCCAACCTGTTCTGATAATATTTTTTAATCTATTACATACAACATAGTATTTTATTACATTTTGTTCTTTAGACATAAAATTCACTTCCTTCTTATTAGGGTAGTATACCATTTTAGATAGTTTAAAAACAAGTAATAAAAATATATTTCAGTTGAAAATGATAGTTGTATAGGGTATAATAAAGATAAAATTTAGGTAGGTATAAATCTTCTGTTTTATTTAATAAATGTTACTGAAGATGTACACTATTGTGCTTATAAAAAATGTTTCTAAAAATATATTGATTGTAGATTATAATATTGATTTAGTGATGGTACATATATTTATGACTTTAATATACTTGATAATAAAAGTAATATTTTTGGAATAACAAAGGTTTGAACTGTTAAAGAAATAAGTGAGGAGGGTTGTGATGAAACCAATATTGCAGGAAATAGTGAAGATATTGAAGACTTTGCCAAAAATGAATAGAGATTATGGAATTGGAATAATAAACCCTCTAGATACAGAGGAACAAGCATTGAAAATGCTAAACTACTTGAAAGAGAACAGAGACAATCCAGAATTAATGAGAATAGACAGATTAATGAAAAAGGCATTCGAAATAAGTGAGGAGGGTTGTGATGAAACCAATATTGCAGGAAATAGTGAAGATATTGAAGACTTTGCCAAAAATGAATAGAGATTATGGAATTGGAATAATAAACCCTTTAGAAACAGAGGAACAAGCATTGAAAATGCTAAACTACTTGAAATAGAACAGAGACAATCCAGAATTAATGAGAATAGACAGATTAATGAAAAAGGCATTCGAAATAAGAAAAGAGAACTAGGCAATAGTTCTTTTTATTTTGATGAGAATGCAAAAAGCTATGAAGACTAAAAAAATAAATAAAATTGAATTTTCATGTTTTTTAATTGCATGTTATTAATTTTTCTTTTATTTACTAATTTTTTTCATTAATATAATACTCTTCTAATGTAATATTTTCTTCATATAATTTTCTTGCTAAAGGAAGACCTACAAATCTATAATGCCATGGTTCAAATTTATAACCAGTAATATCTTCTTTATTCTTAGGATATCTTAGTATAAATCCATACTTATATGAATTATTAAATAACCATTTAATAGCATCATAACTATCGTCTATTTGTGTTATATAACATCCATTTATAATGAGCGCTACATCAATAGCAAGACCTGTTTGATGTTCACTATATCCAGGTAATGCTACTATATCTTGTGTTTCTTCTATACCTTTTTCTTTTACATATAAATCCCATATATCTTGTTGCATTTTATAACTTCTATATCCACTATCAATTAATATATCATATCCTTCTTCTTTAGCAGATTTTTTCATCATAATAAAGTAAGGAACTATATCTTGATTTATTTTAGGATTATCATTTAAATATATATTATTTATTGTAACTAGATTATTTGGAATATAATTTTTATTTAGAGGATGGTGTTTGTTTATGAGTATATCGTAATTCATATTTAACACCTCTTTTATATAATACTCATAAAAATATTTATTAATCTATTATTATTTGATTATATAAATATCTATTTGTTACAATAAAAATTAATAAAATTTCATTTTTATTTGAAGTTATGTTTTTATTAGGGTATAATAAATATGGAGGTAGAATATGAAATGTGTTGCGATTAAAGATGTAAAACAATTTGAAATTACAGATATAAATGAACCAGTACCTAATGGTAAAGATGTTATTATTGATGTAAAAAAAACAGGTATATGTGGATCTGATATACATTATTGGGTAGGTGGAAATCCTAAAGGATTAGTTATGGGACATGAGTTTTGTGGAGTAGTAACTGATCCAGGAGCTAGAAGTGATTTAAAAGTAGGAGATAGAATAACAGCTCTTCCAATTTCTCCATGCGGTAAATGTCAAGCATGTTTAACTGGAAATCCACAATATTGTGCTAATACATGGAGTGAGGCAGTAGGTTTATCTATAAATAATCCTGGTGGTTTAGCACCTAAATTAGCTGTTAGACCAGATATGGTATTTAAAGTACCTGATACTATGTCAGATGAAGAGGGTGCTATGGTAGAACCAACTGCAGTAGGATTACATGCTATTCATTTAGCTGATATAAAAGTAGGAGATAAAGTATTAGTTGTAGGTGGGGGAATAATTGGATTAGTATCTGCAATGTTTGCTAAAAAAGAAGGTGCTAGTTTAGTTGTTGTATCAGAAACTAATGAGTCAAGAGGAAAAAAAGCTGTTAGCTTAGGTGTAGCTGATGAGTGGTATGATGCAAAGTCTAAAGATATGGTAAATGACTTAATGCAAAAAACTAATGGTGGATTTGATATTGTTATTGAGTGTGTAGGAAATGCACCAGCAGTAAATAGTTCTATTTCATTAGTAAAACAAGGTGGAGAAGTTGTATTAGTTGGTGTATCAATGGAACCAGTTTCTACATATACTGTAATGGCAGTAATGAAAGAACTTGTTATAAAAGGTGCTATTGGTTATACTAAAACTGAATTTGAAACTTGTATAAATTTAATGGCTAATAAACAAATAGATATGATGAAATTTGTAGATGATATAGTACCATTTGAAAAAGTACAAGAATCTTATGAAAGGTTAACATCTGGTACAGATTCAGCAGTTAAAATATTAGTTGATCCAAATATGTAAAATTATAAAGAAAAGTTTAAAAATCTACGCAAAATAAATTGTGTAGTTTTTTTATCATTTATATTATTACTATTGATTTTAAATAGTTATAATTATATATTATATACTTAAGTTTGACAGTTGTAGAATGCAAAAAATCTCATTAGCCCTTATAAATAAAGGGAGAAATGAGACTTTTTTTGT
>CANPVU010000004.1 GCA_947581765.1 uncultured Bacilli bacterium
CGTTACTTGAGGTTCTACTGTTGGTATTTCTAATTCTGTTGGTTGTTCCATTACTGGTTCTGCTACTGGCATATCTGTTGGAGCATCGATTGTTGGTATATCCGTTACTTGAGGTTCTACTGTTGGTATTTCTAATTCTGTTGGTTGTTCCATTACTGGTTCTGCTACTGGCATATCTGATGTAACATCTACTGGTGGAATATCTGTTACTTGAGGTTCTACTGTTGGTACTTCTAATTCTGCTGGTTGCTCTATCACTGGTTCTGCTACTGGTATATCTGTTGGAACATCTACTGATGGAATATCCATTACTTGAGGTTCTACTGTTGGTACTTCTAATTCTGCTGGTTGCTCTATCACTGGTTCTGCTACCGGCACATCTGTTGGAACATCTACTGATGGAATATCCATTACTTGAGGTTCTACTGTTGGTATTTCTAATTCTGTTGGTTGTTCCATTACTGGTTCAGCTACCGGCACATCTGTTGCAACATATACTGGTGGAATATCCGTTACTGTTGATTCGACTGTTGGTACTTCTAATTCTGCTGGTTGTTCCATTACTGGTTCTGCTACTGGCACATCTGTTGGAACATCTACTGATGGAATATCCATTGCTTGAGATTCCACTGTTGGTATTTCTAATCCTGTTGGTTGCTCTATCACTGGTTCTGCTAATGGCATATCTGTCGGTACATCTATTGTTGGAATATCTGTTACTGCTGGTTCTACAGTTGGTATTTCTAATTCTGCTGGTTGTTCCATTACTGGTTCAGCTAATGGTATACCTAAGCTATTATCTGTATCAGATGAAATTTCATTAATTAAATTAGAATCTGTATTAGAATTATTACTATATAGACTATTATAATCATACGTTAATCCTTGTACATCAGATAAATCTTCACTATTAGATTTCTGTAATGATTCATTATTTTCTTCTTGTTCAAACTCTTCCATATTTATTGCACTCACATTATCCAAAGAAGATATATCTATATCTACCTTTGGTATTATTAAATTCTTTTTCTCTTCTTCATCTTCTTCAGTTACATTTTTCTTTTTACGTCCAAATAAATAATCTGGTTCTAATTCATGGTATGTTAAATTTTTATCAAGAGCTAATAAAACAAATCCTATAAATGGTAAAAATGACAACACCAATCTCATAAAATTGCCCTTACCTAATGCTTTACCAAATCTATCATTTATATATATACCACCTATTAATGTACCAAAAATATTTACATAAGGAACAACAAATAAAAGAATTAAGTAAAGTGGTAATTTTGATAATTTAAGCAATATAATTATATTATATATAGGTATAATTGCTTTTTTTACATCTAACCCGATCTTTTTATAAATAACACATAAGCATAATGAAATTAATAAATAATTCACTAAAAAAATTGCTAATATAATTAAAATATTTTGGTCAATAATTCTTAAAAAATCAAATACAAAACCAGTCATATCATTAATAGTCATCCTACCATCCCCAATATTCTACACTATAATTAGTTTATCATAAATATTCAAGTTATTCAAGGATAAAAGTAACATAATAAAAATATAACACATTTAAATATTATTACTGTACAGTAATAGTTTTAAGTTTTTGCTAAATAAAAAAAGCTATAGATATTTTTTTCTATAGTTTTTTTTATTTATTTATTTATTGTACTAATATGTAATTCATCTAATTGATTTTTAGAAACTATATTTGGTGCCTCAGACATCAAACATGATGCTGATGCAGTTTTTGGAAATGCTATAACATCTCTAATGTTTTCGGTATTTGTTAATAGCATTGTCAATCTATCTAATCCAAATGCCATACCACCATGTGGTGGAGTTCCATATTTTAATGCTTCAACGAAGAATCCAAATTTATCTTCAATTTCTTTCTCTGTAAATCCTAAAGCTTCAAATACTTTTGATTGTATGTCTTGAGAGTGTATTCTTATACTTCCTCCACCAGCTTCATATCCATTTATTACTATATCATAGGCCTTAGAATAACAGTTTGCTTTATCAGTTAATAATTTTTCTACATCAGAATCTTTTGGTGCAGTAAAAGGATGATGGCATGATACATATCTATTTTCTTCTTCACTGTATTCAAATGTTGGAAAATCAGTAACCCATAAAAGTTTATAATCATTTTCATCTATTAAGTTTAAGTCCTTAGCTAATTTACATCTTAATGCACCTAAACTCATCTTAACGATATTATATTTACCACAAACAATTAATACTAAATCTCCCTTTTTTAAATCTAAATTACTAATTAATTGTTCCTTTTCTTCTTCACTTAATCCCTTAGCAATACTTCCTGTTATTTCATCTTCTATTTTTAAATATGCAAGTCCACTTGCTTTATATGTTTTTACATAGTCAGTTAATTTATCTAAATCTTTACGTGAATAATTTGATGAACAATTAGGTGCTACTACACAGTTAATTATTTCATCATTATCTATTGTATTTTTAAAGAATGGTATTTCGGTATTTGAAAATATATTTGTAATATCTTTTATTTTAAGATCAAACCTTAAATCAGGTTTATCACTACCATAATTTTCTATAGCATCAACATATTTCATTCTTTGAAGAGGTAATTTTATTTCTATTCCTTTTACTTCCTTAAATACGTGTGCTATTAAACCTTCACCAATTTCCATTACATCATTTTCATCTACATAACTTGCCTCGATATCTATTTGAGTAAATTCTGGTTGTCTATCAGCACGCAAGTCTTCATCTCTAAAACATTTAGCAATTTGAAAGTATTTTTCAATTCCACCAACCATTAACAATTGTTTAAATATTTGAGGAGATTGTGGTAAAGCGTAAAATTTTCCAATATTTACTCTAGATGGAACTAAATAGTCTCTAGCACCTTCTGGTGTTGATTTACAAAGTACTGGAGTTTCTACTTCTAAAAATCCTAATTTGTCTAAATAATTTCTAACTGCCATTGTAATTTTATGTCTTACTTTTAAATTTTTCTGCATACAATTTCTTCTTAAGTCTAAATATCTATATTTTAATCTAGTATCTTCTAAGGCAGTTGTTTCATCAGTTAGTGCAAATGGTATTTCTAAAGATGTATTTAATATTTCTAATTCATCTATTAATATTTCTATTTCACCAGTTTCAAGTTTATCATTAATATTTTCTCTTTTAGATACTTTTCCTACTACTTTTATTACATTTTCATTTTTTAAATTAGATGCTAAATCATAATTTTTATTATCTGGATTAACAACAAGTTGAACAATTCCACTTCTATCTCTTAGGTCTATAAATACTAAAGAGCCTAGGTTTCTTTTTTTTGCTACAAATCCATATAGTTCTACTATTTCACCCTCATTTTCAAGTGATAATTCAATATTTTCTATTTTTTTCATTACTAATCTCTCCCGTACTAATCACAATGATATTTTACAATATAATAAATATATTGTCCATAATTTTTCACAAATAAAAATTCTTTTCTTAATGAAAAGAATCTATTCTTCTATTTTTAGTTGTTCATTAAATATATTAAGTAATTGTAAAAGTATTTCTTCATCTTCTACTTCATATAATCCATCTGTTTGATCATATGAGCAAAACATAAAATTACTATAATCATTTGAATCCATTAGATATACATAATTAATATTATCCAATATAGTCGAACCAACAACAACATATTCCTTATCGTCTTCTAAAGTTAATAATTCACCTTGTTCTATCATCTTCTTATTCTCCTATTCCTTACTTAGTCTTACTTTCTTTTCCTTTTTTATTTTTTTTCTCTTGATGCTTTTTTACTAGTTTTACTCCTTTTTTAGCTAAGAAATTTTTAGTTCCTATTGCTGCAACTAATACTGGTGCTACTGGATAACCAATTGTAAGAAATCCAACGCCCAATAGTGCTGAGGATGCAGCTATTGCAGCTAATTCAATCTTTCCTTTTGATTCTTCACTTATATTACTTTTCTTTTCTCTACGTTTAATTACATGCTTAGCAATTTTTTTAGCATCTTTATGAAGCAAACGTGATCCTATAAAAGCACATGCTCCAACACCTACTGCTACTGGCAAACTAAATGTTGAAACTGTACCTGCTAATGCTGTATATATAATACTTGTTCTAGCATAATTAAGTACCGCAAATCCAGCTAGAGATGCATCTTTTATTAGTTTACCACTTGATTTTGCTACACGCTTTACTATTACGTGCTTTTTTCCATTTTGTTTATTAGCGGAATTTGGCATATCTTACCCTCCATCTATCTAAATATATAATACCGTATTAACTAATTAGTGTCAATAATTTATCGACAAAATCAGATAATTTATACTCTTGCTGAGTTGAATTTGTCATATCTTTTAACATCACTGTTTCATTGTTTACTTCATCAGTTCCAATAATTGCAACATATTTTACATTAATCTTACTTGCATACTTCATCTTATGTTTTAAACTCTTATTTCCGTAGCAAATATCTGTCTTTATGTCATTATCTCTAAGTTTTTTTGCTAAATTAAGTACATATGAATAATCTACATCATCCATAGGAATAATTAGTATATCTATTAAACTCTTCTTATTAATTGATATTATATTTTCTTGTAGTAATTGTGAAAATAACCTTGTTAACCCTATTGAAATACCTACACCTGGTAATTTTTCATCTGTATAATATTCAGTTAAATTATCATATCTTCCACCTGAACATATACTTCCTAAATTAGGATATTCTTTTAAATTAGTTTCATAAACTGTACCTGTATAATAATCTAATCCACGTGCTATTGTAAGATCTATTTTATAATATTCTTCTTCTACTTGATATAATTTTATATATTTTATTACTTCTTCTAATTCATTTAATCCACAATTATATTCTTCATTATCTATATTTAGTTTTCTAAGTGAGTTAATTATATCATAATTACTTCCATCAATTGTTATAAAATTTATTATAGAATTTATGCAATTATCATCATCTATAATTTTTTTCAATTCTTTTTTTACTTCTTCTTTTCCTATTTTATCAATTTTATCTATTATTCTTAGTATATCAGTTTTAATATCTGTTAAGTTTAATGAATCAAAAAATCCATTTAATATTTTTCTATTATTTATTCTAATTATAAATGGTCCAAATGAAAGTGTTTTAAATATCTCATATATTACTGCAGGCATTTCAGCATCATATATAAGAGGTAATGTTTGATTACCAATTATATCTATATCACATTGATAAAATTCTCTATATCTTCCCTTTTGTGGTCTTTCTCCTCTAAATACTTTACTCATTTGATATCTTTTAAATGGAAAAGTTATATCTTGAAAATGTTGTGAAACATATCTAGATAGTGGTACTGTAAGATCAAATCTAAGCGATAAGTCATTATCTCCTTTATTAAATCTATATATTTGTTTTTCTGTTTCTCCTCCTGCTTTAGCAAGCAATATATTTGAGTATTCTATAACAGGTGTATCAAGTGGCAAGAAGCCAAATTTTTCATATACTCTCTTAATAGTATCATATATATTATTAAATAATATTTGTTCACTTGGTAATAGTTCCATAAAACCAGGTAATGTCTTTGGTTGAATTTTATTTTTCATAAGTTCATCTCCATGAATATAATATCATTTTTTAATTTGTTTATCAATAAAATTAAAAGATTCCATATGGAATCTTTACGATGCTTTTTTTATCTTTTCTATACTTTCACTTATATCATCTTTATAAAATTTAAATAAAGATATTATAAATATTGCAAGTGGGAATGATATCAATACTCCAAACAATCCAAATATAATTCCTCCTGCAAAAAGTGAGAAAATTGTAGCAAGTGGTGGTATTGAATTTGTTTTACCATATACATGTGGATTTATTATATAACTATCTAGACTTGATAATAAGAATACTGCAATAATAGTTCTAATAAATAATCCTGGTCCAACTATAAATGCTGTTATAATAGCAACTATATTTGTTGCTATACCCCCAAAATAAGGTATTAAAGTTGCTATACCAGCCATAAGTCCTAATACAATAGCATTAGGATGTCCTATTATCATATATGTTATTCCATATTCAAATACAGATATAACCATTACTTGTACTAATCCACCCAAATAATTTTTCATTTCATTATCTAATAATTTAACAAAATTGTATGTTTTCTTACTTTTCTTTTTAATATATTTTTTAATACTTGCTCTTATTTTATCCATATCTATTAAGAAATATATAAATGCTGCAACACCTATTAAAAAATCACCTAAAAAATCAATAGAAGAAGATACTAAATTAATAGCACCATCAGATACGTATTTAGTCAGTCCATCTAATATAGTTTTAAAATTTTCATTTAAAGTATCTTGAATTGCAGAAATATTAATATTTAAATCAAATGTTGAAAGTTCACTAATAAACTTACTAAAACTATTAAATAAATTAGATATTTGACTAACACATGTAGTACTTATTATATAACCCATAAAAAAGAATAATACTACTATAGCCATAATTACTATAAATATTGATAACCCCTTAGGTATACTTTTTCTTCTTAGCTTTTGTACTAAAGGATATACTGAATATGCTACTGCAAAACCTATCAAAAAAGGTTTACATATTGCAACTATTTTTCCAAATATTCCTATCCATAAATTACCTGTATGATACATTAAATATACTATAAGTGCTAATATAGCAATATTAACTAATTTAAAGTTAACTTTTTTATCATTTATCATAGTTACCTACTTTCTAACCATATAGTTGTTGGTCCATCATTATTAATATGTACATCCATATACGATCCAAATTTTCCTGTTTCTACCTTTACACCATATTTTCTTAATTCATCATTAAATTCATTATAAAGTTTAATTGCCTTCTCACCTTTCATAGCATCTATATAACTAGGTCTATTACCATTTTGACTATTACCATATAAAGTAAATTGAGATATAGATAATATACTTCCCCCTACTTGTAATAGTGATTTATTCATAACACCATTTTCATCATCAAATATTCTTAAATTAACTACTTTTTTAGCTAATTTTACTATATCATTAGTATTATCTTCATGAGTAAACCCCACTAAAAGAACTAACCCACTATCAATACTGCCAACTAATTTTCCTTCTACACTTACACTTGATTTTTTACTTCTTTGTACCAATACTCTCATTATTTTATAATCCTCTCAACATTCATAACTCCATTAATGTTATTTACCTCATTAATAAATTTATCTAATTTTTCTACATTATCTACTAAAATATTAATGTTAAACATATATCTGCTTGATGTAGTTAAATTATTAATACTTTGTATAGTTATATCATTATTTGATGTCTTATTTATTATATTTATTAATAAATTATTATTCTCAGATGCAGTTATTAATATATCAGTAGAATATTTATGTTCTATTTTATTATTCCATTTAACTTCTATTATTCTTTCTACTGAATCAGATATATTAGGACATATTGTTCTATGTACATTTATACCATTACCTTTACTTACATATCCTACTATTTCATCACCTGGTATTGGTTTACAACAAGATGCTACATTAATTTTTATATCATTTACATTTTCAACTACAATATCTCCTTTTGGAGTTATTTTCTTCTTATCTGTTTTATTTATTACTTTATCAAGTACCATCTCTTGCTTTGTTTTAGTATCTGAATATATAGAATTTATAACTTGTTTAGCAGTTATTTTACCATTACCTATATTAACATGTAATTCATTCATATCAGAAAATTTTAATTCAGTTAATAATTTTTCTATAGTAGCACTACTATAAAATTCTGAATAAGGTATTTTTTTCTTTTTAACTTCTTTTTGTAATAATTCAGTACCCTTTTTTAAGTATTCTTCTTTATCTAACTTATTTAAATAACTTTTAATTTTATTTTTTGCATTAGATGTAAATGCTATATCAATCCATTCACGAGATGGACCTGTAGAGTTTTTATTAGTGTTTATTTTTACTATATCTGAATCATTTAATTTATAATCAAGTGATACTATATTACCATTTACTAATGCTCCTACCATTGTATTTCCTACATCACTATGTACATGATATGCAAAATCTATTGGAGTAGAACCACTTGGAAGTTCTATTACATCTCCATGTGGAGTAAACACATATATAGTATTACTTAATACTTCTTCTTGTACATTATGTACGAATAATTCATCACTCTTCTCATCTTTAAGTTCCATTATTTCCCTAAAGAATTGTAACTTTTGTTCCATAGCATTTTGCATATCTGCTTTAACATTACTTCCATTTTCTTTATATGACCAATGAGATGCTATACCATGTTCAGCAATTTTATCCATTTCATATGTACGTATTTGTATTTCAAATAAATATCCATCTAATCCAAATACTGTTGTATGAAGTGATTGATACATATTAGTCTTAGGCATTGCTATATAATCTTTAAATCTTTTAGGTATTGGTCTATATTTAGAATGAATAATACCTAATGCTTGATAACAATCTTGTACATCATTTACAAACACTCTAAGTGCAAGTAAATCAAATATTTCACTAAATTTCTTACCCTTATCTAATTTTTTATATATACTATATATACTCTTAGCACGACCTTTTATTTCATGTTCTATATTATGTTCATTAAGTAAATTAGATACATCATTTAACATAGCATTAACTATTGAATCTCTTTCTTTACGAGTTTGATTCAATTTTTCTACTATAGAAAAATATACATCTGGTTTTAAATATCTAAGTGATAAATCTTCTAATTCACTTTTTATCTTATTAATACCTAGTCTATGTGCTATAGGAGTTAAAATATCTAAAGTTTCTCTTGCATTAGCTTTTTGACTTTTTTCAGATAAAATCCATAACGTCCTCATATTATGTAATCTATCAGCTAATTTAAGTATTATTATTCTAACATCTTCACATAGTCCTACCAATATTTTTCTATGATTTGCTATTACTGCTTCATTATCACATGTAAATTTTAATCTATTAATTTTAGTAACACCATTTACTAGTGATGCTATCTCACTACCAAATTTATCTGTTAATTCTTCTACTGTGACATCACAATCTTCTATAGTATCATGAAGTAAAGCAGCACATAATGTACTAATATCAGCATTTATATCTGATAAAATAAACGCTACATTAAGCGGATGTGTTATATAATCTTCACCAGATAAACGCTTCTGACCAAAGTGTTTTTCATATGCAAACAAATAAGCTCTAGACAATAATTTTAATTCTTTTTCATCTTTTATATAAGTATTTACTTTTTCGTATAATTCATCAAAAGTTATATTAGGATTATCCTTACGCATATTATCACATCCTTTTTTATTAATCTGTAAAAAATTATATCACAAATATTACATAAAAAAAAGGAATTAACAATTAATTCCTTTAACTTTTAATTCCTCTAATTCATCTTTAGTATCAACTTCATACCATTTCTTCTTCTCTTCTTTTCCAACATGTTTTTTCTCAAGCAATAACCATATTCTAGTTGCTATAAATATAGATGAATATGTACCACATACTAATCCAACTAATAATGCATAGTTAAAGTTTATTATTTCATGAGAACCTAAAATCATAAGACATACAACAGGTATAATTGTAGTAATAGATGTAACAAAACTTCTTGATACGGTCTCTTTTAAGCTTGTATTTACAAGTTCTTTTAATTCATCATATGTTTTAACTTTATCTTTATATAATTTACGTTTATTCTCACGAATTCTATCAAATGTAACAATAGTATCATTTATTGAATATCCAATTATAGAAAGAATAGCTGCAATAAATATAGTTGATACTTCTAATCTAAATACGCTAAATACTATCACTATCATTGCCACATCATGTAATAATGTAATTATAGCAGAAATACCATATCTAAATGTAAATCTTAATGTTACATAAATTATAATACCTATAGCTGCTAATATTAATGATTTAATAGCATTCTTTATTAATTCTTTTTTTACTGTATTTGATACAGAACCAATACTTGTAGTTGAACCTTTATATTTATCTGAGAAATAATTCTCTATCTTTTCTACATCTTCATTATCTAAAGTAGTTTTAATAGTAGCATATACTAATTTATCATTTAAATTATCAATATCTTCTACTTCATATCCTTTACTTTCTAACTCCTCTTTTATTGTAGAACTTTTAATATTTTCTTTAGTACTAAGTGAAACACTAGAACCTCCTTTAAAATCTATACTTAAGTTTAATCCCTTAAATCCAGTCCAAATTCCACCAGCTACTATAATTAATACAGTTAATATTGCAAATTTATTAATATGTTTTATATAATTTATTCTCTTTGTTAATGGTTGTTTATCTATATTTTTAAGTCCTATAAATGCATTATAATGTTCCTTAAATTTACCACTATTTACAAACTTATTTAATAAATAACGAACTAATAATACCATTACAAGTAATGTAACAACAATACTTATAATTAACATAGTTGCAAATCCTTTAACACTACTTTCACCAAATGCAAATAAGACAATAGCTGCTATCATTGTAGTAATATTTGAATCTATAATAGCACCTAGTGAATTTTTATTACCTAGTTTAAATGAATCAATTAAATTATTTTTTGCTCTTAGTTCATCTTTTATTCTTTCAAAACAAAGTACGGTTGAGTCTACTGCCATACCTATACCTATTACTAGTGCTGCAATAGAAGGTAATGTTAATCTTCCACCTACTAAATTAAATACAGCAAACGTAATCATAGTATAAGCAATAATACCTATAGAAGCTATAAATCCACTAAATCTGTATACAATTATCATAAATAATATTATAAGTCCAACTGCTATTACACCTGCTATTAAAGTATTATTAAGTGCATCTTTACCAAATGATGCATCTACAGTTTTACTAGATAATTCAACTAATTTAGTAGGTAAACTACCTGAATTAATTAAATCAGCAAGACTTTGTGCTTCCTCAGAAGTAAAATTACCGGTAAGAGATACATGATCTCCTGTTAACTCACCATTTATTGATGCATACGAAATACATCTTGAATCATTAAGTGAACCACAATTTTGTTGTTCTTCACTAAATGAATCTTCTTTTTCATCAAAATCAAGCCATATAACCATTACATCTCCTGATTTTCTTATTTTTTCAGTTTCTTTGTGAAAAGTATCTACATCTGCAATTTGTAAATCTAGATAATAATTTCCTACATTCTTATCATCATATGCAACTCTTACTCCATTTGGTTTTAATACATCTGAAGTCATTACTAATTCATCTTTACTATTTCTAAAAGTTAAATTAGCCATTGAACTTAATGTTTCTTTTGCCTGATTTTTATCCTTAACACCTGCAAGTTGAATTCTTATATTTTTATCTTCAATAGATATTTCTGGTTCACTAACACCTAATATATCAATACGTTTTAGTATAGTCTTATATGTATTAGTAACAGACTCTTTACTTACCTCTTTACCATCTATATCCTGTACTTCATATAAAATCTCAAATCCACCCTGTAAATCTAATCCAAACTTAGTATTTTTAAATATAGGATATAATAAAACACTAGAAACAATTAATACAATTAAAGAAACTACTAATCCAAGTGCAAATGACTTATTTTCAGCTTTTCTTTGTTTTTTCTGTCTAATATCTTTTTTAGAAATAACTTTACTTGTAGTTTTTATAGACTTTTTATCATCATCTTTTTTATTTACTTCTTTTTTTGAAGTACTTTTAACTTTAACATTATCTTTTTCGTTGTCAATCTTTTTTTTACTACTCATAATACCACCCTAACTATTTTTCTTGTAATTATTAATCTCTTCATTGTCTAAGCCTAGTACATCCGATACCATCTTATATATATGCATATCATTTTCATCTTTCCATGTAACATCTGTAAGATAATTCCAAATATCTACTTTAGTTAAATCAGGATAATCATTTCTCAATAATTGAATTTCTTTTGTTTCTAAAACTGGCAATAATAATTCATATAGTTCACGTCCATTATTAAACTTTAAATCCATATACTATTCCCTCAACTTCTCACATATAATATTATATATCAAATAACTTTATTTTTAAAGGAGAATAATGAAAAAAAGCAAATTTATTAAATCTAGTATTATACTAATTATTGGTGGTATGTTTACAAAAGTACTTGGTATGTTAGTAAAAATTATATTAACAAGAAAAATAGGAACACAAGGAATTGGACTATATTCTCTTATATCTCCTACATTTTTACTATTAATATCAATAAGTGGAATGGGACTTACAACAGCCCTAAATGTATTAATATCATCTAAAAAATACAACATTAAAAATATTATGATATATGCACTATTTATATCTTTATCACTTGATATATTAATAACAATATTTTTATTCTTTACATCAAAATATATAGCAGTTAAATTATTAAACAATGAATCATTATACTTACCAATACTATCTATGGGATTTGTACTACCATTTATATCAGTATCTAATATTTTTAGAAGTTATTATTTTTCTAAAGAAAGAATGTATCCTCATGTAATAAGTAATATTATAGAAGACGTAGTTAAATTATTATTAATAATATTATTTATAGATCACATAATATCTAATACAAGACTAACACTTACATTTATAATAATGACAAATATATTTAGTGAACTATCTTCTATATTTATATTTTTAGCATGCTTTCCAAAATTTAATATTACTAAAGACGATTTAAAATTTAATAAAAGAAATATGAAAGCAGTATTTAAAATATCAATACCTACTACTATATCAAGATTAATAGGTTCAATTACATACTTCTTAGAACCAATAATACTTACATTTACACTTGTTAAAGTTGGATACTCTAATGAATACATAATATCAGAATATGGAATAATTAATGGATATGTACTACCTATAATATTACTTCCATCATTTTTAACTAGTGCTATATCACAAGCATTAATACCAAGTATAAGTGAATCATATTATAATAAGAAATACAATGAACTAAACTATAAAATTAATCAAGCATTACTTATTTCGTTATTTATAGGAATATTTTTTACTATAGTATTTGTAATTGGTGGTGATACATTTCTTAATATAATGTATAAAACTAATGAAGGAAGCTCATATATTAAGCTTTTAGCACCTATATTTATATTTCACTATATAGAAAATCCACTACTTAGTACATTACAAGCAATGAATAAAGCAAAAATTAATATGAAAATCTCAATAATAAATATGTTTATTAGAACAGTTATATTAGCAATACTATGTAGTTTAAAAATAAGACTATATGGTCTTATAATTGCACTATCACTTAATATTATATTTACATGTTTTTATGCATGGTATAAAATTAATAAAATTATACAAAAGGAACAAAAAAGAATTATGCCTTGATAATTCTTCTACTTATTCTTCTTTGTATTATAGCATAGTATAATATTTTGAAGTAACATAGCAAGTGCTACTGTATTAACACCATTTTCTACTGTTGTAATATATGAAGCTTTCTTAGATACTTTATCAAAATCTACATCACCTACTACTGAATCATTAAATCCACTAATTCCAACATCAATTACTACAGCACCATCTTTTACCATATCTTCTTTTATTATACATGGAATTCCAGTTGCAGATATTAATATATCTGCATTTTTAGTATACTCAGCTAAAGACTTAGTCTTACTATGACATATAGTAACAGTAGCATCACGACTAAGTAACATATTAGCTATTGGTCTACCCGTTGCTTTTCCTCTACCTACAACTACTACATTTTTTCCTGCAACTTGTATATTATTTTGTGATAATATATAATCAACAGCTAAAGCAGTACATGGTATTAAAGCCTTTTTACCATTTATAAATCTTCCAACATTTATATCTGTCATACCCTCTACATCTTTACCATTACTTATAGTATTTATAATTCTTTTTTCATTATACTGTACAGGTAAAGGTAGCTCTATTATAATTCCATTAACATACTCATCATTATTTAATTCTTTTATTTTATTAATAATAGTTAACTCAGGTGTTCCATCTTCAAATTTATATGATCTAAAATATATTCCTACCGAGCTACATACTTTTTCTTTTTTAGAACTAAAATATTGTCCTGATATACTATCTCCTACCTGTATAACAGCAACACTTGGTCTTATCATACAATTTTTTATATCAGCTTTAATTGTATCTTGAATTGTACTGCATAATTCCGTTCCATCTATAACTACGCTCATTATCTCACCCCATAACTTTTTTAATAGAGAACTTATTATCCCTATCATTACCCTAATTATAACAAATTTATGAGCATTTCAAACAAAAAATTAATTTTTTAGAAAATTTTACATATTTTTGTGTAAACAAAAATTTATGCTACTGCATAAATTCTTCATACTTTGGTAAGACTTCTTCTGGCGTTCCAATCATCTTTACTTCTCCATCATTTAACCATAAAACTTCATTACATAGCTCTGCAATTGTACCTAAACTATGTGATACTATTATTACAGTTCTATGCTCATCCGATATTAATTCTTTCATTTTATTATAACTTTTTTCTTTGAAAGTTTTATCTCCTACTGATAATACTTCATCTATTAACATTATATCTGTTTCAAGTATAGCAGTAATTGCAAATGCTAATTTAGAATACATACCTGATGAATAAGTCTTAACTGGCTTATTAATAAAATCACCTATATCTGCAAAATCAATTATTTCTTTTTCTTTCTTATTTATTTCTGCTTCTGAAAATCCTAACAACATACCTGATAAATAAATATTTTCTTTACCAGTTAACTTTTTATTAAATCCTACTCCTATAGAAAGTAATGATATTGAATTACCATGTAAATCAATACTACCCTTATCCGGTGAAAATATACCTGCAATAGCACGTAACATAGTAGATTTACCAGAACCATTCTTTCCTATAATTCCTAATATTTTTCCTTCTTCTACCTCAAAACTAACACCTTTTAAAGCTTGGAATAACTCTACCTTATTTTTTAATTTACCCCAAGATGCCCTAATAGAAGTCTTCTTAAGACCTCTATAAGTAATATGTAAATTTTTAACAGTTATAGCTATTTGCTTATTATTTTTTTGTTTATTTTTCATACTTAAATCACCTTCGCATAACTATTTTCATTTTTATGTATAACATGTACTCCAATAGCACACAACAAAGCTCCAACAAAAAGCCATACAATTAACATCACAAAACTTGGAAATTTATTATATATTAGTACTTTTCTTAGTTCATTCATTATAAATGCTATAGGATTACAAAATAGTAATATATGTGATAAAGTACCTTTTAATTTAGTTGTAATATTATAAAATACTCCTGATAAATAAAATACCATTCTAAGTCCTATATTAGTTAAATTAGATAAATCATTAAACGTTACACCAAAATGCATTAGTATTAAACCTAATCCAAAAGAAAAAACGTATAAAACAATTAATATAGGTATAAAAAATATTATATGCCAAGTTATTGGTACATGCTGATATAACATTAATGCAAAAGTAATAATTAATGATATCGACATTTTAAATAAATATGTAAAAGATTTTGATAACAATAATATATATTTTGGAATATATACCTTAGTAACTAAATCTCTATTATTAGTTATTAAATTTACACTACCTGTAATCATTCTATTAAAAAATTCCCAACAAGTTAATCCTACAAATACAAATGATGCAAAAAATGGTTCTTTATTTTTAAATACTACACCAAATACAAAAGTATATATTAACATAAAACAAATAGGTTCTATAATCCACCATAACCAATTCAAATAAGAATCTGCAACTTCACTTTTAAGTTCAGCCTTAGCAGAGTATACAGCATATTTATAATACTTTCTTAAGTTTAAAATAAATCTATTCATAAAGCCTCCATTAATCTTTACTAAAAATACTAAGTACTCTTGCAAAATTATATAGTATTTTATTTCCATTACTAATTGCTATAGGTTTTTCAAATGCTTTTCCACCTATAGTAAGAGCTGCTATAAATCCAGTTGTAAGTAAACTACTTATTAAAGCAGATATATTAAATGTCTGAGTTAATCTAGTTGCAACAGCAACACCTGCTGCTCCAGATATTATACCACATATATCACCTATTACATCACAACAAAATGATGATACTTTAGCAGAATTTTTCTTTAATTCAACTGCCTTTTTAGCACCTTTAATCTTTTTAGAGCTCATGGAATGAAGTGGTGCTTCATCAGCACTAGTAACTGCAATACCTATAGTATCAAATAAAATACCTATAAAAATAAATAATAAAATAACTATAGTTCCTACAAATATTCCAACATCTTTCATAGCTATCTCAGATATAAAAGATAATCCGATAGATATTAATGCAGCCATAAACATTAAATACAGGCTCCATCTTAAATTACTATCCTTCTTCTTTTCTTTTCTCTTTGACATACTTTGCTTAATCACTCCATAACAACATAATTTTATCTTATTTATATAACTTTGTCAATCAACTAAGTTTTTATCATTCTAATATAATGATATTGTTTTTATTTAATATCCATTTTTACTTTTAATATATAATTGGCAATAAAAAAACTATTAACAAATTACTTGTCAACAGTCCGTTCTCTAAACATAGAGATTAATATTATGGCATATAATATAGTTAATTTTACGTCATAGGTCAAGCAGATTTTCTCTAGTTTCCACAATTCGTTACCAAATTGCGGTTCCCCTTTAAGGAAACCAATACAACATCACTGTTTGTATGGCTTGATTACCACTTAGTACGCACTTTAATCCCATATTAAATAACATTCTAGGAGATTTCCTCACCAGTTCATCTATTACTAGTACTCTTTTGCAATAATTGTTTCAAATCAATAAACCATTAATAAACTTAGCTACTGTATTATTAATACTCAATTATCCCCAATAATCACTCAAGACAAGCTACACTACCCGCAACTTTCATCACATGGTAGGTTTAATCCTAAATCGTATCTGGTCCATCAGTATGGAACGTATAGGCCAAACACAAAAATAGGTCTCCATGAATGCTGGGTCATTTGCACATGCCATTGTGGATGCCCAACACTCTACCTTCCAGCATTCACCCTAAACTGGGCGTAAAAAGCAAACACCAGAAGTTTCACAGTTATGCTCTTATGCGGTATTTTAACCCCGCCCTCATAATAGATGGCTCTGACTAGAATAATGCGCCATCAATATTCAGTATTTTATCAAATTTAACAATTAATGTCAAATTTACACATACCTATAAAAGTATATTATTTTTATTAATTATTAGAACTATTTAGAGTCAAAACTTTTTTTTTACACAAAAGAGCTTCTTCCCTAGTTTTCATTGCCATTTCATCAAAGTTTTCCAAGTAATCTAGTGTTCTTGCAAATCCATTAAATATATCATATCTTGGACTCCATAATAATTCATTTCTTACTTTTTCTGTAGATAATATTCCAAGAGTAAATGCTGCTGTACCTTGATTTACATTACCTTGTGGTATATCAAATACTAATTTTAAATTTCTTTCTGGATAAATACTTACTAAAGTTTCTGCTAATTGTCTAACACTTGTTTTATCCTTTTCATTAGCAACATTATATACTATATCTTTTCCATTTAATATAATGTTAAACATAGCACTTATAGCATCACTAATATAAGTATATGTTCTAATAGATGCCCCTTCACTATGAAGTACTATATCTTCATTACTTACTACATTTCTTAAAAAATCTGCCTGTACTCTTCCATCATCAATAGTCATTCCAGGTCCATAAGTATGTGCTAAACGAATTATCTTACTATTTAATCCATACTCAGTATGTGCTGATGAACACATATTCTCAGCAGCCTTCTTCCCTTCTGCATATCCATTTCTAGGTACTAATGGATCTACTTGTCCTAATAGTCCATCTTCAGTAAAAAATTCTTGTCCTTCCATAGGTTGTCCATATATTTCTCTTGAAGAAATATACGCATATGCTTTTACATTTTTTAAAAGTGCAAGCTTTATCGTATTAGCAGTACCTAGCGTATTAGCAAAGTTAGTTTCTAATGGCTTTTCTTTCATAATCTTTGGTGATGCTGGTGATGCTGCATGAACTATATAATCTATATCAAAATCTAAATTTATAGGATTACTTACATCTTGTATAACAGGACGAACATAACTTTTAGATAATACTTCTTTATTTAGTTTATTAATATTTCTAACAAGTGGTACTATTGTAATATTTCTTCCATAGTCTTCATTTAATTTCATTAACGTATATACAAAATAACTTCCTACCATTCCACTTGCACCTGTTATCATAAAAGTACAATTATCTAATTGTTGTAATTTATTATTATCTTCAATTATTTGTGTTACATCTTCATCAATTATTCTATTTAATATCATATTAATTTTCCTCTCCTACATCTTTATTTTTCAAGCGAATTTTTTTCTGATACTGCATTGCAGGATTTGGTTTATAATTATCACCATTTTGCCCCATAAAATAATTTTCTATATCCCCACTTTGAAGTATTCCTAAAAGTGAGAAAAAATCTGAAGTATTAGTAACTTTCATATTATTAGGATTACCAACTACAATAGCACATCTTTCATTAAATGCAGCTTTTATTAAAGATGCAGAATCAACTATTGTTCCACCTTTATAAGTTCCTGAATAATCAGGATCAATTTCTCTAATTTTATTATGTGCTTCTATTATATGTCCTAATCTAAAACTTTGTGGTGCTACTCCTCTATAAAGATTGCTTCTATTTAATGTTGCATCAATATATTCTCCACCTTTACTAAATACTGGAGTTTCTGTAAAAGGTATACATGTAATAGCACTTCCAAATTCTTTTACCTTTTTAATATTTTCACTTATTTCAACAGGAGTAACAATTGGTCTTACCCCATCATGAATTAATACTATATCATCATCTGTATTAAATTCTCTAGCTCTACATAATATCTTATATATTGTATCTTGTCCTGATTTTCCACCTGATACTATTCCATCAGTTGGAATTTTAGAAAATTTATAAACTTGTATTAACTCACATAAATATGGTATCCAATCTTCAATACATCCTATATATATTTCATCTATTTCTGGATGATTTTCAAATACTTCAAGAGTATGAACAATTATTTCCTTACCGTATACTTTAACAAATTGCTTAGGTATCTGTGAACCAAATCTTTGACCAGTTCCTCCAGCAAAAATAATAGCTATATTTTTTTGTTTTCTATCTTCCATACTATCCCTCTACCGCGTATTATATCATTATCTTGTAGATAAAATCAACTATGTTCTTAGTTGCTCCATTACTTGGAGTAACGTATTTATCACTAAATTTCTTTAATTTTGTATAATCATAATTATTCTTTTCTATATCATTTATTATATCTTTTGGATCTTTTGAAATTACACCAGGTAACTCTTTATAATAATCAATAGCAAGTCCCCTTTTATCTAAATATGTATCCATATCAAAATTATAAAAGTAAAGTGCTATATTTTTTACTGCTGCTTCATATATAACACATGAATAATCACTAATTACATAATCAGCTATACTAAGCATATCAAAAGTTGAAAACTTATTATCTACTATTACACATTTATTTTCAATATCAATATTTGTTTTAGATAAAGGATGTAATTTTAATATTAAGTTATACTTATCTAAATCTACGCTTTTTATTAATTTATTAAGTGCTTCTTCAAATCCACATTCATACTTTCTAAATGTTGGACAATATAATATATTCTTTTTCTTTTTTAATATTGGATAAACACTTTCTATATTATCCTTACACTTTTTATCATAATTTTTATCTTTTAATAAATCATATCTTGGTAATGGATATGTAAGTATAATATCAGGATTACAATTAAATCCACTTGCTAAATGAGATTTATATGCATCACTACTTGCAAATATATAATCATAATTTTTATGCATTTTCATAGCATACGCTATCTTTTCATTACTTCCTTCATTAAGTCCTAAAACAGCATATCCAAATTTCTTCATTGTACCCATAGAATGCCATATCTGTACTATCTTAAGCCTTTTTTTATGTTTTAATATAGATATTACCATACAATAAGTATCTAATATAACTACTTTAGATGTAGCTATATTATACATTTGTCTAAACATATGAAATACATATTTTATTTTATTTAATAATGTAGAATTTATACCACCATCTAACTGATGTGCTAAAACTACTACTTTAATATCCTTATCACGTTTTTCTATTTCTTCTCTGATTAGTCTAAAATCCATTGGTTCATCATTACTTTGTCTACTAATCATGGTAATTTTATTTTTAGTAGGTATTAGTTTAATAAATAAATAAATTATATTTAAAAACAATGTACCTATTTTTATTATTAGTACCATACATACCTCCTAAATTAATTATACATCTATTAAAAGACACATTCAATATAAAAGTTATTTTATTTTTTTTCTAACATTATAAATTTAATAGTAAAAAAAAAATTGGAAAAATCCAATTTTTACATATTTTGATTAGTATTATATTGATTATTTACATTTGAATTATTGTTGTCTGAATCAGCATTATTTGTATAACTAGTAAACTTATCTATAAATTCATTAATTTTATTTGATATAAAATTAGGTTTTTGTAATTTTCCAGTTAATATACCAAAAATAAATCCAAATCTAACAAAAGTTATAAGATAATTTACTATATTATCAGCGATTGATGCTAATGAATTAACAGGATTTAATAAATAATTTTCAAATTTAGAAATATTAATTTTACTATCATATTCTAAATATCCATTAATTACACCTATTAAATCAGTTAAACTCTTAGTTATCAATTCTATACCATCTACAATTAATCCCCATGCTAGTGAAAATAATGCAACTCCAGCAGTAAATGTTATAACTTTAACCATTACATTTTTAACACTATCTTCAATTTCGCAAAATAATAGCATTAAAGCACATACTATAAGTAATGTTTGCCATCCTGCGAACATTGATGCAACAATAATTAACGATGCTAATCCAGATTTAATTTTAACCCTACTCATAAAAATCTCCTCTCTATTTTAATTATACATCTTTTATTTTTTTTGTAAAGAATAAATTAACTTATATAAAAAGTTTCATATGCATTATTTTCATATGTATTATCTTCATAATGCCACCATTCTGATTTTAAAGTACTAAATCCTGATTGTGTCATATAACTACTTAATTCACGATTGACGTCGAACCCTTTACCAGTAGAATATAAAGATCTTGTATCAAGAGTATGCATTGTTGATTGTGCTGCTAGTTCATTACCATTTCTATCTGTTAATGCAAGATCAAGTGCTATAGCTTGGCAATGTCTTGATGTTCCAGTTTTTGTCATGAACCAAGTCCAACCCCAATAATTTCCTTTAGAATCATAATCTACCATTTTTTTGACTGCACTATCAGAGTTATATAGTGCTTTATATTTTGCAGTAACTAATTCTTCTACTGGACGTGGACGATATGTATCATATACTTTAAAACTTCGTCCATTTTTTGATGCTAAATTATAAGCATTTTGGAATTTTTTTGCAACTGGATATAATAATGGAGCATAAAAAGTAGATTTTCCTATTTTAGCATTATATTCCTTATTAAATCTATATAATTTTTGGCCTGTAATACCTGGAATATTTTTACCTCCTGCTTTAAAAATAGATGAATATGCATTAGTTATATCATATATTACATCTGGTATTATATCTGGTAGATTAATAAATATATAATTTGAATATACATATCCAATTTGTCCACCATATTCTATCTTTATATAGCTTCCGCTTTCTCCACCTACTATTTTCATTTTAGCACCTTCTGGTACTGTTCCTAATATTGCAGATTTACCATTACCTTGTTGTCTTATATTTAATTTTTGATTAGCCCATGCACGTGCACCATATAATGTAGCACTAAACGTACCTATTTTATCCTGAGCTACTCCATTTGCATCTAAGTATATATAATTTACATATGTATCCCTTTGGATTTGTCCATTTACATAGTAATATTTCTTTCCACCTTCAGTATACCATCCATTTTTAGGTTGGGGATTTACTACTACTACACATCCTACACTTTTTCCATTACTAGAATGCGCTCTTATAATAGTAGTGCCCGTTTTTAAACCAGTTATTTTACCACCAGATACAGATGCTATAGCAGGATTATCACTTGTCCAAGTAATAGTTTTATTTGAAGCGTTACTTGGTAATACTGATGCTGTTATAGTAGCACTACTTCCTTGTTGTAATGTTAATTTTGTTTGACTAATAGATATTGAACTAACCGCTACACTACTAGGTACTTTACTACTATTATTTGAAGTAGGTGAACTACTTACAGTTGGTGGAAGCGGTGTTGATGGGATAGTAGAATTTGAAATAGATGATTTAGATAAAACTTGTAATCTTACTGTTGAAACACCAGCACCTTCTACTTTAATTGTAATATCACTTACACCAGGACTAATACCATATAAAGTACCATCTTTTGATGCAATTACTACACTTGGATTACTAGAACTATATGATATATTTTGTATAGTAGCATTATTTGGATAAATAGTTACATTAGCATAAGTTTTTCCACCTACATATATCTTATTGTTTGTAACTTCAGTAATAAAATATGAAATTGGTACACCTTTAGTTTCATTACTATTGTTTGATGTACTAGTACTATTAGAATTACTTGTTTGTTCCTGAATATTACTTGTTTGCTCCTGAAAATTGCTTGTTACCATTATAACTTGTTCTGATTCATCTGATTTTAAATTTTCATCATAGCTAGAATCATCTACTGTTTCGTTTAAATTACTTTCTTGAACATTTGACCCATCTGAAATTTCATCAGTTTCTTTCTTTTTGTCACCGCCAAAATCAAGAGTAGCAACTAAAAATACGCTTACTATTATAAATATAAAAAATATTCCAACTATAATACCTTTTTTATTCTCCATACACTCACCTCTACTATTCTTAATTTAACACAAATATTCATTTTTTACAATACAAAAAATTATTAATGGATGAATAAAATTTTATAGAAATGTACATAAAAAATTAGGTGATAATTATGAAAAGCCTATGGCTAGAAAATATTAAAGTTAATGATATTAAAAAGCTAAATAAAAATATTAAAACTGATATATTAATTATTGGTGGTGGTATTACCGGTATAACAACAGCATACGAGTTAATCAATAAAAACTTAAAAATAACATTAGTTGATCAAAATTTAACAGGTCATGGAATAAGCAGTAAAACTACAGGCAAATTAAATTATCTTCAAGAAACAATATATACTGATTTATTAAATACATATAATCTAAATACTGCAAAATTATATTTAAAATCTCAAAGGGATGCTATTAAAGAAGTAGAAAAGATTATTAATTATAATAATATTGATTGTGATTTTAACTGGGTAGAGTCCTTTGTTTTTACAGATAAAAATGAAGACATTTCAAAACTAAAAAAAGAAAAAAGAATATTAGAAAAACTTGGAGTAAAAGTATATGAACATGATAATATAAATATTAATCTTGAATGTTTATACGCTATTAGCGTAAAAGATACTGCAATATTTCATCCAATTAAATACATACTTAAACTAAGAGAAATATGTAAAAATAATAATATAGATATATATGAAAATACTAAAATAATAAACTTAGAAAAGAAAACTAATTACTATGTAGCACATACAAATAAATTTAAAATAGAAGCAAAAAAGATAGTAATTGCTACCCACTATCCATTTTTTATATTACCATTTTTTATGCCTATTAAAACATATATAGAAAAATCATATATTATTGCAGATAATATAAATGATTATTATAAAACAACATATATTACAGCATCTAATCCTTGTAAATCTATAAGATATCATAAAGATAATAAAAACAATTATATGATATATCTTAGTAATTCACATAAAATATGTAATAATATAAATGAAAAGAAAAACTTTGATAAAACAATTAAAGAAGCGAATAAACTAAATTTAAAAGATACTTATATATGGTCTAATGATGACTTAATAACTTATGATAAAATGCCTTTTATAGGAAAAATAAATAACGATGATAATCTACTTATAGCAACCGGGTATAATACATGGGGAATGACTAATGGTACTATAGCAGGTATTATATTAAGTGATATATTACTTGGCAAAAATAATATTTATGAAAAAATTTTTAATCCTAATAGACATACTATTACTAAACTTACTAAATACCCTATTAATCTTATGAATAATATGATTGGATTTTATAGGACAAAATTTAATAAACAAAAGACCTGGTATCCTAATAATATTATATTTACTAAAATTAATGGTAAACAAGTAGGAATATATAAAGATAATAATGATATAAGTCATATAGTATATAATAAATGTCCTCATATGGGATGTAGTTTAATATTTAATGAAATAGAAAAGACATGGGATTGTCCATGTCATGCATCAAGATTTGATATAGATGGTAAATGTATTAAAGGTCCTAGTAAATATAATATTACTTTTAAAAATAATGATTAATTATTAATTAAATTTTTAACTTGATTATCGTTTTATACTATATTAAAATGTATTTATTAAGAGGAATCTCTAATATAATAAAAAGGAACATTCAGTTCATTCTGAATGTCTACCTCATTTGTGGTTGGACATTTAATCCTAAGATTAGATGTCTTTTTTCTATTAACTAGTATATCTAGATATATTAAGTAATACTCCTATACTAATCATAGTAATAAGTAAACTAGAACCTCCATAACTTAAAAAAGGTAATGTAACACCCGTTATAAATTAAGAGTAAAAAAAATTCATATGATACAAGTAAAAAATAAGAAAAAAATTATTAAAAAAAATCATCTAACAAAACTAGATATTTCATTAAAATTAAAGAATAATTTAACATTTTTATCATTGTCTATTTCCACTCTATTTACTAATTCTAAAATAATATTGCGAGATGGATGTTTAAATGTTAAAAACTTTTTAAGACATCTAGCACATGAATCATAATCTAATTTTTCAACTTTTTCCAACATTGTATTTTTATCATCTTCTAATTGAATCTTTTTATTTGTTGCATTCTTCAATTCATTATCATATTTTTTTAATAAATTATCAAAAATATTTTCAGGAATTTTATTTTCTACTTTATCCATATATAACTGTTCTATAGCAGTATCATATTTTGATATTTCCCTATTAAGCAAATCAATAGATGTTTGTATACTAGTAATTTCTTCTTGTAATATTAAATTAGCTTCTTCGGTCAAAGATTTAGCATCATATTCTTTTAAAAATTCACTTGCTACATTAGTAATAATATTTATTAAATCTTCTTCCAACAAATTATAATTAATTCGATGAATATTGCATACTCCATATCTACCCTTTTTTGTATATTGACTACATTGAGTATAATGGGAATTATTACCTTTATTTTTTTTCTCCAAAATTGTTAATTTATGCCCACATTCTTTACAAATTAATAAACCACTAAATAAATATTTATCCTTATTTTTCCGGTTGTATTTTACTTTGGCATTTGTTCTTAAAATATCTTGTACTTCATTGAATGTATTTTTATCAATTATAGGTTCATGCATATCCTCCACTATGATATAATCTTCCGGTGAATTTGAATGTATTTTTTTTGAGTTATATCGAGTTTTTTCAAACATATTCTGGACCATATTTCCTATATACATTTCACTTGTTAAAATATCTCTTATAGTTTGATGTCTCCATATACCATAACCATCATTTTCCTTAACTGCTGCCCCTCTTGGCTCTTTTTTATATACTATTGGTATAGGAATTTTTTCTTCTGTTAAAATATTTGCAATAGAATAACAACTATATCCTTCAAGTGCCATTTTAAAAATTCTTTTAACAACTAATGAAGCAATTGGATCAATTATTAAATGATTATGATTATTTGGATCTTTTAGAAATCCATATTTTGGAATTGAACCTATATAATCACCATTAATTTTTTTTGCTTTTAATGCTGATTTTACTTTTTTTGATATATCTCTTAAATAATAATCATTAAAGGCTAATTTCATAGAAATCATGTTATCATTATCGTTTAATGAATCATAACCATCATTTATTGCAATATACCTAACACCTTTGTCTTTAAAATAATCCTCTATATAAGTTCCTGTTTGATATAATTCCCTACCTAATCTTGAGAAGTCCTTTGTAATTACACAATTAATTTTTCCACTTTCAATATCTTCAATCATTCTTTTAAATGCTGGCCTATCAAAATTACTACCAGAAAAACCATCATCGACATATTCTTCTACTAATTCAATATTTTGAAATTTACAAAAAGATTCAATAATCATTCTTTGACTTTCTATAGAAATGCTTTCATCACTTTTTAAATTTTTTGCATCCTCTTTAGACAATCTTAAATAATCACCACTTTTGTATTTTTTACTCATAACGTTGAACAAACCTCCTCTTTTATCACATCATGAGTCCTTGATATCTCTATAATTATATCATATCTAGGCAATAATTTTATCATTTGATTCATAATTTTTTCCTTTTTTTAAATCTTTTAGATATATATAAAAATTATCCTTAATAATTTGTTTAACGTCTTTTCCAGTATCAATAAATTGAAGATCTATCTTATAGTGTAAATTTAAATTTTCTATGATTTTTTTCATGAGTCCACCTCCATTTAATTTTATTGTCATAACTATTTATTAATTCATAAAAAAAAGAACTGATTTTGTCAGCTCCTTTAGTTAAAAAGATAATTATAATGTTTTTTTAAACTCTAATATTAATTTTGCTATATCAAAATCACTATTTTCTGATCCAAGTACAGCTATATTCATCCAATCTTTAAAATATGTTTCATTATTATATCTAGTTATTAATTCACTAAATACATCTAATTTTTCTTCAAAGTTTAACTTTTCAAATTGTGAAATTATTAATTTTTCATCACTATCAAAAACAAGACCCATTACGCTACCATTTTCTTCATACAATTCATTAGTATTAGTCATACGATAATAAAGCATTATATTAAATTGTAAAAATATAGTACATACGTTGGATTCAAATCCAATAGATTCTAAATTAAAAATTATTAAATCATCATCTTCAACTAAATTAGGATTAATCTCATTTTTATTGTTAATTTGGTTATTGTTTAATAAATCAAATAAGTATAATAAAATTTTCATTTTACTCTTATCTTCTTTGTTGTCTAATTTATCGAATAATTTTCTAACATTTTCAGTTGTGTCAGTAATATACATAAATATTCCTCCTTAGTTATTTTTTACTTAAATAAATAATTTATTTAAGATTCTATCTTCTATATATCAACTAATATTTCTTTAATTATTATAATTTTTCTTATATAACTTATTATTAAGTGCAAATAATATAGAAAAATTTTTTTGAATAATTATTGTATTGTGGTTTTAACCATATTTAAGCCGTTTTAAGAGGTTTTATAATTTTATGCTTATAGCTCATCAACCCCAAATATCAAGTTTAATACCGATTAAATTAGATATATTTAACGGCTTTTTTTCTTCGTTCCATTTATCACTTAAAAAAGTAGATTTTGCAAGAGTTTTTTTTAAAAATCTTAAAAAGTTTTATCTTTCTAAATCTTCATCATTGGTTTCTTCAACACTTCTAGTGTTTTCTTGTTTATCTAAATCAAGTTCACTATCAATTCGTGCTTTTTCTTTTTGTAGTTCTCTAATTCTATCATTTTGAGTAAATGGTTTATCAAGTTCTTCCTTAATATCAATGAGTTGCTTTTCATTATAAGCAATTTGTTCTTTTGTAGTATTTATTTTATTACCAAAACTTTTTAAAATATTTTCTAATTTATAAATATTACCTATCTCATCTAAATTACTTATTTCAACTTTATACTTTCCTACACCTTTTACATAGACAACTGGTTTATAACATAATTCATCTTTTGTTCCTACAATATCAAAACCACTAATTTCTCCTAGTTTTATTTCTTCATTAGTTTTTAATAAAGATAAACTTTGATAAAACTTTGTACTTGCATCTTTTCTTGAATCAAATAATTGATCTCTAATAGTAATTTGAAAATTATCAGCTGATAAATCTTTTACTTTTAAAATATCAGTTTCAAGATTACTTAAATATTGAGTTTGATATTTTAATTGTCTAGGTAAATCACGATTATATTTTGTTTCTAATTCAATATGTGATTTATCATATCTACTTTTAGATAAATATAATTGTTTTAGTTCATTTTCAACTTTAAACTTATCTAATATTAATGGATTACCACTTGCAAGTGCTTTTACTTCTGCATAAGTTAATGTATCTCTATCTAAATCTTCGGCAGTTCTTCCACCACCATTACTATTAACCATAATTTGATTTATGAAAGTTGATTTAGTTTGAATTAATTGATATGAATATGCATCAAAACTACCCTCGGTTACATATCTATATATCTCAACTTCTTCATTTTGATTACCTTGCCTTAAAATTCTACCTTCTCTTTGTTCAATATCAGATGGTCGCCATGGACAATCGAGATGATGTAATGCAATTAATTTATCTTGAACATTCATTCCTGCTCCCATCTTTGATGTTGATCCTATTAAAATTCTTTTTGTACCATTTCTCATATCTTCAAATAATTTTAATTTTTGTGGATTAGTTTTAGCATTATGAATAAATTCTATTTCTGCTTCTGGAACACCTTTTTCCATTAGTTTAGTTTTAATATCATCATATATATTAAATGTCCCATCAGTTTTAGGTGTAGATAAATCACAAAAGACAAGTTGTGTTAACTTGTCTTCTCTGTTTTCCAACCATATTCTATAAATGTTTTCTACTGCCATATTTATTTTTGAATTAGGTAAGTCTGGCATAGTTGGATCTATCATTCTTAAATCTAATGCTGCTTTTCTACCATCATTAGTTACAAGTAACATATTATCCTCTCGTGGATTACAACCATTTCTAATATGCTCACTTCTTTCAGATAACTTTTCAATATATTCTCCAAGTTGTTCACTTTTAGGTGCAACTATTGTTTTATAATCTCCACCTTTTAATTTTGGCACTGGTAAGTCTAACATCTTCGATGTTTTTATATCAGCAACTTCTTTGAATAAAGTCATTAACTCTGGAATATTAAAGAATTGTGCAAATCGTGCTTTCGTTCTAAAACCACTA
Source organism: uncultured Bacilli bacterium (assembly GCA_947581765.1). GTDB lineage: Bacteria > Bacillota_I > Bacilli_A > RF39 > UBA660 > UBA5578. The sequence continues at coordinate 29,459 of CANPVU010000004.1, forward strand.
CCATCAGGTGCAATTTCAAAACTATTTACTATTTCTCCAAAAGTTGATGCCCATTCATCAAAATGTTCTAATCCCATTTCTCTTAATCTATCAAGTTGTAGATATTTTTGCATAGCAAATAATTCTCCCATTGAATTAGAGATAGGAGTTCCTGTTGCAAATACTGCACCTTTTCCACCATTATTTTCAAGAATATAACTTATCTTCATAAATAAGTCAGTTGCTTTTTTACTTTCACTATTATTTATACCTGCAACATTTCTTATTTTTGAATACATTGGTAAATTCTTAAACATATGTGCTTCATCAACTATTAGTTCATCAACACCAAGTTCTTCAAATGTTACTACATCATCTTTTGGCCTATCTAATAATGTTTTTAATTTGGTATCCATACTCGTTTTAATTTGTTCAAGTTTTTTAACGCTTAAACTATCACCAGATTCTTCTTTAATTCTTTCAATAGCATTTACAACTTCTTCTATTTCTTTTTCTATATGTTTTTGTTCATATTCTTTACTCATAGGAATTAATCCAAAACTTGAATGTGCAATTAAAACTGCATCATATTCTCCTGTTGCTATTTTTCCCATAAGTTTTTTTCTTCTAGTTTTTTCAAAATCTTTTTGAGTTGCTACAAGTATATTTGCCGTTGGATATAATTTTAAGATTTCATTTGCCCATTGCCCTAACAAATGATTAGGGACAACAAACATTGGTTTACTAACAATACCTAGTCTTTTTAATTCCATTGCACTAGCAATACACTCATAAGTTTTCCCTGCACCTACTGCATGAGCAAGTAAAGTATTACCACCATATAAAACACGAGCAACTGCATTTTTTTGATGTTCACGAAGTTCTATATTTGGATTCATTCCATCGAAAGTAAGATGACTACCATCAAACTCTCTTTCTTTCATACAATTAAATTGTTCATTATAAAGTTTTTTTAGTCTATTTCTTCTTTCTTCATCTTTCCAAATCCATTCTTTAAACTCTTGTTTTATTAATTCTTGTTTTTCTCTAGCATTTGCAGTTTCTACAGGATTTACTACTCTTCGATCATCATCTAATTTATCATATATAGTTACACTTTGAAGATTTAAAGCATTTTTTATTAAAGATAAAGCATCTGCTCTATCAGTTCCCCAAACACTTGTATTCTTAACTCCATAACCATATAAGCCACTTGCTTGAAATAACCATGTATTTACTTCTTTTGCATATTTTATCTTTAATCTACTTTTATTCCAACTTTGAATATCTAATAATTCACAACAAAATTGATGATATACATCTTCTGGTACCCAAGTAGATCCTAACTTAACACTTATCTCATCATATTCAAGTGGTGTAGGTTGTACTCTTTCAAGTGCCTCAATGTTTTTATCAAACTTATTATCTTCATTTATTGATTTAGCATAATTAAGTTTATGTTTAACATTACCACTTAAATATTCACTTGCGATTACCCAACCTTTATTAAAGTCATTTAATTTTTCAGGATCTTGATAGATTAAATTATCAAGCTCTTCTATAATTTCATCATCAGTTTTTGGATATAATGTTTTCATATATTCAAAATCTACACAACCACGATTATTAAGTGAATACTTTAATGCATCTTCTGCAGTTTCAGCACTTGTTATTACTTTACTTTTTCTTATTGTTCTTTTAGTAAAGACATCTCCCTTTTCATATTTAGGTTTATCATCTTCTATGTCTTCATCTTCTTTACTAACTTTATTTTCAATAGATGTAAGTAAATAATAATCTGGATCGCTTTCAAATGCTCTTGCATTTACACTATCATTAATATAACCATATCTTTTATAAAACTCATCATATTCTTTACTTAACTTTTCTTGTGCTAGTGATAATTCTTCATCACTACCATCACGAAGTTGTATATCAAATACATCTCTTAAAGCATTTTTCACTTTACAAAGACCAATAATTCTTTTTGCTACCATACCCTCTTGAATAGAATATGGAACTAAACTAGAGAATTGTCTTTGATATATTATGTCTTTTCCATCTTTATTAATAATGGTAAAAGCATTATTCTTAATACTATCATCTGCGTCTAATACATCTAAATTAGTATCATTGTTTTCTATAAAACTACTTTGTTCATATATGTTACTTGGTAATTGTCTTAATGCTCGTTGCATTATTTCATTTATATCTTTATCTTCAAATGGAATACAAGTTGCCATATCAAAATGTGTTGTAGTTTCCATTTTACCAAGCATCATATTTGGATTATCAATATAATAATTATTGATAGTTATCCCATCTTCATTTTCACTTGTATAAATCCATTTTTCTTCACTTATATCTTGTTTTAATTCATCTCTCTTTTTTAAGAAAATAATATCAGATGTCACTCTTGCATTAGCATTATTTGTAAATGTATTATTTGGTAATCTAATTGCACCTAAAAACTCTGCTCGTTTTGCAATATACTCTCTTACTCTTGTATCTTTCTTATCAAGTGTTCCATCAGTAGTTATAAAAGCAATTATTCCACCATCTCTAACTTTATCAAGTGTCTTTTGGAAGAAATAATCATGTATTAAAAACTTATCTTTATATCTTTTATCATAGACAGTATTACTTCCAAAAGGAACATTACCAACTGCAACATCAAATAACTCATCTGCTACTTTTGAATTTTCATAACCAGTTATTTCTATTTTTGCATTAGGATAAAGTTTTTTAGCAATTCTTCCACTTATACCATCTAACTCAACACCATATAATTTAGATTTATTAAATTCTTCTGGTAATCTACCGAAGAAATTTCCAATAGCACAACTTGGCTCTAAAATATTCCCTTTTTCAAATCCAAATTGTTTAAGTGCATTATATATTCCATCTATTACCATATTTGGAGTATAAAAAGATGATAAGGTTGAATGTGCAACTGCTTTATATTCTTCATCACTTAAAAGTAATTTTAATCTTTCTCTTTCACTTTTCCAATTATCTTTTCTTTCATCAAAAGCATCAGCAATTCCACCCCAACCTACATAACGAGATAAAATGTCTTGTTCTTCTTTTGTTGCGTTTCTATCTTCATTTTCAAGTTGTTTCAAAATTTCAATAGCTTTTATATTATCTTCAAATCTTGATTTTGCTCCAAAACTTCTTTCAATTTTACTATCGTCAATATGATAATTAAATGTTGGATACTCATCCTTGACTTCAGTTTCAATATTTCTTATTTCATAAGTAATATCAGATACTTCATTAACTATTTGTTCTAATTCTTGACTATCAATTTCACCTTGATTTATAAGTTTCGTACTAGGTATATCCATATCAAATTGCTTTTCGTCAAAATTATTCCAATAAATATGAATCATATTTGGAGTAAATCTTATTGAAAAATCCTTATCTTTATATAAGGATTGAATAAAAGCGTTATTTAATATTAATTCATTTAATTTTATTTCTTCAGTTTTGTCAGTATTAAAAAATGTAAAACTATTTTCACTATCAGCATAATCATCAATCAAAGAACTTTTTAAAATTATAGATAAATTTCTTTTTTTACTAGATATATGTTCCCATCGTTGTAACTCAACATTGTATATTTCAAAAGTATTCATATATCTTGTATCAAAGGAATTAAATATACCGCATATTTTATTAGCTAATAAATTTTCTCTTGATTCAAACAAAGATAATTGTTCTACATCTTCATCTATTATATTTTTTAGCTCATTACTTTCTAATTTTTCCTTATGCTTTTTTTCTTTTTCAACAGCATAAATACGCTCTAAGATTTCATAATTTACTCCAGTGTTAATTTCAATAGATTCTAGACTTTTTTTTAAATCATTATCTATAATATCCTCTTCAATTATAGAAATAATTTCTTCTTTAATTTTATCTAAAACTATAACATATTTATTGATTTCCTTATATAAACTACAGCTTTCTTTATTAATAACTTGCATACATTTCATGATATTATCCATTGACAATTTTTTTAATTGTGAATATGAACTTTCTGTATCTATTGGAATATCTTTACCTATTTTAGTTAAAATAATAGAGGATATAGATTCACTCACAAATTTTTTTTCGTCTAAACTCAAATTTGAATAATTATTATTTAATAAATTATCTATATTCACTTTTAATGCAATAGTAAATTTTTCAGAAATTGATATATCATTTCTATTAAGTTCTAATTTATTCTTGAAAGAATAAATATTAGCTATATCTTCATCATACTTTGCATTATATTTCCAAATAATAAATGATTTTCCATAAGTTTGAGCTATATCAAAAACGTATACTTTATAATCATTTTTTAAAATTGGGATTCCATGACTCCCTCTTTTTATTCTTCTATTCACAGATTCTTTATTCCAATCATCAAAGGTTGCAAATATTTTGCCTCTAGGATTATATGAATAAATATTAAGTAAGTTATCAATAGAATGATAACCTAAATTTTCAGACCAAAATCTAATAAAATCATGCCAACCTTTATCATAATTAAGTATATCTTTAATGGTTTCATCACGATTATTGTAAAAAAAATTAACAAATTTTTTATTCAAAATTTTCCCCCCCTCAAAAAAATTGGTATATTTCTATACCAAAAATTTAGTTATTTTAAATAAATCTCTATTTTTGAATTTCTGTTTTTTCTATTTATCTTTTCTTTGTTTGAAATAATTGAAAAATTAAAATTCATGTGTTCAGATAAAGTTGTTAATTGTAGAATATCTACATTTGACATGATTGAAGATAAGTATAAATCAACACGATTTACATTGTTATAATTTACATATTGCACTTCATAATCAACATTTATAAATATTTTTAAAACTTCATCTATTATTTCATCAAGTTTTCTCTTAATATCATTATTTATTGAATCTAATTCAAATTTTTCAGATTGCACTTTTGATTGTATATCATTATTATTATTCAACTGTATATCTTCAACAGTATAATAAGTATCAACAAGTCTTTGTAAAGGTCTTTTAGTTCTTTCTATTTCTCCAGACCTATAACAACTAAATTTTTTATAAATAATAGTATCTCTTAATATTGGATATCCTTTTGTTGGAAATATAATTATCTTATAATGTAATTGTTTTATTTCATCAGCTGTCATAAGACTTCTACTAATCAATGATGTATTTTTACTACCATTATTATTAATAAAACTCATTGAGTAATTTACTGAAGATGTTAAAACACCATGCGCTCCTAATCTTTTACTTATTTCATCAGCTGTACTTTGTGTATTTGTTTTTAAATATGCTAACCCACAGTTATCTTGAATAATTTGACTAACTTCTTTACCATATAAATTATCCAATTGAGCAAAACTTTGTAAAAAGAAATTAAACCACATACCCCTGCTTCTTGCTACACTAACCATTGTAGTAATATCTGATAATGGTGGTGTATTAGCAAACTCATCTAACATAAATACTAAATCATAAGGAAGTCTTTTATTTTCTTGCTCATTACATAATAAAACCAAAGTTTTATAAATTAATGAAACAATTATAGAAATTAATGAATAGTAGATTTTTGATTCATCTGGAATGCAACAATATAATACGGTAGGTTTCTTACCCAAAACATCAAAATCAAAATCCGAATTAGATGTAATATTTTCTACATTGACATCATCATATAAAGTCATTCTTTCATTGAATGTTGATGTTATAGATCTATATGTTGTATCTGATATATTTAATATTGGTAATAATTTGTCTTTGCTTTTCATCTCATAAGTTTTAGACTCCATATATTTTTTTAATTTTTTGTTATTTGTTTCTGTCATAGAACTATTTTGAAACTTTTTTACAGATGTCAAAGTAATTTGATTTCTATTGATTTTACCATCAGCATATTCTTCCAAAAATAAAAAAATAATGCCATACAATAAATCGGCACTACTATTATTCCAAAACTTCTCACGAGCAGTTGTATCATCCATTATCATTTTAGATATATCATTAACCAATTGATTTGCTTCTGCAAAATGAATTATTGATTTATTTTTATACTCCATTTTTTTATCTTCGTTTATTTCATTTTCACTTAATTTTTTAAAATTATTATATAACTCATATTCCTTTATTACTGGTTCAAGTAAATTTATATGATGACTATATTCTGGGTGTCTAAAGTCAAGAGTTATTACATCATAACCATTTTCTTTAAACAATTTACTTGTTGTCGAAAAAATCTCTCCTTTAGGATCGGTAATAAAAACACTTTTTTTAGTTTTTGCAGTTGCAATAAAAGAGCAACTTGGAATAACAGCAGTAGCACTTTTTCCACTACCTGTAGAACCTAAATAAATCCAATGAGGTGTTTCCATATCAAACCATACCTTTTTATTATTTTTACTATAATATATCGGAAAACCACTTTCATCTATATTATCTATATATTCTAAATGGAAATTCTTTTTTATTTCAGTTAATGTGGCCCATCTTGCAGATCCATGTTCTTTATTGTCCTTTATTTTTTCTTTTGAAATCAAAGGTTCTACAAATAGCAATATAATAATAATTACAAAAATTAATAAACTTACAACTACTAATTGCATTTTATCTTTCCACTTCTTTATCAATAAAAGTATTTTTTAAAAAATTTACTTGTTCTTTTTTAAACTCTATTATTAATTTGTACTGACACTTCTCTGTTTGCACTTTAGTTTGTTCTAATTTTGTTTCCAACTTTCCAATATCTTTTTCCAACTTTTTAATTTCATTCAAAACAATTCCTAATTGCTTATCATACTTTTCCAATTTTAATTGTATATTAGAAAATTCTAAATTTAATTTTGTAAAATCCATTGTAATTCCTACCTTTCTATTTCTTCTTTATAAAAATCATGATTATCATCTTCAACAGCCTGTAAAATATCATCATAATCCATATCTTTTATTTTTTCAATAAAAGAGTTATCTTTGGCATAACATTCAGTTAAAAAATAAGCGATTTGAGATGTTGACAAATTACTATATTCATCATCCAAATATAAATTGTATGACAATTCTTGAATATTAATTGCAGTTTCATCATCAACATTAATTTCTTCATTTTTTGAAACATCATAGATGCTATCATATATACAATATATATTTAAATTAGCCTTATCTTCATTTGATAATCTTTTATACATTTCTAAAATATTCATTTTTTTCCTCCTCCCTAGAACATCTACTTGATACTACCAAAGTAGAATAAATAAAAAGCAATAAGACTAATCCTATTGCACTTAATATAATTAATAACATAAGTTCCTCCTTTCATCATATAAAAAAAATTAAAATTAAAAAAATCTAATCTTATCTATCATTATTTAAATTATTATCTTGGTTTATTTCTCTATACTTTAATTCTTCATACTGTTTATAATCTTCTGGAGAACATTTCTTTAGTAATTCATGATTTAATGAAACCATATAGTATTTACCATTATTATATTTATATGTTTCAATAGGTTCTCCAATAATCCCTTTATCATTTAGAAAACTTATTAATTCATTATCTAAATTTCCATTCATAAAAACATAATTGTCTGATGGTAAATATAGATCTGTTAAATTAACTGTAATATCATCAAAAGGTTCATCAATTAAGTCTAATCCGACATATATTCTATCATTATTATAAATTCCTACACTTAAAAACAAGTCATTTCCTTTATAAATTCCTATACTTTTCCTATTCATAACTTTCCTCTCTTTCTTACAAAAAAAAAGAACATTACTGTTCCTTTAATATATTTACTTTTTACTTCTCTTGATTATATTTAAAAGCATATCCCTCACTAATACATAATACTTTATCGTCAATTTCTAATTTTTCATTTTTTCTTATGATGAAATCCATTTTACTATCAACTTTTTCCTTAATTTTTCAATACATTTTAAATGTATTTTACCTTATTAAATCAATAATTCTCTTTTTCATTATTTTATTAACTGGTAATTTTATAAGAATATAAATATATACTAAATAAATAAAGATAAAGAGTAACAAAATTATCAATGGTGGAAATAGGTTTATATTAAATATAAATTTTATAAGCAAATTAATAAAAAATAATAAAACACAACTAAATAACAAACTTTTTATATATCTAAAAAAATATTCTTTTTTAATATTTTTAGTTATTCTCTTTTTATCAATATTGAATAGTTGCATATAACCTATTTCTTTTTTTCTAAAATGAAGTTGCAACATTATTTCATTCGACAAAAACAACAAGACAATAATACTAGAAAATATAATAATCAAAATCAATATATTAAATAAAAAATTTATACTACTTTGAGAAGATTCTATTTTATTATCCCAATACAGATAAACTCCTAATTTTTTTAATTTTGTTACATCTGACTTATTCCCATATAAATTTTTAGTTGAAGCAAAAAGCACTTTACTATTTTTTATTTCTCCAAACGTTTTTAAATAATCATAAGGAACCAACATGATATAATCTTTATTACTCAAAGAATAATAAGGATTTGAATCATTAGCCAAATTAATTATTTTTTCATTTGAAGATATTATTCCTGATATAACAAATTTTTTATTATCAAAAGTTATACTCATCCCTATAGTTTTTTCTGCATCCACGTTTGGAAAAAAATTGTTAACTAAATTTAAATTAACCAAAATTTCATTGTTTTTTACTGGGAACTTTCCATATATTAAATTTTCTTTATTTTTAAAATAACTATCACAATAATCTGGAAGAATATAACTTTTTATACCATTAGAAAATTCATAATAATAATTATCATATAATTTTAAATCTATAATATCACTTACTTGTTCATACGTATTTTTTTCAACTTCAAAAGAATTTAATGGATATTTGTCTTTCAGTAAATTTATATACTCATTTTTAAAATTAAATCTAAAACCTAATATAAACAAAAATAATGTTAATAATATAGTCGATACCAGAAAACTCTTTTTTGAAGAACTTTTTTTTAATTTGTTAATAACATATTTTTTATCAATCTCTTTAAAATTAATTTCACATTTTTTTTCTTTGAAATTTGGCTCACAATTTTTTTGAAACTTTTTTGAATTATTTTTAGAAACTACTTTGTCAACATTTCCATAATCCAAATAAATTATTTGATCTGCTATTTCATCAAAATAATTATCATGTGTCGAAATAATAATTATTTTATTAAAGTTTTTAATTTTATTAAATTCTTTAACTATAATTTTAGCATTATTTTCGTCTAATGAAGCTGTTGGCTCATCAGCTAAAATTAAATCATTATCAACCAATAACATTCTGCACAAAGCTACTCGTTGTCTTTCTCCACCTGATAGTTCATTTGGATACTTATCAAGAAAACTTAATACTCCAAATAATTCAGCATAATAATTTATTTTTTCTTTATCACAACAAACCATCATTAAATTTTCAATAACTGTCATATTAGAAAATAAATTACTAGCTTGTGTCATATATCCAACAAAATGATTTTTGCGAAAATCTTGAATAACATTACTATCAATTATATATTCGCCACTATAATCTAAAACTATACCAGATAATATATTAAGTAAAGTTGTTTTTCCACTACCAGAAACACCTTTTATAACATATATGTTTCCAGGCATAAACGAATAACTTATTTTATTTAAAATTGTTTTATCACCATATTTCTTTGTAATTTTTTCTAATTTTATCATATTAAATCCCTAGACTCCTGTAAAATTTCATACCACCCAATTTTTTTTATTCTTTTAGAAATAAATATCATGGATATAAAACAAATAAATACTATAAAAATAACAAAAAGTATTAGCAATAAAATATTAAAATCAAATAATCTAAATTTAAAAATATTTAAAATATCATTAAGATAATTTAATAAAATTGCAATTATAAATGCAAATATTATTGATTTTATTAATAGCTTACATATATTTATTAAGTTAGCAAGAATATAATTTTTTGCAACAAAGTCTGATTTATATCTATAATAATTATAAACACAATAATTATATTTATAATATTCTATTCTTGATATTAAAGATTGAAAATAAAATAAGAAAGATATTATAATGCATATCAATGCTACCGGATACATTATTATTGATAAAGCACTAAAACTATTAAATAAATTATAGAATGATTTACTATATCCACTGATAAATTCATTACTATTATTATAATATTTATTAAATACACTATTCATACTTTTAAAATTTTTAAAATATAAAATATATTTTGTGGGTTCTGAAAAATAGTTTTCCGTGAATTTAGAATTTATAAAAAACTTTTCATTAATTGTATCTGTCTCTATACCATATGGTTTAAAATACATTAATTCATCTTCTGAAAAATCATCAAATATTCCAGCAATTCTAAATTCCTCTTTGCCATTGTACAATTTCAAAGATATTTTCTTTCCAACTAAACTTTTTATATCTTTGTTATTTGCTAAAGATAATGCATATTTTTTACCAATTATTATATCATTTTTATCTTCAAAATATTGTCCGTAAATAATTTTTTTTGAATATTTAAAATATTCAGGATTATATGGAATAGTAACTACATTAAACTCATAAAAAGTATCATCATTTTTCATACTAAAACCATCATTAAAATTTGTTATCGGAATATTTAAAGCATAATCAATCACTATTTCTTTCACATTAGGATCACTTAGTAATTCTTGATATTCATTAAAATATTTATCACTATATGTTATCTTAAATTGATTTATTTTATATCTTTTCTCAATATTAGATAACAATTTGTTCATTGGAGAATTGCATAAAAATAAAATTAAAATTGATAAAACAAATACAATACTAAGTATAAAGTTTGATTTTTTTTCAAATTTAGAATATTTATATTGTTCAAGCATAAATTTTAAAATGGATTTCCTACTAGTTGTATCATCAAAAGATATTTCAGCGCCATCAGTAGTGCTATTTTTAGAAACTACATATTCACTTGCATTTTCTAAATTAATAATTTCATCACAATTATTTTTTAATTCAGAATCATGTGAACTCATTATTACAATAATATTCTCTTTAATTTTATTTAATAATTTAATCACTTTTAATTTATTTTCTCTATCTAATGAGGCTGTTGGTTCATCAAGTAATAAGACTTTTTTATTCATTAATACTGCTTGTATAATAGCTATTCTTTGTTTTTCTCCTCCAGATAATTCATTAGGGTATTTATTTCGTGTATCATATAAATTAAACTTTTTTAAATATTCAATAATTTTTTTATCATCGGTGCAACAAAGTTCTAAATTTTTTAATATTGTTAAATAATCTATAAAAAATGTATTTTGTGAAATATATCCTATTTTTTCCATCATTAATTCATTATCTACTTTTTTTTGAAATTTTATATTTGATGAAAAAGAGATTTCACCATTATCAAAATTTTCAATACCACAGATAATATTTAACAAAGTAGTTTTACCACTTCCACTTCTCCCACATAAAAAATATATTTTTCCTGGATTAAAACAGTAAGAAAAATTTTCAAATATAACTTGTTTTCCGTAGTGCTTAGATATTTTATCACAATTAATTTTCATTATTTGCCACACTACCCAATAATTCTTTTAATTTAGTTGTATCAAATGTTTTTCCATCAAAAACATCAATATCAAAAATTTGCTTTTCAACAATTTCTTTTTCTAATAATAATAAATTATTGTAATCTTCTATTTGATCTTCAGTTGCCTCATTATCATTAACCAAAGTTGATAAGAATTTTCCATCCTTATTTATATAATCAATTTTAGCAAATTTAATATTTCCATTATATATCATATATCCAACTCTAAATACACCATTTCCGCTTTCAATATCTAAAGATGATGCAAAAGATAAATAATCGTATTTTCCATGAGATACTTCTTCTTCATTTAAACTTGATTTATATAATTCAATAACTAAATTTTCATCGATAGTTTTCAATTCTAATTCTTTCAATTTGGATTCAAAATTTTCTTCATTAAATGCCCCAGAATCTAAAAAATCTGATAATTTAAGATATTCTTGTCTAGTTTTTTCTCCATTTAATAATGTATATACACCTGGTTCCATGGTATTAATTGTCTCACCAGTTTTGCCATCAATGATTGGAATATAAAATTTATCATTAGTGTCTTTTTTCAATAAATCTATCCTATTAAATTCGTATCCATAAATTTTAGTAAAATTCCCACTATCATCTTTTTGATAAAAAGTACAAAAGTAATTAATCCAATTATCATCTTCTTTATACGAACATTTTTCTAAGGAATGTACCTCGTTATCTTCTTCAATTTTTTTATCATTTTTACAACCTGTTAAAACAATTAAAACAAATCCACATAACAATAAACTTAATAATATTTTTTTCATATACTCACTCCTTATAATATAATGGTAGTGTAAAAAATTCTGCAACATCTACCTAATTTTTCTATATTTAACTTGTATATTTTACAAATTAAATTTACAATACTTATGTATCTTTTATATAATTATATCAATTTTGATTTTATTTTTAAATACTAATTTATTGTTAACATAAAAAAAATAAATTTATCAATAATAATAGTATTCATTTTAATAATAATCAAGACCATTATTTTTATTAATAATAAAAAAAATAATACTTATACAATTTCATTAGTAATTAACTTTTTAATATTTTTTCATAATTATCCATTTAAACTTTTTTCACTATTAAGGTATATGGGAGAATTAATCCCCCATATACCTATTTTATACCCATATAATAATCAAAGAAATGATAAACATACGTTGAATCAGCATCACCAGAACAACTACTAATCATGAATTTCATATATAATTCAGCTTCATTATCGCCTGATGATTCTATATCACCTGATATTTTTGTTGTTACAGCAATATCTTTTACCTCTCTATTTTTTATTTCAGCTTCATAAACTTTGACTAAATCATCTCCGCCAAATAAATCGTCTTCCATCAAATGCCCTGTCATAGTTCGTGTACAAGTCTCATTAAAAGTTCCATTAGAAAGAAATTTAGACAGATTTAGAAAATATACAAAAGTATCACTTCCCTGAGCTGTTGATTTTGATGATGTTACTGAGCGTGGATACTCTACAGTAAATTTACCCAGTCTGATATTTGGACCGCTTATAACTTCAGTTCTTTCTTCTGCATAAACATTACCGACTAAAGTAAACATTAAAGCTAAAATACCAATCATAGAAAAAAACCTTCTTTTCATATATAAATCACCTCCTTTCAATGGATTTATAAAACTAAATTAATTTAATTGATTTTAAGTATATCCCCCACCTTAATGATGTATGGAAATTGAATATTATTCAATTTGGCAATATCTTTCCAATTAACATTAAACTTTTTCCCAATTTTTATTAAATAATCTCCTTTTTGAACTACGTATGTAATCTTATTTTTTAAAAGTTCATCCACTTTATCTTGAATAACTTTATAATCGTATCCTGCCATAGTCAATCGATTTTTCAAAGTAAGATCATTTCCCCATAATCCATCAATTACTTCATTAGCTACCTCTTCAATAGACTGCTTTTTATCATTAACTTTTATCCAGTTATAAACTTTCTTTTTAACTTTAACTTGATCACTTAAATAGAGTGCCCTTGTTATATCATATTGGTTATATATTAGCCACGCATAACTCTTAACTTTAGGTTGATATTTTCCCTTATACCAACCATTACCTTTAAATTTACCTTTACCTGCTGCAATGTGAATATGAGTTCCTGTTGAAATTCCTTTTGTTCCCGGATGATAATATATTTCTCCTTGTTTAATAATTTGTCCAACACTCAAATTAGAAATATCATTATCATGTAGTGTCATAATAGTCATAAAATCTTTAGTTCCATCTGCATACTCTACTTTATCGCTACTTTCTAACCATACAGCATTACAATTTTTATATATTCGTTTTATTACACCAGTAAAAGGTGCTTTTAAATATGTTAATTTAGATATATCGATAGCTAAGTCACCATTGTGAGAATATGTATCATTCATTTTTTGACTAATATATAATGTATCAACATTAAGTATTGCTTTTTCCATTTTTATTATCACCTATTCCTACTTTTTGTTCTATATCTGATAATCTCTCATTCATTAATGACAAAGTTGTTAACATTTCTTTCATAGTTGTATTTTGAAAATATATTAAATAAATAACTACACCAACTGCTACTCCCTGATTTGCAACAAGGCTAATAATTCCTTCCATTTTTTCTCCTCCTCTCATAAAAATTTATATAATTAATCACACAAAATATAAATATTTTATAATCACATCAATCTTTAAATTAATTTAAATTATCATCCTTTCACTATATTCCTCACTTATAACCTTTTTTTGAAGTATAAAAATAAAAAAACTAGAAAAAATTTTTCCAGTTTAAAATTTTTCTAGTTTAATTTTTATAAAATAAGAATTTTTAATTGAAATAACAAATCTAAATTTTGAAATTAAAATGAAATAATATAACTTAATTAAACTATTTACGATTTTTATATTTCGATATTATATTACTACAAATAATCAGTAATATATTGAATACTATCAAACTTATAAAAATTTTTTTATATTTTAATTTTAAAGTATTTAATACATTTAATGAGTATTTATTACTTTTATTTATAAAATAATTTTGAAAATCATTATAAATTTCATCTTCAGATATTAATTTATAAGGAAATTTAGAACGAAAAGATATTTCAATTTTATTTGAAGATTTAAAAAATAAAAGACATGAATCGTTAGTATCATTATAGATTATCAAAGGTTCTTTATCTTCTAAAGCTTTTTCTACATCTAAAACTCCTAATTCTTCTAAAAAATTTTGTAAATTAATTTCTGATTTATATTCGCCATAAATTGATATATCCCCTACGTTTCTTTTGTGACGATCATTTCGCGCTATTGAAAGAAACGCAATTTCATCGAACACTACATAATTATCTTTTGTTAAATCTACACCATTAACCATTTTAAAAAATGGATTTTTAATGTCTTTGATATTTATCTTTTCGCTATAATATGAAGAAACAATTATTCTTTTACGAATATAACCAATTTCTTTTTTAAATGGATATATCCATTTTAAATATAGTAAAACAAATAATAATAAATTGACTCCAAAAAATATAATAACATTCTTTAATATTTTCATCACAAATTGGCCTCCAAAATTTATCAACTTGATTTATTTCAACTTATAAATAGTATATTTGATTAAAACATTATAATTGCATAATTCTTTAATATTATAGCATAATATATTTTAAAGTAAATAATTATCTTCCAGCATTTATTTCATCATATAAATGGTTTTTAAAACTATCAATAGCTGTATCTATATATTTTTGTTCTGCTTTTGTTATTGTTCCTCTTAATTCTTTTATTGGACTTTCATTTGAATTTATTAATTCACATAATTCATTAAAATGCTTCACTGTCATACATTGTATAAATATATTAGCTTTAGCTTTATATGCACATATACCTGTACTAAGTGGTAAAATATAATAATTTAAAAATGCTTCGGGAAGAGTGAAATTTCGTGTATAAATCATATCAAATAAGTTATATGCATCAATATCATCAATATAATCTTTCGAATCGAAAAATTTGTCACCTGGGCGACATATATGTTCTTTTGCCCATTTTTCATAATCATATTCTCCATCCTCTTCAAAAGCTATTTTTATTGCTGTTGCAAACGAGATAGTATCTCCTCCCCATCCAGCAAAAGAGTCTACAATTTGATCAAACTTATTTAATTCAACATTTCCAATCTTATATAACAGTGCATTAAGTACTGCAGCTAGATGTGGAAAATCATGATTAACAATATCTTCATAACTGTCATCCTCAAAGTCAAAAGTTAAATTATATAATTTTTCATCTACAAGCTCACAATACTTAGTATCAATCGTACCTGCAACAACATCCCATCTAATATTATCTATGAATTCCCCTACGTCATCTGCTCTAAAAATTGATGTATCTCCATATCTTTCTTTTCTAATATATTGTAAAACCAACATATTACTTTTCTCTTTATCACCATCTGTATATTGCAATGCTAAATTATACATATCTAGCAAACTATAGTAAACTTTTCCAATATCGGTTAAATATAAATCTCCTCCTAAACCTAAATCTTTACCTGACGTTGCATCTTTATCAATTTCTATTTTTCCATCGCCACTTCCAACTTTAATTGTAGTAAATTGATCAAAAGCCCAATTATCTGGTATGCAAAAGCCAAGATTTCCACTAAATCCTGTTGACATGTCACTAACAAAACTATACTTGGCATAACCGGCATTACTAACTTTAGAACAAACATTTCTTGTACCATAAATACTTACAGGATACTTATTATTTAATGAATCTTTCATAATAGAACTTAATATTTTAAAGTAAGGTATAATGTAATCGGTAATTTCAGATTCTTGTGGATCACAATCTACAGCAAAGTAAATACTCGTTCCACTTGGCAGTCCTAATTTAGATGCATGATCAAAGGCATTTAACAAATCATTAGTAGCTCTTTGCACTGTAAAATATGAAACAGAATTTGCACTTTGTTGATATATTGGGAATATCCTTAAACCAGCCTCTACTGCTATTTTTAATTCATCAATTGTTAATGCTTTGCTTTCTCCACTTGCAATATATCCAGATAAATATCTTCCAACTATGCGATAACCATTATCGTATAAAGTTTTTGCTTTTTCTTTGGTTAAAATAGTAGCACAATCACACGCAGAAGCTGGTCTTTCTGTGTCACCACAACTTATCAATAATGAAAGCCACGTTGTATAATCTATCTCACCAGTAACAGGTATAACATACTTTGTTTGAAATTGACTAATAGTATTTTCTTTTAATGTTGAAGAAATAGTACCATCTCCAAAGCCATTGAAATATAATAACATGTTTGCTAATATTTTAAATTTTTCAATTTTTTCACTAGAATATGAACTTCCATTATAACTAGTTCCCTTTGAAGTTCCTTCAACTGAAAGAGTTGGCAAACAACTTTTTGTCGATGGTCCACAATTTCCATTTGCAACAGACGTAGACATTCCTTCTTCTGCCTGTATTGCATAAATTAAAGCTTTATTTGTTCTTCTTCCATATACTCCATCACATGGACACAAACCTATATAATCTTCATAATTTTTATTTAAATATCTTTGCATTTCAATAATATTTTTAGTTCTTGTTGAATTATCATAAGAGTAGAAGTAATCCATAGACATTAATGCTTTCATAACATTTACCGTTACATAAGATGTTGTATCTTCCACACCAGCATCTTCTTTTAAATTTCTAATAGCATTACCTGTTCCCGAATAAAAGTTACCTGTTGGTTTATTGGTACCGATACTATATCCTTTGCATAATAATGCTCCTTGAACAATTCCAACTATTCTTCTATATTTTATTAATTCTATGACTTTATTTTTATTTTCTTCACTCATATCATCTGTATTAAGTGCTTGAAGTTCTTCTAATGATAAAAATTCTAAAGGATCAACTCTATTATCAGGATCTGTTTCTACCAATGGTGTAACTGATATATATTCTTTAAATGAATTTTCTGTACTAGGTCCAAAATTATCAACTATTGCACCAACATTTAGTGTAATTTGTAAAGCATGTACTAATGCATATATTGTAGTCCAACCTGTTTTTCCAGTTACAGTAATTTCTTCATATCCTGGTTCTCCCTTAAAATTTTGATTTACCCATTCTTGAACATTTACTATATATGGGTCCATATAATCATCTCCTTCTAATTGTTCCAATTTATTACTTTTTTTAGAATAAGAATAATATACTAATTACCTGCAGGATTTAAAAATAAAAGTATTAAATTGAAATATTGCGAAGAGTTTTAAACTCTTCACAATATTCCTCATTTATCAAACTTTTTTGAAGTTAATATTTTATATTTTTTAAAATTTTTTTTAGTCCACCATCTATACTATACTTTATTGCTCTTGGACTGCATCCTTCTTCAATCGAAATTTCTTTTAAAGTTTTGTTTTGAAAAAAATACTTTTTTAATCTTCTTTTTTCTATTTCTGGTAATTTATCTATTTCATTTAAAATATTTTCATAAAAAATTTTATTTATTACCATTTCTTCTAATGAATTATTAATTATTTTAACTTTTTTATATAACATTTCATCCGTTTGTTCTATATGTTCAGTATGTCTATCATATTCATTCATTATTTTTTTATCTTGTAATTCAAATTGATTAAATGCATTATATAGCTCATCACTAATTTTTAATAATTGATTATTTCCTTTACTATCTGTAAAAGATATATGGTTATTATCAACTAATGTATATGGATTATATTTATCCTTCCTCCTCTTTACTTTTATCATTTTTTACCTCCAATCAAATAAATTCTTTTATTCGATTAGGAGGCGCTCTAATAAAAAACATAAAATCAACTCCAAACAAAGTGTTTAGAGTTTAGGCTATAATTTGGGTAAAAAAAATTACACTACCTGGTAAGCAAGTGCACTAGCTTGTAATTCAACTCAAAAAAAAAAGACTTCAAAATGAAGTCTAAAATAATCTACCAAGAGCCACTCCAAGTTGCTTGAGCTGGAGGTATTTCATCAAAGGAATCTTTAGAACTTGAAGCAAATATTATACCTGAATTACTAATTGTAAAATTTCTAGCTTTACCTATAGTTACATTTTCAACAGCATGAGCATAGTCACCTGTTGCTTTTTGACTAACTATAGTTGCATCAACAGACTTTTGAACATCAAAATAAAGGGTCTGTGATAAAGATGTCATATCTCCAGTAGGAACCTTAAATGTCGCCGCAGAACCTGCATCTTGAGTTGTTGGATAATATGCTTGTATTGTTCTACAAGTTCCATCTGTAATACAATAAGTTTGTTCAAAATGCAAAATTCCTCTTAATTTAACACTAGCATAGTGACCAATTGCTATTGTGTCGTAACTTCGAACCTTTGGAAAATTTTTCCAATTTAAAACTGCTTTATAACGATAATATGATCCATTATTTGAAATAGTTGTTGTTAATTTTTTATAACTTGTCTCAACATATGCTGAACCATTTACATTATTCACATTTTCATCGTAATTATCAAATTCTTCTTTAGAAATTTCCTCAGTAAAAGTTGTAGGAACTAATGATATATATTGATTGTTAAATGTAATGGTCTTATAATACCTTTCAACTTTTGATACTTCTTTAAAAACAGAATCTTCTTCTAATGCAAATGCATTAAATGGTAAAAAAAGCGAAAAGCCTAAAATACAATAAGTAAGTAATTTTTTTATAATATATTTAATCTCCTCTCTTAAACATAAATATAGTTTAATAAAACAATTTACTACTAGATATCTCCTCTTTAAAATATAAAGGTATATTTATTTTATTTTCTATATTAAAATTGTCAGTATAGTGTATTTCAAGATAAAAATTTCTCTCATCATCATATAAAATAAATTCATTATTTTCCACATAATCATCCAGAAAAATATATTTGTCGCTTAAATATTCTTGCAAAAAAATATTTTCATATTCTAAATTATTACCTAAAGTAAATAAAATTTTTTTATCATCTTTTAAAATAATATCGATTTGATTCAATATTGTTTGATAATTTGTTCCACTATATTTACTATTATATTCTATGTTATCAATTATCAAAATATTCTTATTTTTATTCACTATCAAATAACCACTTACAATAAATTCGTCCTTAGTACTACCTATACTATAAACTCTAAATCTATTGTAATTATTTATTAAAAATGCTGATAAAAATCCAATAACAATTACAATCAATAAAATTACAAAACATTTTGCGTATTTATATTTAGATGCTTTATTATAATATTTTATTGCTTTTATAGTTATATCATCAGTATTCTTCTCTCCACGCAACAAATCTGAAACAGTTATTTCTAAAATATCACTTAATTCTTCTAAAATAGAAATATCTGGTAAAGTTTTACCACGTTCCCATTTCGAAACAGCGGTATCACTAACGTTTAATTTTTCACCTAATTGAGCTTGAGTTAAATTTTTTTCTTTTCTAAGTTTTGCTATAAATTTTCCTATTTTTTCTTGATTCATACTAAAATTCTCCTACTTTACTTTTCTAAATAATATCATAAAAAATATATAATTTACTTTCTTTAAATATCGTATATCCCCAATTATCATAAAAATTAATTCTGGTAAATGAAATAATATACTATGGTGAGTTATGTATGATAATTGAAAGACTAAAAGAAACTAGAGAAAGACTTGATTTAAAACAAAAAGATATTGGTAAATTATTAGGTGTTAATAATTCAACTGTATCAGGGTGGGAAACTGGAAAAGACACTATTCCTCTTACTAAATTAATTATGTACGCTAATGAAATGAAATATAGTTTAGATTACTTATTTGGCATTTGTGAAAAAAATTATTATTATTCTTCAATTGAAATTAATAAAATCGTTATTGGAAAAAATTTAAAGCAAATGAGGATTATGAACAACTTAACACAAAAGGATATAGCTAATAAACTTAATACTACGCAATCTACTATATCAAATTATGAAAGTGGAAATAATTTGATAAATACAACATTTTTATGCAATTTAACACATATATATAAACCTTTTTCTATCGATAAATTATTCGACAGAAACCTTAAATAATAATATTAAATTTAATCATTTTTCATTACTTAAATCATTTTCCTCCTCCCTAGAACAAAGACCTGCTACTACGCATGCAGACCACAAAAAAAGAACTATCAATAATGATAGCCCAATAAATATACATATCATACTCTTTCTCTCCTCCTTTTTTTATAATTACTTTAATTGTTTTGTATTTATATCATGAGAATTAAATAATTCACTAAATTTTTGAATTGCATAATTCATTTCATAATTAATATTTTTTAATGCTTTCTCCATTTTATATTTACTAGGAAATTTTGTTATACTATCAGTTCCTTTAAAATAATTATCTAATACATGTTTTCTTATTCGTTTATCATTAAAATTATTTCTATTTCTTTTTTTCATGGCAAATATATATCCAATTTTTCTATTTTCACTATAATGACATATACTTGTATGTTCTCTTTCACATATATATACTATCTTCCAATCTTCTTTATCAAAATATGTTTTCATCTCATTGCTATTTAAATACAAATTGCTTTTTTCTAAACAATTATCTACTATTAAATCATAATAAATATATATATATCCACCTTCTCGAACATTAGACATGAGTTTTCTAACCTTTTTTTTCATGCTAATATTTTTATTCTTGTCTAAATTTAAAGAATTCTCAACATATACTAAGTCAAATTTTTTTATCTCCTTAGTACAATAATAATTAATTTGTTTTATTTCAACTTTATCTTCTAGTGAAAAATCTGATATTCTCTTTTTTAATCCATTTGTAAACTTACCATTAAAGATTCCCCCATTTATAAGTACATCATTATCTTCATAGCATACAACATTATAATTTCTTCTTGCAAATGGTAAAACATTTTTACCATCATTTGCATCTACTATTAATAAATCTATATTTCTATTGTATTTTTTTTGAAAAAATAATATATAATCATATATTTGTTGATTAGGTTGTCCAAAAATACTAGAAGTTCTATAAACTCTATTTATAGTTCTTTTTTTGTAATTATTAGGAGTTTTTTGCAATAATATAGAACCTACTTTGTGAGTGTGTTCCTTTTTATTAAATGGGTGTTTATTATGGACCGAACCTCTTATATAATTTTCTTTATGGTAAATCACATTCCATTTTTTTAAATCTATATATCCCATTATTTGCTTGTATCTTAAAATTTGATTTTTTGATACTTCTATATCTTCATCTAAATAATAATTTAAATATAAAAATCCATTTTCATTTACACTATTCATTAAACTTTTTAGTTTTTTTGATATAGACCATTTATTATTTTCTTTTAATTGTATTGTTCTTATTGCTAAAACTAAATCATACCTGTAACTTTGCTTTTCGTGAAAAAAATTATATTTCTTTACCTTTACATGTTCTGCTAACTTTGCACCTTTTAATCTTTTTATTAATCCCAATGTTAAAAATTGATCTATAACACCACCATCAAGTAGTTTAGTTGATTCTTCATAACAAGTAATATTATTTGATTTTTTTGATAAAGGTAAAACATATATTCCATCTTGACAATTTGGAATTAAAATACTTGTATCCTCTTTAATTTCAACATATTGGGACAACCTTTTTATAATAGATAGTTGTGGTTCACCAAAAACACTAATTGCCTTCGTAGCATATTTATTCTTATACTTTAACATAACAAATTAATCCTTTCAAACTATGATATCAAGGACTACTTAACTTTTATGTTTCTCACTTCAATGTATCGTATATATTTTTAAGCAATTTTTTGTAAATTTTTTTATAATTTTATATTTTTTTATCTTTTTTGCTATTTTTAAAATTTTTTTCAAAATGATTTTACCTTGATTTTATAAGGAAAATAAGGCTTTACTAATTTTCTCACATTGTACTTGTATTACCAGTTACGGGTATTAAACCTACTACTACCATAAGATTTAATACAGCTTGAAAAGAAAGTCCAAATATAATACCGAATGCTAAATTTTTAGCAAACTTATCATGAGTAGATAAAGCTACTTTAATTCCACTATATATTAATATAATAAATAAAGTTGCTACTATAAGTATTCCTACAAAACCAAATTCTTCACTAATTATAGAAAATATAAAATCTGTTTGTGGTTCAGGTAAATAAAAATGTTTTTGTACTGAATTACCAAATCCTAATCCAAATAATCCTCCTGGTCCAATAGCATACAATGATTGTAATATTTGAAAACCACTACCCAATGGATCACTCCAAGGATCTAAAAATGATAATATACGACTAAGTCTATAGGGTGCTATTAAAATTAATACTACTATTCCTATTACTCCTAATGCCCCTATCTTAAATATTAATCCCATTTTCATACCATTTATAAATAATATTCCAAATATAGTCATTACTATTATAGTACCAGTACCAAAGTCTGGTTGTAACATAATTATTCCAAATATTAATAATGTAACAAGCATACATGGTAACATATTCTTATGATTAACTAAATATTTAGATGTAAATATAATAAGCCCTAACTTAGTAAATTCACTAGGTTGTATACCAAATGATCCAATACCAAACCAACTTCTACTACCATTTCTTACAGTACCTATTCCTGGTATTAATACAAGTATTAAAAGTACTATACAAGTAAGTAATATATATTTAGAGTATTTATAGTATAAATTATAATTAATTTTACTTACAATATACATTAATACACAACCTATAATAAAGAATGTTCCTTGATTACGTACAAATTTATATGGAGTATTAAACTTATAATCACTCCATATATAAGAAGCAGAATATATCATTATTAATCCAAATATAGAAAGTGTTATTGCACTTATAACAAGTAAATAATCTACACGTCTTTTCATAACCACACTCCAAACAAAAGTGCTACCAAACAGCCTATTAATCCTACTAACCAAAATAATTTTACTACTTCTACTTCTGGCATTAATTGTTCAAATGTATGATGTATAGGTGTCATTGGAAATATTCTTTTCTTTGTTAGTTTATAATAAGTTCTTTGTATTATACAACTTAATGTTTCTATAACAAATACAATACCTATAACTATTAATAATACTTCATGTCTAGTTAGTATTGCTAAAATACCCATACATGCTCCAAGTGCTAAAGACCCAGTATCTCCCATAAATATTTTTGCAGGATGAGTATTAAACATAAGAAAACTAATAAGTGATCCTATAAGAGAAAATATAAATAATGTTATTTCTACATATCCTTCTAACCACCCGGTATTTAAAGTTATTATTCCTAATGTAAAAAAAGATATTAAAGATAATCCACCTGCTAATCCATCTAGACCATCTGTTAAATTAACAGCATTACTACTACTAGTTAAAACAAGTAATATAAATATGCCATATAACCACCCTATATTTATTTTAATATGTAATGTATGTAACCATAATAATGGTTCATTACCAGCTCTCAAAAAGAAATAAAATATTATAGTTGCTACTATTATTTGAAAAAATAATTTTAATGATTCACTTAATCCTTTATTATTATGTCTTTTAATTATAAGGTAATCATCTATAAAACCAATTAATGAATAACTAAAGAAAGTAAACATAACTATTAATAAATTATAAGAAAAATTAATTACTTTAAATAGTAATAAAATAGTAATTAACACTATTGGAGGAATAATAAATATTAACCCTCCCATAGTAGGTGTAGATGATTTATTGCTATGTCTTTGCATTAAATATATACTTAATACTTGATTACTTTTCATCTTTTTTAATATAGGTATTAATATTAATCCAATTATAAAAGATATAAATATACTTATAATTGCTACAATAATTATTTTCATTATGGTTAACATAGTATCACCTATTTAAATATATTCTATTTTATTATTTTTATTAAGGAAGATAAAAAGAAAAAGGACTAAAGTCCTTTAATCTTCTTCATTACCTTCCTCAAATACAGATTGTTCACTAAATACAACATATGTTTTTTGATTTAATAATACAATTATTAAAAGCATTAATACTATAATAGAACAAAGAATAATATAATCAACAGAGTCATATGTATTCTTATATAAAAATCTATATTCTAATTCTTGTGATAAGCTTCTATCTTCTTCCTTTTCTTTTTGTATCAATTGTTGCTCTTTTTGAGTAACACCATATGTATGATATGAAACTGCATTAACATTAGGTATCAATAAAAACAAACCTATTATAAATAATATAACTTTCTTTTTCATAATTTTCCCCCTAAAATACTACTCCTCAATATAAGGCTTTAAAAATTTAGTTAATTCTGTATATCCTGCATCATTTAAATGTAATCCGTCTTGTGTATATTCATCTTTTAAATTTAAATCTTTATCAGCTAATATAGTATATACATCTAAATATGTAATATCAGTATCAAGACAATACTCTTTTAATTTCTCATTTATATATCTTATATCTTCATTATATCTTTTATCTGTTTTAGCCCTTTTAGACCTATTAACTGGATATATAGATTCTAAATAAATCTTTGTTTTAGGAGATTTATCCTTAGTTTCATCTATTATAGATATAATATTACTAACTACTTTATCCTTATCTGTACCAATACCTAAATCATTTGTTCCTATCATAAGAAACATTTTATTAGCTTGATGCTGCTGTACTAAATTACTAAATCTTCTTATAATATCGGTAGTTTTATAACCACTAATACCACTATTAATAAGCAATTTACTCTCATAATCATAATAATCATCTAAATGATAAAAATCAGTTATAGAATCACCTACAAACAACACTTTTTCCTTTGGTGCTTCTACTTCAACAGTAACAACACTATCTTGAATACTTAATCTAGTATTAATAAGACTTAAAGATAATATAATTATAATTACAAGTAAAAAAGCTACTAACCAATCATGACCTTTCATAACCTCATCCCCTAATAAAATTATAACCTTTTATATATGTTTTGACAAGAAAAAAAGACAATTTTTTTGTCTTAGTATCATTTTTATTCTTTTATACTATTTAATACTGGTATAACATTATCTACAATTGTATAATCTATACTATCTAAATTACTTATAAATTCAATTACATAAGTATTACTATTATTCAATTTTGCATAAAACAACATTCTCCTAGTTTTAGCACCTACTATCTCTACTACTAAAAAATTATTATTCTTATAATTTATTTCATACATATTATTTACCGCATATCCATATTCTTCTAATCTATATTTTATATTTTTTTTAATTAGTAATATATCAGAATATTTTTTATCTATAATTTGTATATTAGCAGCCCAAGTACTAGAATCAGTAATCATTAAAACATTATCATTTACTTCATATGTATAATTATCAGGTATAGAAAATGAGTAATCTAAAAATTCAACATCAGTAGATGTAAAAGAGTCCATATTTATAAAACCATTCTCTAAATATAAACTCTTTAAATTAACATTATTAAACTTTAATACATATATAACTGTAAATAATAAAACATAACTTAAAAAAGTGATACAAATGATATTATATAAATACTTATTACTCTTCAAATGTATCACCTCCTACTTGTAAAAAAACAAGAATAAATCTTGTTTACTTCCACTTACCAAATATATTTTTTTTAAATGGAATATATTTAGCCGGACGAATAGTTTCCTTAGCTAAAATTTTACATGCATTATTAACAAACAAATCTTCTATTTCATCTTCACTAATATATTTTCTCATTATCTTTTTAACTTCATCTATTCTACTATAAAAATTATTACTTTCTCTATGTGTATCACTACCTATAAAAGTAATAGCATGATGCTTAAGTAGTAAAATTGCAGTCTCTTTTGCAAGTTTACCATATACACCTAAAAAACTACCTAAATTTGATTGAAATAAGACCCCTTTATCAATTAAATCTTCTATCAATGATGGATTTTCCTTTATACACGAATATCTCTCAGGATGAGCAATTATAGGTATAATATCATTACACTCTAAATTAAAAATAACATCACCTAAACCATTATACTTATAATTAAGTGGTAATTCAAACAATAAATACTTACTATTATTTAAAGTCATTATTTGTTTATCCTTTTTTAATTGTAACATATCATTTTCAACAAAAACTTCATTACCTAAATAAATACTTACAGGTATATTTGCTTTTTTAACATATAACCTTAGTTTAGTAACTAATTTTCTCTTCTCCTGATTGTCGCATACATAATCACTTCCCAACATATAATGAGGAGTAACAATTATATCTGTTACTCCATTATAATATGCCTGCTTGATTATCTTCATACTATCTTTTATTGTCTTGGCACCATCATCTATACCAGGTAAAATGTGTGAATGAATATCAATCATACTTTATCCTCTTACATATAGCTTTTTGTATAATAATGATTTCCTTTAAAAGGAACACCATTTAATATAACTCCAGCTATTTTGCTATTAAATTTTTCTAGTGATGCAGTTGATGTTTTAAGTAATTCTAAAGGTGTCTTTTTATATGCAGCAACTATAACTATCTTATCAACCAAATCTGCCATTATACGTGAATCAGTTAAACCAGTAACTGGAACTCCATCCCATATAATATAATCATAATTTAATTTTAAAATTTCTACTAAATGTTTATTTTTCTCAGACGCTAATAACTCACTAGGATTAGGTGGAACAATACCACGTGTCAAAACAGATACATTTTTAATATCAGTTTTTTGAATATATGCCGGATACTTCTTATCAACATCATCTATAAGTAAATTAGATAAACCAACTGTATTAGATAATCTAAATATTTCATGTTGTCTGCCTAAACGCATATCACAATCAACTATTAAAACTTTACTTCCTAATTTAGCAAATGCTATAGCTAAATTAGCACTTACTAAACTTTTACCCTCTCCTGAAGTAGAAGAAGTAACTAATATATTCTTAACTTTTCCATCTACAGATGAAAACTGTAAATTAGTACGAATATTTTTTATAGCCTCACTAAGCGGTGATTTAGGATCTCTATCAACTATCAACTCACTTCGCATAATTACTACCTCCTTTTACTTCTCTTTCTCTTTTTAATAGAATCAACTTTTGGTACTACACCTAAAAGTGGTAATCCAATCTTTTCTTGTATCTCATCTGGATTTTTAATTGTTGTATCAAAATAAAACATAACAAATACAACGCCGAATCCAAATACAACACCTATTAATGCAGCAATAATTACATCTTTTAAAGTATTCATATTATAAGGATCTTTAGATGCTATTGCAACATCTATTACGCTAACATTCTTAATATTATAAATATCCATTATTTCATTACCAAATACTCTAGCTATCTCATTAGCTATATTCGCTGCGTCATCTCGATTTGTATAATTAACAGATATTCTAATTAATTCAGTATCCTCTTCATTAGTTACAGATACATACTTACCCAATTCATCAACTGTTGTATCCAAACTTAAATTTTCTATAACTTTTCCTAATACCCTACGACTTTTAATAATTTCACGATAAGTTGAAACTAATTTTTGGTTCAAAGCAATATCGTTTTGTGTAATAGTACTATCATTCTCGTTGTCATCACTTCTTGTAAGAACAATAGTAGTATAAGAACTATACATAGGTTTTTTTATAAATTCGCTATATATAACACTACCTAATACCAATAAAGCACAGGAAATGATTACTATAAATATTTTACTAATAAAGTAACCAAATAAATCTTTTAAATTAATCTCTTCCATTTATTGCACCCCAAACTCATTCGTATTATATCATATTTTTTATAAAAAGCAAACTAAGATTAGCTCTTTTTCGTACTTTTTTACACAAAATAAATAATGAGGTATTATTACTTATTTTTAGCAAATTATTTTTGATTTTTACTTTCAAAAGTATACTCATCTGAAATCTTGCAAATTCTTAACATACACCACAATATAAATAATATTAAAAAAACAAATATAAAACTTATATAAGTCATAAAATCCACCTACTATTCTTTATAATAATTATTATCTCCTCTTAATATTATTATATTCAAATAAAGGAAAAAATTTAATAAAGAAAAAAAGGAATTACTTCCTATTTTTAACTTTATTTATTAAACAATATATACTTACTCCAATAATACTACCAGATGTATCTATTAATACATCTAACACTCTACCTTCCCTTTGTGGTATAAAAAGTTGATGTACCTCATCACCAATAGCATATAATAAACAAAATAATATAGATAATATAAATATTTTAATACTTAGTACTTTATAATCCTTTAATACATTAATAATTAATACACCAAGAATAAAATATTCTAAAAAATGAGCACTCTTTCTAACTATAAACACACAATTTTCTATCTTTTCACTAAGAGTATCACTATAATCATTTCCTGTTATATTACTTATTACATTTACTATAAAAGTAGCAATTGTATCACTCTTATCACTAGATGATGCACCTGGGTCTTGTGAAAACAAAAATATAACTATCATCCATAATATTAAAATTACTATATTAAACTTTCTCATTAGTAACTACATTCCTTTTGTTATATAATAAATTTAATAAATAACTACCTAATATTCCTATAATACATCCTAAAGTATCTATTAATACATCCTTATAAGAAGATGTTCTTCCACTTACAAAACTTTGATGAAACTCATCAGTACATGCATATAAAAAGCATATTATTAGACTATACAAATATATCCTATTTGAATTAAAATATTTAAAAGCATTAATTAATATAATACCCAATATAAAATATACAGTAGCATGTGCTACCTTTCTAAGTGGTGCATTAACTTTATTAGTTATCTTAATTGCATTAATATTACTATCTATATTAGTAATATTAACCCTATTAGTAATATCTATAGAACACTTTACTACACTATATATAACACCTTTACTCTTACCATTTGACTCTATAGTATTCATATTAGAAAATCCAAATATAACAATCATCCATATTAATGCCATAATACATAATATATATTTATTAATTCTCATATTTCATCACCACACTAAGTATTAAAATAATACCACTTTTATTCAAAATAGTAAACAAAAAAAGAAGAATTTTACTTCTTATTTAAAATCAATTTTTTATCATCTTTTTTTTCATAATAAATTAATCTAACTATAAAAAGAGATACTAAATAACCTAATATTACATCTACTAATAAACTTGGAATTTGACTATTCTTTGTACCAAATAAATTATATTTTGAAACATTATTCTCTTTATCTAATACATAATTAGAATCATTTATATCTATTAATATATTATTAATTACATTATTATAATTCTCCTTATTTGGATTTACTAAATATCTTTTAATAATATCTGATAAACTATTACTTAAATCTATTTTAGTTACATCTACATAATAATCTTTACCATCTACATTAACCATATTCCAACAATGTCCTTCATTACCATAAAAACCTTTTTTAGTTTTAACTGATATATTATCTTTAATAGCTAATATAGTAAATAAATCAGCATAATTAGTACATAATGCTTGATTATTATCAAATAGTATAGAAGATAATGAATATCTATTATAATCAAATACTTTCTTTTTACTACTAGTAGTATCCAGTTCAACATTATAATCATAATCTAAATAGTTTGATACAGCATCTATAATTTCAATAAAATCATAAAAATTTTCATTAGAATTGTTTAGTTTTATATTCTTAATTACATCGTTTAATTTATCATCTAAGTATTTATATTTTAATATATTAATATCATAAGAGATATAGTTAGTAATATAATTGCATAATATGATATTATCTATTTCATTATTACCCTGTTTATCATTAAATTGTAATATATAATCACAATTAATATTAAAATTACTAAAATCAAATTTATTAGATATTTTATCTATTACGTAATCCTTATCAAAAAATAGATAACAAGTTTTTATATTACTATTATTAAGAATATTAATATCTTCAATAGTTAGATATTGTGAATTATTTATCTCAATACTTTGTAAATATTCATACTCACTTATAAAACTAATATCTTCTGTATTATTCATATCTATTTTTAATGACTTAGTATATTTACTAAATGGTATACCTTCATTTAGTAAATGTATATCATTTTCTATAGTACAATTAATTGTTTTATAGCCATGCAAAGAACCACTTATTATATAAGAGCTTCCAATAAATGATAACGTAAATAATAATACTTTACCTCTATGTTTTTTACTATTATATTCTCTATTCATTATATACCTCATTTTAAAGGTATCCTAGCACATAGAAAATTTATTGTCAACAAAGTAATTGAAAAAATTAATTTTAATTATTAATTTTATCTTTTATTTTATTAATTTCATCTATAGATAACTCAGTAATTTTAGCTATACTATCAATGCTCATATTACTATCTAACATATTTTTTACTAACTTTTCCAGCTGTTTTTCTAAAGCTTCATCCCTTTCTTTGAAAGCTTCATCTCTTTCCTTACGAAAAGTATTATATATTTTTCTTTGATCTTCTTCTAAACTCATGTATTGTCTAAATTCTGGTTCTTCATTTACTCTATCTAACTCTTTCATATACCTTAACACCATCCCATCTTTTTTTGATAAATTTAATAATTCTCGTTTTTCTAATCCTAACATTACTATTACTAAATTATTATTTAACTCTTCGATGTTTTTAGTATACCACAAGTTCATATAATAATCCATGTTTACAACATATATAAGAAAATTGTCTACAAGATTTTCTCCATCTTCATTTTTTATTTCATATATATCTATTGGATTATTATTTTTACCTAATTTATATGAAAGATTTATTTGAATATATTTTGTATTAACATCATATTCTTCTCCTACTAAAGTACAGTGTGAATAAATATCACATAAATATGCCAAATTTCTAACTTTGACATACTCATAATTAGAAGAATTAACTTCTACATTTATTCTTCCTATATTTGTTTTTAAATTTAAATCCAGCCTTTGAGATTTTACGTGAACATTACCTAGTAACTTTTCTACATTTAATACTTCTAGTTCATCTATAGTTACATTAAGTATCTTTTCTAACAATGCTTTTAATATATCTTTATTCTTTTCTTCTAACATTACTTCTTTAAAAGCCCTATCATATTTTCCTGAATACCATTTCATTTGTATACCTCCTACTATATTATTATTTAAAAATTTATTATTTCCTTTTTTTATAACTAAGTTGTGTTAAACATTGTGACTGATGAGCAAAAAAATGATATAATAGATATGCCAAATAAAAATTGTAGAAAGGA
>CANPVU010000005.1 GCA_947581765.1 uncultured Bacilli bacterium
CCTCAGTGACATATTATATATTAACGTGAGACATTTTCAAAAGTTAACACTTAAGACATTATCATAAATTAATCATATGTAAATAAAAAAAATTAAATAAAAACTTGACAATAAAAAAAAATCTGTTATAATCTTATTTGTAGTGAAAAAAAGGAAAGCGATGTGTCCACATCCACCGGATTGCTATAGGCAATAGGTAGAAAGCCAATTAAGATTATGGTTTTTAAGTGGATACTCTTGTATGCACTTTTTTCATGGTATAAGATATGATTGGGAGGTGTTTGTTATCGCAAACAAAGATAAAGGTTTGTTCATTAATGAACAAATACGCGCTAAAGAAGTAATGGTTATTGGACCAAAAGGAGAACAACTTGGTATTAAATCAACCAAGGATGCATTAACGTTAGCTACATATGCTGGTTTTGATCTTGTTCTTATTAATCAAAATGGTAATCCACCTGTGTGTAAAATAATGGATTATAATAAATATAAATATGAGAATAAGAAAAAACAGAAAGAAAATATGAAAAAGCAAAGAGAAGCTAATTTAGAGATGAAAGAATATCGTTTGTCTGTATCTATAGATGTGCATGACTTTGATACTCGAGTAAAGCAAGCGTCTAAATATTTGGAAAAAGGACATCGTATTAAAGCATCTATTAGATTCCGTGGTCGTGAGATGGCACATACTGATTTAGGTAAGCAAGTGTTAATTCGTTTTGCTGACGCACTTAATGAGTATTCTACAATAGATCAAAAACCTATTTTAGAAGGACGTAATATGACAATGATACTTATACCAAAAAAAGACAAGTAGGAGGGTAATAATGGCAAAAAAGGCTAAAAAGATTAAATTAAAATCTCATAAAGGAACACAAAAAGTATTAAATGTTAGAGATGGTGGATCAATTAAAATTGGTCATCAAGGAACTAGACATAATACAGGAAAGAAAAATGCAGCTTCAAATAGAAAAGGTAGAAGCGCTTCTGAATTAAATAAGGCAGATGCTAACAGATTGAAAAAAGTAATATTTTAATTAAGAAGGAGGAATTGCAATGGCAAGAGTAAAAGGAAGTAATATCCATGCAGCTAGAAGAAAGAAAATATTAAAAAAGGCAAGAGGATATTTTGGAAGTAAACATAAATTATATAAATCTGCTAAAGAGCAGGTTATGCATTCTTTAAAATATGCATATAGAGATAGAAGACAAACAAAAAGAAATATGAGAAAACTATGGATTACTCGTATTAATGCAGCATGTCGTGTAAATGGGATTAGTTATTCTAAATTCATAGATGGTTTAAATAAGGCTGATATAACAATTAACAGAAAGATGTTAAGTCAAATAGCTATAGAAGAACCAAAAGCGTTTGCTGAATTAGTTAAGACAGCACAAGCAGCTTTAGATGGCAAGAAAGTAAAATCAGAAACAGTTAAAGAAGAAAAAGAAGAAAAGAAAGAAACAAAAAAAGAAGAAACTGAAAGTTCTGATTTAAGCAAGAAAACAGTTGCAGAATTAAAAGAACTTGCAAAATCTAAAGGTATTGAAGGATATACTTCAATGAAAAAAGCTGAATTATTAGAAGTATTAAAATAGTTAGTTTTTTAACTATTTTTTTAATTTGACAATAAAAAATATTTTATGTAAAATACATTGGAAAAGAGGTGGATACTATGCAAAATAACTCTTGGATAAACGATGAAAAAGTTAAGTATTTTGATTTAGAAGATTATATTGAAAAAATAAAAGTTAACTCAAAAATACTTTCAGTTGCTGAAGAGACAGCTGAAATGTTTGAACAATATTTAGGTTATTTAAATCAATATTATTTGAATAACTTAGATGGAATAGTAAGAGAGTGGTTGGACGCTGGACTTAAAGAGCAAAAATATTCTAATAAAATTGAAAGTCATGTTATAACTAATGAAGCATTATCTCATGCAGATTTATTTTTTGAAAAAACTACAATAAATCATGAACGTATAAAACGAATTCATAAATTTGTTTGTGAATATGGAGAAACACAATCTTCAATAGTAGGTGAATATAGAAAAGATGAGGTAAATGTTGGTACAACAATGGGTGATGGTAAATATGTGGTATATTGGTATGGTGTACAACCTGAAGATATAAAGAAATTTATGGATTCATTTATCAATTTCTATCGTACAAATAGTATTCAAGATTTATATAATAATCCATTTTTAAAAAGTGCTATGGCACATTTACTACTTGTTAGAATACATCCATTTGGTGATGGAAATGGTAGAACATCACGTATAATTCAAAATATAGCATTCACAAATGGAATAAATAGAATCTATGATACAAAATTAAAATTATCTCCAATAAATATATCTCAAGCAATATTACAAACAAGATATGAATATGCAGACATAATTAATAGAGTAAGATTTAATTTAGATTATGATAATAATGAAATAATTAATAGATGGTTATTGTACATTTTATATAAATATCAAGAACAAATGTATTTTCAAACAAATAGGTTTGGATTAATTGATGATTATATAAAAAATCATGACGATATAATAGGAGATTCAGCCGAAAAAATGAAACTTAAAAATTTAATAAGACCATAACCAAAACGGATATGGTTTTATTATTAAGTTAATTAGCACTCGTGCTTGACAAGTGCCAAAAAATGAGTATAATTATATTTGTATGAATTAAATTCATCAATATTAAGAAAGAGGGGGATTATATGAATATGCAAAATCCTTATGAAGAAAGTTTAGAAAATGTACTTGAAAAGTATGGACGAGATATAGTACAGGCTGTTAAAGATGGAAAAACAGATCCAGTTATTGGACGTGATGAAGAGGTTAGAAATATAACTAGAATTTTATCACGTAAAGGAAAAAATAATCCAGTTTTAATTGGTGAACCTGGAGTAGGAAAAACCGCAATAGTAGAGGGGCTTGCTCAGCGTATTGTTAAAGGAGATGTTCCTGATAGTTTAAAAAATAAAACAATATGGGAACTAGATTTAGGTGCATTAATAGCAGGTGCTAAATTTAGGGGAGAATTTGAAGATCGTTTAAAAGCAGTTTTAAAGGAAATACAAAAATCTGATGGCGATATAATAATGTTTATTGATGAAATCCATATGATAGTAGGTGCAGGAGCAGAGGGTGCAATGGATGCAGGTAACATGTTAAAACCAATGCTTGCGCGTGGTGAAATACATGTAATTGGTGCAACTACATTAAACGAATATAGAAAATATATTGAAAAAGATGGAGCTTTAGAGCGTAGATTTCAAAAAGTTAAAGTTTCTGAACCTAATGTTAATGATACAATTACTATATTACGTGGTTTAAAATCAAGATTTGAAGTATATCACAGTGTAAATATAAAAGACAATGCATTAGTAGCTGCAGCAACTTTATCAGATAGATATATAACTGATAGATTTCTTCCAGATAAAGCAATTGATTTAGTTGATGAAGCATGTGCTACAATAAAAGTTCAGATGGACTCTGTACCAACAGATTTGGATACATTAACACGTAAAATAATGAGACTTGAAATTGAACTTCAAGCTTTAAAAAAGGAAAAAGATGAAATAAGTAAAAAACGTGTTGAAGAAATAAAACTAAATTTAGTAGATTTGAAAACTCAAGAAAAAGAATTGAGAGATAAAT
The DNA here is from genome assembly GCA_947581765.1 of uncultured Bacilli bacterium. Classification (GTDB taxonomy): domain Bacteria; phylum Bacillota_I; class Bacilli_A; order RF39; family UBA660; genus UBA5578. The sequence goes on from CANPVU010000005.1 coordinate 3,672, forward strand.
GGAATGAAGAAAAGGATATTTTATCTAAAATTAATGAAAAAAAAGAAGAAATAGAAAAGAAAACTTTTGAATTAGAACAAGCTGAAAATAATTATAATTTAGAAACTGCAGCAAAATTAAGACATGGTGTAATTCCTAATTTACAAAAAGAATTATTAGAATTACAACAAAATTGTGATTCTAAGATACTAAGTGATGAAGTAACGGAAGATGATATAGCAGCAATTATTTCAAAGTGGACTAATATTCCAATTACTAAACTAGTTAGTGGAGAAAAAGAAAAGTTATTAAACCTAGAAGAGAATCTTGGAAAAAGAGTTAAAGGTCAAAGCGAGGCATTAAAATTAGTTAGTGAAGCTATTATTAGAGCAAGAGCAGGTATAAAAAATCCTAATAGACCAATTGGTTCATTTATATTTTTAGGTCCAACAGGAGTAGGTAAAACTGAAGTGGCACGTACACTTGCATATGAACTATTTGATGATGAAAGACATATGGTGCGTATTGATATGAGCGAATATATGGAAGCACATAGTGTTTCTAGATTAGTAGGTGCTCCTCCAGGATATGTTGGATATGATGAAGGTGGACAATTAACAGAAGCAGTTAGAAGAAATCCATACAGTATAGTACTTTTCGATGAAATTGAAAAAGCACATAAAGATGTATTTAATATATTACTTCAAATATTAGATGATGGTAGAATTACTGATTCTCAAGGTAGAACTGTAGATTTTAAAAATACTATAATTATAATGACTTCTAATTTAGGTAGTGAATATATACTTGAGGGTTATGAAGATGCTAATGAAAAAGTTATGAGAGAACTTAAAACTTCATTTAGACCAGAATTTATTAATCGTATAGATGAAATAATAATATTTAAATCTTTAACTAAAGATGTAGTTTATAAAATTCTTGGAAATATTATTAAAGAGATTGAACATAGACTTGATGACAAAAAAATAAGAATAACAGTAACTGATGAAGCTAAAGAATTTATAATAAATGAATCATATGATAAAGATTTTGGTGCTAGACCAATAAAAAGATATGTATCTCGTAATTTAGAAACACTACTTGCTAAAGCTATTATAAATGATGAAATAAAATTTAATAGTGAAGTAATAATAGATATTAAAGATAATAAATTATATATAAGATAGATTAAATTCTATCTTTTTTGTATACTCATACCTCTTTTTTTGATATAATTAATTATAGTAGGTGAGATGTATGGATGCTTTTATTATTTTGTTGATTGTTATAGTAATTATTTGTTGGGCATGTTATCAACGTAGGTTGTCAACTGCAGCTTATGGTATAGCATCATTAGATTTATTTTTAAGAATAGTAGATTTTGTTTCTAAAAATATTGGTAGTAATTCTATATCAAAATTTTTTTCAAAATTTCCAAATAGTTTATTATGGGTAGCTGATAAGTACACGGATGGAATTATATACTTAATAATATCATGGTTATTTATCATATTAATGATATATTTCTTATTTTTATCAATCGTATCTTTTATAAAAAAATAAATAATGTGTCAAAATAATATTTGACATATTTTTATTTAAAAAAAAGTATAATTTTTTTAATAAAAATTTATAAATATTTATTATTTATTTGTTATTTAAATAAAATTAGATTATATAAATAGAAATAAAATATTTTTTGCGTATAATATATATATTATATACAAAACATTTGTTTGTGTGATATAATGTATATGGTGATCAAAAATGTATGAATATATTAAAGGAATTGTAACAATGGTAGAAAGTAATCATATTGTTTTAGAAAATAATGGTATTGGTTACTTGATATATGTTGGAAATCCATATTCTTATAATATAGGAAAAGAATATACTGTTTATGTATATCAATATATTAGAGAAGATGAAAATAGTATATATGGATTTAAAAATATGGAAGAAAAAGATATGTTTTTACGATTAATAGATGTTAAAGGATTAGGATGTAAAATGGCACTTCCTATGTTAGCAAGTGGTAGTGTAGATAATTTATGGAGAGCAATAGAAAGTGAAAATGTATTTTATTTAAAGAAATTTCCTAAGATAGGTGATAAGGTAGCACGACAAATTATATTAGATTTAAGAGGAAAAATATCTAGATCTAATCAATTAGTTGATGAAAATAGTTTTGCAGAACTAATAGAAGTATTAAAAGGATTAGGTTATAAACAAGCTGATATAAAGAAAGTATTAAATGGTGTTGATGTAACTATGACTATAGAAGAACAAGTAAAAGAAGCTTTAAAATTATTATTAAAATAGTAAGGAGGTATCCAGTTGAAAGATAGAATAATAAGTGGAGAAAAAATGTCTGATGACTCTTTTGAAAAAAGTATAAGACCAGAAAGTATAGATGAGTATGTTGGACAAACAGAAGTTAAAGAAAATTTAAATATATTTATAACTGCAGCAAAAATGCGTAATGAACCATTAGACCATGTATTACTATATGGACCTCCAGGATTAGGAAAAACAACTTTAGCTTATATAATTGCTAATGAATTAGGTTCAAATATAAAAACAACTAGTGGTCCAGCAATTGAAAAAAGTGGAGATTTAGCAGCAGTACTTTCAAGTTTAGAAGAAGGAGATGTATTGTTTATTGATGAAATACATCGAATTCCAAGATTTATAGAAGAAATATTGTATTCTGCGATGGAAGACTTTACATTAGAAATAATAGTTGGAAGTGACTCTAATAGTAGAAGTATACATATAGACTTACCTCCATTTACATTAGTAGGTGCGACAACAAGAGCAGGAGATTTAACTGGTCCACTTCGTGATAGATTTGGAATTATTAATAAATTAAATTATTATTCTGAAGATGAACTTCAAAAAATTGCTATTAGAACAAGTAAAGTTATGAATGTAAAAATTTCTGATGAAGCTGCAAGAGAACTAGCAAGAAGGAGTCGTGGAACACCTAGAATCACTAATAGATTGTTTAGAAGAGTAAGAGATTTTGCACTTGTAATGGGTAATGGGGATATAGACCTTGAGATAACAAAATTAGCACTTGATAGACTAAAAGTAGATAGCTTAGGATTGGATAATACTGATTACAATCTTCTTAAATCTATAATTGAAAAATTTGATGGTGGACCAGTTGGAATAGAAGCTGTTGCATCATCAATTGGTGAGGAACAAACTACAATTGAAGATGTGTATGAACCATATCTATTGCAAACTGGATTATTAAAACGTACTAATAGGGGTAGAATAGTAACAAAAAAGGCATACGATCATTTAGGTATTCCATATAAAGTAAGTAAATAGGATTAATTATAAATATAATCATATAATGTTATTTAATGAAAGGATTGATTAATAATGTATAAGTATCGTAAAGCTGTACTTATTATTCATGGTTTTGCTGGAGGAACATACGATGAAGAATCTTTATTTTTTACTTTACAACCCAGATTAGAATTTGATGTATATAACTTTACTTTGCCTGGACATAAGATAAACTTATCTACTGATGTAAAATATGAAGAGTGGATTAAATGTGTTTCAGATAAAGTTGAATATCTAAAGAATAGTGGGTATACAAGTATATATTTAATTGGACATAGTATGGGAGGATTACTTGCTACTATATGTGCTAATAAATATCCTATAGTAAAAAGATTAGTTTTAGTAGCACCAGCATTTAAGTTTTTATCATCAAATGATGATAATACAATTGTAAAAGCTATAAAAACTGGCCCAGATATTATAAAAACATATCAAGTAAAAGAAGTAATATCAAGATTTTTAAAAGTTTCTGTACAACAATTTAAAGAATTTGAAAAAGTTGTATCAATTAGCCAGGAAGAACCAAAAAAATTAAGAATTCCAACTTTAATCATACAAGGCACATCAGATCAAGTTGTACCATATGAATCTTCAGAAGAAATATTTAATAAAATGAATTGTAATAAATGGTTAATAGAATTAGATGGTGTAACACATGATGTATTTGAAGGGATTAAAGTTGATAAAATTAATCAAGAAATATGTAAATTTTTAAAAAAGAAAAACTATAATGAAGAAAAAATAAGAAAATGGTAAATATTTGTTAAAAAATTTAACAAATATTTTTATATATTAGTAAAAATAACTTGATTGAATTACTATAATATGAAATATTCATATAAATTATAAAATAATATGTGATATAATATTAAGCGATTATGGATTTAATAGATTTAGAGGTGACATTATGAGGACTGATGATTTTGATTTTGAACTTCCAGAAGAATTAATTGCTCAAACTCCACTTGATAAACGAGACAGTTCAAAATTATTGGTACTTGATAAGGAAACAGGAAATGTAGAACATAAACATTTTAGTGATATTATTGATTATTTATCTAAAAATGATGTTTTAGTTTTAAATGATACAAAAGTTATACCAGCTAGGTTATATGGAGTTAAAGAAGAAACTAAAGCAGTGATAGAAATACTTATGTTAAAAGATATGGGAAATAATAAATGGCAATGTTTAGCTAAACCTGCAAAAAGAGTAAAAATTGGAACAATTGTCAATTTTTCTGATAAACTTAAAGCAAAATGTGTTAAGGTTGATGAGGAAGGAATAAGAGAATTTGAATTAATATATGATGGAATACTTTATGAAATTCTTGATGAACTTGGTGAAATGCCACTTCCCCCATATATTCATGAGAAATTATCTGATAAAGATAGATATCAAACAGTATATGCAAAAAACTCTGGAAGTGCTGCAGCACCTACAGCAGGACTTCATTTTACACAAGATTTACTAAAAAAAATAGAACAAAAGGGTGTAAAAATATTATATGTAACACTTCATGTAGGACTTGGAACTTTTAGACCTGTGAATGTTGAAGATGTAACTAAGCATAAAATGCACAGTGAATATTATGAAATGAGTGAAGAGGTTGCTAAACAATTAAATGATGCTAAAAAAATGGGTAAAAGAATAATAAGTGTTGGAACAACATCAACAAGAACACTTGAAACAATTATGACATTGTATGGAGAATTTAAAGAATGTTGTGGAAATACTGATATATTTATATATCCAGGTTATAAATTTAAAGCAATAGACGCTTTAATAACAAACTTTCATTTACCAAAATCAACACTTATAATGTTAGTAAGTGCGTTAGCTGGAAAAGAAAATATAATGAATGCATATAAGATTGCAGTAGAAAATGAATATCGTTTTTTCTCCTTTGGCGATAGTATGTTTATAAAATGATACAACGTTTAAATGAAATATTAAAAGTAGAAAATGAAAGTGACCCTATTGCTAAGGAAGATTTAATATTTATTCAATCATTAGTAAATATAATATTGAGTGTAGAATTACCTAAATATGATTTTAAGTATACAAATTCTGTTTCAATCGAAACATCTTTATATCATTCTTTAGATTTTATGAGAACAATAGATAGAAGATATTATGAGCAAATGCATTTAATCATTCAAAATAAAAAAGTATGTTACTTAAAAGAAGATTATAATACAAATGATATTATACTTCCAGCTCTAATTACATTAGATAATGAAAAAGTAATAAGAATGGTTTACAATGAAAATATATCAGATTCATATACATTTACACATGAAGTATTTCATTATATTAATACTATAATAGGTAATTATTCATTGAATTGGGAATTAATGACAGAAACAATTTCTTTTGTAGCAGAGGCATTACAAATGATATATTTTAAAGATTATTCTAAATTGTTTCCAGATTATAAAATAAATGAAAAATATAACTTATATTCAATTAGAATAAAAGCATGTCAATTAGATTTTGAAATTAATCTACTTAAGTTATATCTTAATAAAAAACATATTGATTATGATGATATTACATCGTTATTAATTGATAAAAGCGATGAATATATTGAAGCAGTATATGATGACATAGAACAGATGACTTTAAATAACGAAATGAATTTTAATTTTTTACAAAGGTATGTTGTAGGTGCTTGTATTTCTACACATATGTTACAAAGAATAAAAGATGATTATAACAAAATAAATGAATTTATTTATATTAATGATAATTGTAACAGTATGAGTTTTATTGATACATTAAAAATGTTAGAATTGTCACTAAAAGATGAAAAATTGGTTATTTTAACTGATTCAAGCATAGAATTATTAAGTAAAGAATATAAAAGCAGGGAACTAAATTTGAGGCGAGGTTGAAAAAATGAATGAAAAACTAAAAAATTATTGTAAAGAATTAAAAGCAAATTATCCTCGTTTTTTTAAGTATCTACACCAACAAATTGATATAGCAGATTATTTTATGGAAATGTATTTTAAAAATAATATTACAACTGAACTGAGTTATGAAACTAAATTTGATGAATTAGAACAAATAGAACTTTCAAAGGAAATAATAAATAGTATCTCATCTGAATTATTAGATAAATTTAATTTAGAATTAAATAAAGGAAATATAATATTTAATGATGATTCGAAAGATTTTTCATACACGAATGTAGAGAATAATGAGATAAAATGTCATATATGTAATTGTGATAATATATCTGGTCCAATATCTGCTGTACACGAATTTTTCCATTTACTTCATCTAGAAAAGTATTTAAATAATATTTCGGATGAAAATTATTATTATTTTACTGAAATATTTGGATTAGTAGCAGATTTTTATTCTATGTTTTATTTAGCATTTATAAAAAAAGAGTACGTTAAAGATATAAAGGCTTACTTTAGTAATTTCTTTAGTTCTATAACACAAATGTCTCAAATGACATTAATTTTAGGTACTATTATAGATATACAAGAAACAAAAGGAAATATAAATAAAGAGAGTATAAAGAGTTATGTAATCGAGAATAAACTATCAGAGGATTTTTTAGATATAAGAGATTTTTTTGATGACTATGATATAAATGAGTATGCTGAAGTATCGCGTTATGTGTTTGCATTACCAATAGCATTTATTATATCTGTAGATTTAATTTCTAATTCTAGAAGTTATTTAAAATATAAAACTGTTTTTTTAGATTTAGAAAATAATAATGTAGAAGAAAGTATGGAAGAATTAAATTTATTAAATCATTTAAGAGATAAAAAATATTTACAAAATTTAATGGATACTATATATATAAATTTTGTTGATTTAATTAAATTTGAAGAAAATGATAAATTAAAAAAAATTAAGCAATAAAAATAGGTAGTGATTGTATGATTATTGTAATAGCAGGTCCAACTGCAGTTGGTAAAACTAAATTAAGTGTTGAGCTTGCAAAAAAGCTAAATGGTGAGGTTATAAATGCTGATAGTACTCAAATATACAAGGAAATGAATATAGGTACAGCAAAAATAACAGAAGAAGAAAAATGTGGTATTGTTCATCACTTATTTGATATTAAAGATGTTAATGAAGATTATACTGTATATGACTATCAAATTGACTGTAGAAAGTGTATAAAAGATATATTAGATAGAAAAAAAGTTCCAATTTTAGTTGGTGGAACAGGACTATATATAAAAGCTGCACTTTATAATTATGAATTTAAACACGAAGAAAAAAATTATGATTTTAGTAATTTAAGTAATGAAGAAGTATATAATAAATTAAAAGAATTAGATCCAAATACAGATATTCATATTAATAATAGAAAAAGAGTAGAAAGAGCACTTACATACATTATAAATAATGGTACATCTATTAAAGATAATTCAAAAGGTAATCAATTATTATATGATGATGTAAAATTTATTGGATTAACATGTGATAGAGATGTATTATATAATCGTATTAATAAACGAGTAGATACTATGATCGATAATGGATTAATAGAAGAAGCAAAATATTTTTATAATAAAAAAATTTATAGTAAGGCAATAATGACTCCAATATGTTATAAGGAATTATTTAATTATTTTGACAATAAATTAAATAAAGAACAATCAATTGACCTTATAAAGCAACGTAGTAGGAAATATGCTAAAAGGCAATATACATGGTTTAATCATCAAATACCTATTGTATGGTTTGATGTAAATTTCAATAATTTTGATGAAACAATAGAAAAAGTATATGAATATATAAAAAAAGATTGCTAGATTTAGACAACGCCAAATACGCTAGCAATCATTTGTAATACTAAAGAAAATGTATTGTGTATAAAATGTAAACTTATTGGAACAAATATATTATTAGATTTTACCAAAGTGTATGCAAATATACATCCTGGAATACTATATGGAATTAAATATAAATAATCATATAAATTAGTACCAGCTGATAATATATGCATACTACCAAATAATAATCCAGATAATATAATATATACCCATTTATACTTACCAATTATTTTATATATTGATAATCTAAAAATTAGTTCTTCTAATATAGGAGCAATTAAACTTGCCAAAATAAAAGTAAATATTGGATTTACATCAAATAGCTGTCTTACACTTTGTTCATTTTGAGCAATATCTCCACTTATATTAATTATAATAAAATTAGATATATACATAAGTAAAAGTGCTATAAGCCAGTATTTGATATACTTTTGTAAAAACTGTTTAACATTTTTAAAATATATTTTAAAATCATTTAATACATCTTCTTTTAAAATTAAAACAATAATAAATAAAGTTATTAGTTCATATACTATATTAATAATATATTTAATATTCATACTCATATTAGATGGATCAATTGGTAAGAAACTTATGATAACTGGTGTAAAAAAATAGAGTATAAAATATATAAAAATGGCTAAAAGACCTTTAAAAATATTTTTCATAAAACACTCTCCATTATTAATTATAACAAAAAAGTTTAAAAAAATAATAAAAAAGTATAAAAAAAATAAAAACTATGCTATAATATGTTTAGTTGCGAGCAAAAGAGTGGTAAATCCACTCTTTAATATTTGTTTGGAGGTTATATGAATATTGTACAACAAGTTACAGAATTAATAAAAAATCCTGTTGAACAAGCAGGATATAATATTGATGAAGTATTATATTTGAAAGAAGAAGGTAATCAATTTTTAAGAGTTGTAATTACTAAAAATGGAATAATTGATGTAGAGGATTGTGTAGTAGTTAGTAAAATAATTAATCCATTATTAGATGAAGCAGATTTAATAGATGAAGAATACATATTAGATGTATGTTCAAAAGAGAAGGGATGTGAATAAAAATGGATAGTAAAGAATTTAAAAAAGCGTTAGATTTATTATCAAAAGAAGAAGATATTTCTGTTGATTACATAATAGATTCTATGAAATTAGCGCTTACTAGTGCATATAAGAAAAATTATCACTCTTTATCTAATGTTCGTGTTGATATTAATAGCGATACTGGTGAAATAAAGGTATTTTCATTTAGAACTGTAGTATTAGATAAAGAACATAGAGTATCATTAGATGAAAATGACTCTGATTCACTTGAAGGAATTACATCTTTTGCAGATTTAGAAAATATGGAATTCGATGATGAAGAAGATGAAGATGATAAGTATGAACCATTTGTATATGATGAGAGAATACATATTACACTTGAAGATGCACAAAAAATTGTTCCAAATATTCAAGTAGGAGAAACAATAGAGGAAGAAGTAACACCAAGAGATTTTGGTAGGGTTGCAGTTGCTACTGCAAAGCAAGTAATTGTACAAAAAATTCGTGAAGCTGAAAGAAATAATATAGCACGTGAATTTGAAGAAAAAGAAAATGAAATGATTACTGGAACAGTAGAGATGGAAGATGAAAATAATTATTTTATAAATCTAGGAAAAACTCAAGGATTACTTCCAAAAAGTGAAATTATACCTGGTGAAACAATAAAGATGGGTTCTAATATAAAAACATATATTAGTAAAGTAAGTATTAATTCAAAAGGTGCTTTAATTCTGTTAACTCGTAAACACTTTGGATTTGTAAAAAGATTATTTGAGCTAGAAATACCAGAAATAAATGAAGGCATTGTATTAATATATAGTATTGCTCGTGATGCTGGTAATCGTACTAAAATTGCTGTATATTCAGAAAATAGTAATGTAGATCCAATTGGGGCATGTATTGGAGAACACGGTAGTAGAATAAATGCTATTATAAAAGAATTATCTGGAGAAAAAATTGATGTAATAGCATATAATAATTCAAATGAAGAATTTATAGCAAATGCACTTAGTCCTGCAAAAAATGTTAGAGTATTTATAATTGATGAAAAAAATAAGGAAGCATTAGTTGTAGTAGATGATGAAAATCTTTCTTTAGCAATTGGAAAGAAAGGTTTAAATGTTCGTTTAGCATCTAAACTTACACATTATAAATTAGATGTTAAAACAGAAAAACAAGTAAAAGAAGCAGGAATAAATATATTAGGATAATTGGTGATATTATGGCAATGAAGAAAATACCAATGAGAACATGTGTTGTTACAAAAGAAAAATATCCTAAGAAAGAATTGATAAGAGTTGTAAGAACACCAGAGGGTACAGTTATTGTTGATTTAACAGGTAAATCAAACGGTAGAGGTGCCTACGTAAAAAAAGATAAAGAAGTAATTGAAAAGGCACGTAAATCAAAAATATTGGAACGTGCTCTTGAAGTGGTAATAGAAGACAAAATATATGATGAATTAGAACAAATGTGTTAGATAGAAAGAAGGTGCGTGCACATGATGAGTGTATTAGAATATGCTTTAGACGTTGAAAAAACTGTAGAGGAAATCTTAAAAATATGTAAAGAATTAGATATAGATGCAACAAGTGAAGAAGATGAATTAGACGAATTTGCCATTACAGAATTAGATAACGTAATTGCTAAAGAATCTTACGAGGAAGAAGATATCATCGATGAAATCGAAGATGAAATAATTGAAAAAGAGAAAAATAAAATAGAAGAAATGGTTAATGGTGGAAAAAACAAAAAACAATTTTCTAACAAAGTTCAAAAAAACTCGAAAAAAGAATTAGCAAAAAAGAAAAAAGAAATGTATAAAAGTAAAGAAAAACTAATCAGTAATGCACCAGTTGAAAATAAAAATGACGTAATATATAAAGATGGAATGACAATAGGTCAACTTGCTAAAGAACTTGGAGTAGAAGCAGCAGAATTAATAAAAAAGTTGTTTACATTAGGAACTTTAGCTACAATAAATAATTCAATAGATTTTGATAATGCAGCTTTATTAGTATTGGATTATGGAAAAGAATTAAAAAGAGAACAAAAGACTGATGAAACAAAATTTGAAGAATTCGAAATTATAGATAATGAGGAAGATTTAGTAAAAAGACCTCCTGTTGTAACTATAATGGGACATGTAGATCATGGTAAAACAACATTATTAGATACGATAAGAAAAACTAATGTAGCACTAGGAGAAGCAGGTGGAATCACACAAGCAATTAGTGCCTATCAAGTAAAATGTAATGGAGAACTTATTACATTTATTGATACCCCAGGACATGCAGCATTCACTGAAATGCGTGCAAGAGGTGCTAGTATAACTGATATAGTTATTATAATTGTAGCAGCAGATGATGGAGTTATGCCTCAAACAAAAGAAGCAATCGATCATGCTAAAGCAGCAAAAGTACCTATATTAGTAGCAATAAATAAAATAGATAAACCAGGTGCAAATCCACAAAGAGTAATGACAGAATTAGCTGAGTATGGTCTTACACCAGATGTATGGGGTGGAGATACAATATTTACAGAAATATCTGCTAAAGAAAATATTGGAATAGATAAATTACTTGAAAATATTTTATTAGTATCTGAAATGGAAGGATATAAAGCTAATCCAAATAGATATGCTATTGGTAGTGTTGTTGAGTCTAGGTTAGATAAACAAGTTGGACCTGTTGTAACATTATTAATTCAAAATGGTACATTAAGATTAGGAGATCCTGTAGTAGTTGGAAGTTCGTTTGGAAAAATACGTACACTAAAAAATGATAAAGGAGAAGAAATTACAAGTGCATATCCTTCTCAGCCAGTTGAAATTACAGGGTTAAATAAAACTCCAAGTGCAGGAGATAAATTTATGGCATTTGAATCTGAAAAGCAAGCAAGAAATATAGGATTATCTCGTGAACAAGAAGAAAAATTAAATCAAAATAAAACTACTACATTAACACTTGAAGATGTATTTGCAAAAATTCAAGATGGAATAAAAGAAGTAAATGTAATCATTAAAGCTGATGTTAATGGTAGTGCAGAAGCTGTAAAAACTTCTTTAGAAAAAATAGAAGTTGATGGTGTTAAAGTAAAAGTAATTAGAAGTAGTGTTGGAGCAATAACAGAAAGTGATATAGTTCTTGCAAGTGCAAGTGATGCTATATTAATTGGATTTAACATAAGACCTAATAATTCAATTAAAGATTATGCAAAAGAAAACGGTGTAGAAATAAGATTATATGACATAATATATAAAGCTGTAGAAGAAATGGAAGCAGCTATGAAGGGAATGTTAGATCCAGAATATGAAGAAAAAATATTAGGAAATGCTGAAGTAAGAAAATTATTTAAATTTTCTAAAGTTGGTACAATAGCAGGATGCTATGTAACAGAAGGTATTGTAAAGAATAATGCTAAAGCACGTTTAATTCGAGATAGTGTTATCATATATGATGGAGAAATAGGTTCAATCCAACGTGAAAAGGAATCAGTTAAAGAGGTAAAAAAAGGTTTAGAGTGTGGTATAACAATTAATAATTTCAATGATATTAAAGAAGGAGATATTATTGAAGTTTACGAAATGGTAGAAAAAGCTAGAGATTAGCTTTTTTTATTTAATAAAATAAATTTATATGGTAAAATGTATAATAGGTGATGATATGAATAATGATTTTACTGTAAATAATAATTTATTAAATGAACCTAAAAAAGTTCTGGTAAAAAAGTAGTAGTTATTTTAATACTAATTCTTTTGTTAGGTGTAGTAGCATTCTTAATATATGAATTAAAATTTGCTAAAAAAGATAGTAATAAAAAAGATGATGAATATACAGAATATGATCCAAATTATCCATTTGAGGAAAGTAATACAATAAGTAACGCAACAAGCAACACTCCTCAAGAAAGTAATACAATAAGTAACGAAACAAGTAATACCCCTCAAGAGAGTAATACGTTAAGTAATATTATAAGTAATGTTATAAGCAATACTGCTAGTAATAAAATTAGTAATGGAAGTTCAAATGCTACAAAAGTAAATGTATCAAGTGTAAAACTAAATAATAGTGCTATAAATGTATATGTGGGTAAAACATATAATTTAAGTGCTACAGTATATCCTAGTAATGCTACTAATAAAAGTTTAGTATGGTCAAGTAGTAATACTAATATTGCTACAGTAGATAATAATGGAAGAATAACAGGTAAAGCAGTTGGAACAACAAATATTACAGTAAGAACTGTGGATGGAAATAAAACAGCTACTGCAAAAGTAAATGTATCAAAAGAAGAAATAAAAGTAACAAAAGTATCAATTAATGTTAAAGGAACAATTAATGGATGTGAAACAACAAATGCAACTGCAACTGTTAGCCCAACAAATGCTGATAATAAAACAATAAAATGGTCAAGTAGTAATCCTAGTGTTGCAACAATAGATAGTAATGGTAAAATTAATGCAATAAAAAAGGGAACTACTACAATAACAGCAACTGCTGCAAGTGGTGTTAAGTCAACAGTAGACATAAAAGTAGATGATGTTTATAAATATTATGCAGATTGTAGGATGAATAATACAGGTCCTTTAGGTTTCTCTGCATATTGTAATGCTAATATAATGTATAAAAGTTCAGTGTTTACCACTTACAAAACTGTAACAATAAAAAGTAATGCAGGAACTAATACATATACTCCATCTCAGTTTAAAAAAGTTCAAGAAGGTAATGGAGCTTATATAGTATTGTATACTTACAAGGATAACGGTGTATATCTAACACTTAATAATGGAAATTCTTGTTACATTCAAATACAAATAAACGAGAAATGGTAATACATGCGAATGGAAGAAAAATAATAATGAATTAGCACGTCATACATTGTTTATTATAAAATATATATCTTTAAATAAAAAAATATAGTAGAAATCTGAAATTATGATATAATAACAACAGAAGGTGATATTATGAATTTAAAAATTGAAAGATTAAATAATACAATTATGCGTGAAGTAAGTATGATTTTAGAAACAGAAATAAAAGACAAAGATATTAAATTCGTAACAGTAACTGCTGTAAAAACAACATCAGATTTAAGCTTTTGTAAGATATATGTCACAGTATTAAATGATGATAGAAGAACTGAAATAATGAAAGCTTTGAATAATGCCAGTGGTTTTATTAGAAAGCTATTATCTGAAAGAATAGAAGTAAGACATATACCTAAATTAGAGTTCATATTTGATGAATCAATTGAATATGGAAAAAGAATCGAAGATAAAATAAAAGAAATTTATAAAGACGAAAAAAAGGAAAACTCTTCCTCAGTTAATATTGATGAATAAAAAAATTTAAGGTCAAAGAAAAAATCTTTGACCTTTTATGTTAATAATAAAGTTTTTCATATTTTTTTTTATTTATATTTTATTAATTATTTATATATGGTAAAATGTATAATAGGTGATGATATGAATAATGATTTTACTGTAAATAATAATTTATCAAATGAACCTAAAAAAAGTTCTGGTAAAAAAGTAGTGGTCATTTTAATACTAATTCTTTTGTTAGGTGTAGTAGCATTCTTAATATATGAATTAAAATTTGCTAAAAAAGATGGTAATAAAAAAGATGATGAATATACAGAATATGATCCAAATTATCCATTTGAAGAAAGTAATACAATAAGTAACGCAACAAGCAATGCTCCTCAAGAAAGTAATACAATAAGTAACGAAACAAGTAATACTCCTCAAGAAAGTAATACGTTAAGTAATGTTATAAGTAATATTATAAGCAATACTACTAGTAATAAAGTTAGTAATGGAAGTTCAAATTCTACAAAAGTAAATGTATCAAGTGTAAAACTAAATAATAGTACTATAAATGTATATGTAGGAAAAACATATAATTTAAGTGCTACAGTATATCCTACTAATGCTACTAATAAAAGTTTAGTATGGTCAAGTAGTAATACTAATATTGCTACAGTAGATAATAGCGGAAGAATAACAGGTAAAGCAGTTGGAACAACAAATATTACAGTAAGAACTGTGGATGGAAATAAAACAGCTACTGCAAAAGTAAATGTATCAAAAGAAGAAATAAAAGTAACAAAAGTATCAATTAATGTTAAAGGAACAATAAATGGATGTGAAACAACAAATGCTACTGCAACTGTTAGCCCAACAAATGCCGATAATAAAAAAATAACATGGAAAAGTAGTAATCCTAGTGTTGCAACAATAGATAGTAATGGTAAAATTAAAGCAATAAAAGAGGGAACTACTATAATAACAGCAACTTCAGCAAGTGGAGTTACAGCTAAACAAAACTTACGTGTGTCTTCAAACTATTTATTTAAAGCTAATTTTACATTAACTAATGCAGGAGCAGCGGGATATTCTGCACATTGTGATGAAGCTAATTTATATTATAATGGTAAAGTCACGACTAATTATAAGAATATAAAAATGATATATAAGGATTCAAGTGAAACATATACTTCAGCAAAAGTAGCTGATGTTGTTAGACTTCGTAAATTCGGTTTTTATCTTGCAAAGGATGCATATTTAACACTTAATAATGGAAATTCTTGTTATATTCCAATTGATATAAAGGGTCATTATTAAAATTATAAAAGAAAAAGGAATAGTTGCTTTTAAACTATTCCTTTTAATTGTTATTTGAACTATAATTAGCTTCTTTATAAAAAACTTTATTAAAATTATGTTCAATATTATCATTTTTAAATAAAGTATCACTATCTATTAAGAAATAATCATGTACTAATATTTGTGAACCAGTATTAGTTACTGGATCATCCCATGTAGCATCTAGGTGATACCAATTATTATTAATAAAAACTAAATTCCATACATGTTTATCGGCTGATATTCTAATATTTGGAATATTTAAACTAGATATATATATAGACATTACATCACTATAACCACCGCAAAGTGAAACATGGTCCCTTAAAAGACCAATAGCAGTATGACTTTCACTATTTTTATATTCCTTACTATTCATATTGTTAGCTCTCTCTTTATCATAGCGTGTAGTATTTATAATATAATCATGAAATAATTTAATTTTTTCCTTATCTGACATTTCATTTTTTATTTGTTCACTTTTAAATTTTTCTATTTCATTGTTAATATATTCTATTTGCTTATCATTATATTGTTTGGAAATTCTAACAATTACTTTACCATAGTTATTCATAACAACAGTTAACTTTTTATATGTGTTATATGGATGAACTAGATTATTAATATCTGATAATATGTCATAATTATTATCACTATTATTGTTAGATGGTATTATTCTATCAATATCTGATAGGCAATCTTTATATTCATCACTACAATAGAAGTAGAATTCTTCATTTCCACTATCTAATATAGTATACATTATATTTAATAAGTGTTGATAGTCATGAGCAATAAAATTATCTGTAATTTGAACTGTTTCATAATTTTTTCTTAAAGAATATTCATTATTCTTTATTTCTATAACTGCGTTTTTATTATATATATAATTATTTATTATATATGTTGTTATTTGCTCATTGTAAATAATGACTATAATTATAAATACAAAAAAGAGAACGTTGAAGATAATTCTAATTTTGCTCTTTTTCATATTATCACCAAAAATATTGTATCATATCTAATAAAAAAAAAGGAGTCTTTTACTCCATTTCATTTACTTTTTTTGTTAAACGTGATTTATTACGTGCACATGTATTTTTACTTGTAACACCATTTTTAACAGCTTTATCAATATTTTTAATAGCAGATTTTAAAGCATCCTTAGCTTCTTCTTTATTTTTGCTTGCAACAGCTTTTTCTACTTTTTTAATTGAATTTTTCATACTAGCTTCATATTTATTATTATTTTCTTCTTTTTTAGCATTAACTAAAACTCTTTTTTCAGCATTTTTCATATTTGGCATAATGTTCACCTCCAAGTCACATATATACATATTTTAGCAAAATTATATTAAAAATGCAAATAAAATACATGTTTTTGTAAAAAATATTAATGGTGATTTTATGAAACATGAAGTGGATTTAGATTTTTATAATTTATATACAGATTTAACGGTTGAATCTATAAAAAATAGAAACGTAAATGATATAGAAATAAAGGAAAATGTAATTGGAGATATAAAGGTAACAGAAGTAGAAATTGATGAGAAACATAGTAGTATAATAGGAAAAAAAATAGGTAGATATGTAACTATTGAATTTGAAGATATAACTGATTCGTTTAATAGAGATGAAGTAAAAAAAGTATTTATGGATGAATTAGCAAAATTTATTAATATAAAGAAAGATGAATTAGTATTAATTGTTGGTCTTGGTAATGAATTATCAACACCAGATTCATTAGGACCAATGTGTGTAGATAATATAGAAGTTACAAATCATATATATGAGTTAGATTTATTAGATGAAGATTATCAAAGAGTATGTTCAATAAAACCTAGTGTTTTAGGTAGAACCGGTATAGAAACAAGTATTATAGTAAGCAGTGTAGTAAAAAAAATAAAGCCAAAATGTGTAATTGTAATAGACTCATTAGCAAGTTCTTCTATTGATAGATTAAATAAAACTATTCAAATAACAGATACAGGTATTAATCCAGGTAGTGGAATAGGTAATAAAAGAAAGGAAATAAGTAAAGAAACATTAAAAGTTCCAGTGTATGCAATAGGAGTTCCAACTGTTGTATCGGCACTTACTATTATAAGCGATACAATTAATCATATATTTAATGAAAATAAGGATAATATATTAAATAAATATGATGAAATAAAAACAATTATTGATGAAATATTAAAGGAAAATGAACTAGACTTAGTTGTAACACCCACTGAAATAGATTATATAATGGAGTCTTTATCTAAAGTTATTTCTGAAGGTATAAATAATTTATTTAATAAAACTGTTTAAAAGTAGAAAAAAGGTGATATAATTTAAGTAGTTAGGAGGAAGTATAGTGAACAAAGATGGAAAAGAATATGTACCAAAAGAAGAATACGATGAACTACTTAGAAAATATAATCAAGTAAATATGAAACTATACAATCTAAAAAGTAGGAAATTTTATAAGTTAGCTAGAAAATTAGAAGTATTAAAAGAAAAAATAAATTTGAATAAAATAACAAGTAATATAATAAAAACAGTAGGAGTAAACAAATTATTATTTAATAATTTCACTTTGTCAAAAATAGATAAATTGACTTTGGCAGAATATAAATTTTTTAGGTATAAAAGAACTAGAACTAATAATTTTTATATAGATAGTTCTAAAATAAATTTTTATTATGAAAAAGATAAGGTAAGTATTATTATTCCTGTAGACAGAGAAGTTTACTATCTAAAATCTGCAATAAAAAGTGCTTTAGATCAAACATATAAAAATATAGAATTATTAGTTATAACAAGTAATAAGAAAAGTATATCTGATATTTTATCAGAATTTAATGATGATAGATTAAAGGTAATTGAAATAAATAAAAATGAATTACATGAATTGTTAAATGAGGGATTAAAAAATACTTCTGGAGAATATATTTTGTGGTTTGAATGTGTAAATAAATTGTATGAAGATTGTGTAGAAAAAATGGTTAATTACTTAAAGAAAAATCCTAAGGTTGATTTTACTTTTGTAAATGTAAAATTAATAACTGAGGATAACGGATTATATAGACAAAATGATTGGTATAATAAAGATGGACAAAATTTAGAGAATGCTATATTACCACATAATATGTTAAATCTTTGTATAGAGAAAAAAAATTATGTATCACCAATATGTATGTTTAAAGCTATTGTATCTCATACTTTAGTTAGTTATTCAAAAAATAGACAATCACTTGAAAATAGAGATTTTTGGATGAGAGCAAATGATTTATTTATTATAAACCATATAGATACTGATGAACCTTTAGCATATTTTAGAATGCAAAATTTACAACCATCTCCTAAAAAGTATGACAACAAAAAAATGTCTATTTTAATGTTATTTGAAGCATATAGACAAGATTTTTATTCTATGCCATTACTTTGGGTAGTAGATAATCAAGATAAACATCAAAAATTAGTTGATGAAATAAATAAAAGAGAACATATGTTAATAGATAGTAAAAAGGCTAACACTTTATATTTAAATGACGTATATAATAATATGATATATGTATGTTTTAATGATGATGATAATATAGGAAAAATACCTGATAGTGCATATAAAGTTTGTATAAGTAAAAAACAATTTAAAGAGTGTAATAATGCAAACTTATACATATGTGTTAATAAAGATGAAAATGTAATAAATATAGATAATGACAGAGGTTTTTATCAAATAGATGATTATGATACTATATTTAAGTTTATAGATGCTAAAGCTAGAGAATACTTCATGAAAAGAATTGAAGATTATGTAGAAGATAGAGATAGAAAAGAAGAACATCCAATATCTGTTTGTGTTGTTACTTATAAAAGAACTGAAAAAGTACCAATTGTAATTGAATCATTATTAAATCAAAGCGAGCCACGGGAAAATTTTGAAATATTAATTGTTAATAATGATATATATACTAATGATATTTTAGACTTGGTAAATGAATTTAGAAAAAAATATAAGTTATCTGATAAATTTTTAAGATATGTAGAAGCTCCAATAAAGGGTGTTTCTTATGCAAGAAATGTTGGAACATTTGAAGCACATGGTGATATAATTCACTGGTTGGATGATGATTCAATATCAGATTATAATAATGTTCATGAAATGAAAGAAGCATTTAAACAAGAACCAAATGCAAGTGTTATAGGTGGAAATATTATTTTAAAATTACCAGAACCAAGACCAGAAATAGTGTTACCAGGTAAAGAAAAGCTTTGGAGTGAATGGTACTATGAAGGGGATAAAATGGTAAAACTTACAAAATGGTTTAAATTTCCTTATGGTGCTAATTATGCTACAATAAAAAAAGATTTACTTAGAGTAGGTGGATTTAGAATGTGTTATGGTCGTGTAGGACATAACTGGGTTGGTGGAGAGGAAACTTCTTCAACTGCACTTATAAGGCGTTTAGGTAAAGATATATATGCAGCGCCTAAAGCTATTGTACATCATGATCCACAAATTCATAGATATAGTTATGAACACGTAAAAAATACATTAAATGCTAGTCCTTCAACTAACCTAAAATTAGAACAAGATTTAATTGTTGATCCAGAATATCATAATATAGATGTAACTAAACGGGGAGTAAAATATCATAAAAAACAAGTTAGAAAATTAAAAAATAAAGTAGAAAAATTCTATGAAAAAGAATTATTAGAAGGTCATAAAAGAGGATTAAAAGCACTAAAAAATGAAATGAATGAAAGAGTTAGATATACTAAATATAGAAAAGATATGACATACTTTATTACTAAAAAAAATTAGTATTAGTATGTAATAATTAAAATAAGTATAGATATTAATAAAAACCCCATTACTAATGAGGTTTTTATTATGAAATTAATTTATGAGAATAAAATTGACTGTAAAAAAATTATATGTTAGAATAGCAAGAAAAATTGAGATTAAGGAGATTACTTATTATGAATAAAGTTGAGTTGTTAAAAATGAAAGAAACTTTACAAAAAGCTATTCAAGAAAGAAATTTTGAAGAAATAGAACGTATTGCTTCTTTTTTAGAAAATCCAAAATATACTTCTGATTCATATTATGAGCAAGAGAATTATACAGGATTAGCAAGTATTGATAAACCACATATTAAATATTTTAAAAAAGGAACTTTAGAGGCAGAATATCCTAATATGAAAATGTATGATTATTTATATTTAAAAACAAGGAAATATCATAGTTTTACAGCTTTAAATTTTTACGGAAGAAAAATAACTTATGAAGAAATGTTTTATAAAATAGAGGAAACAGCAAAGTCATTTTTAAAAAGAGGAATTAAGGAAGGTGACAATGTTGTTATTGCAATGCCAACTACTCCAGAAGCAGTTTATATGTTATTTGCACTTAATAGAATTGGTGCCATAGCAGTTGAATTAGACCCAAGAACTAATGAAGAAGATATTATAAACATTATAAAAGAATCAAATACTAAATTTTATGTAACAATGGAGGATTGTTCTGTAATAATTGATAATATTTTAAGTAAAAATGAAACTATAAATAATCAACTAGAAAAAGTTATGTTTATTTCTCCAACAGAATCTTTGCCATTTGGAATGAATTATTTATCAGATTTAAAAGATTTTATTGAAAGATTTAAAGGTACAAAGCCTAAAGTTAGAAAATGTGAAAAATATTTAACTTGGCATGATTTTATTGTTGATGGAAGAAATTATAATGGTAAAATTGATTCAGATTACCAACCAAATAACGTAACTGAAGTTATATTTTCAAGTGGAACAACTAGTTCTCCTAAACCAATAGCATATACTAATGAAACATTTACATCAATGGTACGACAATTAGAATTAGGTGAAAATGATTATCAAGCAGGAGATAAAAATCTTGATATAATTCCACTATATTTAGGATTTGGTTCAAACAATGGATTATATACAATTTTGTGTTTTGGTATGGAAGATATTTTAATTCCTGTTCCAGTAATTGATAATTTACCTCAATTAATTAATAAATATAAACCTAATCATTTATTAGGAGCACCTATTCATATGAATGTATTATTAAATTATTTAAGAAATAATCCTAAGAAAATGAAAAATTTATCATTTATTAAATCAATAGTATCTGGTAGTGCTTATTTAGAAAGTACAAAGCAATATGCATTAGATGAAGAATTAGCTAAAAGAGGTTGTAAAATTAAAGTAGGACCTGGATACGGTCAAAATGAAGGTGGTCCAACATTAAGTTTTTCACCAGATACATTTTTAGAAATGCAAAAACCAGGATGTTCTGGTTATCCATTAATTGGAACAACTATATCTATATTTAATCCTGATACTGATGAAGAATTACCTTATGGAAAGGGATTAGAAGGAGAAATTAGATACAAAACTCCTTGTTCAATGAAAGGATATGCATTTAATAGACAAGAAGAAACAAAAAAGTATTTTAAAGTGTGTAAAGATGGTGAAGTATGGAGTTGTTCAGGTGACTTAGGTAAAATTGATTCAGATGGTGGTATATATATAACAGGAAGAATTGCAAGACAATTACATAGAAATGGTTTTAAGTTTTCTCCAACAGAAATTGAAGAGTTTGTTATTTCTCATATTAGTGCTGTAGAAACATGTGCATTAATTGGAACATATGATGAGGAAGAAGAAATGAAAACCGTATTATATTATTCATTAAAAAATAATCAAAAAAGTTCTTCTTCCGTTATTAGACAACAAATTATAACTTTGTGTAATACATTAAAAGATTATAAAATACCTTGCGAATATATTGAAAAAGATTATATGCCATTAACTCCTAATCAAAAACTTGATTTTAAGTCTCTTGAAAGAGAAGCTTTAACTGTATTTTCTTCTACATCAAAAATTTTAAAAAAGATAAATAACTAGAAATATATATTAATTGCAAATAAAATATAGAATTTAAAAAAGTTTGAAATTTATTTCATTCTTTTTTTTAATTTTGAAATAAAAAATAACTTATTATTGGTGTACAAATATTTGTATGATATTATGAAGAAAAATAATAATTAGTCAAAATAAATAAAGCATGATATAATATAACCTGAGGAAAGGGCTGATATTATGAAAAAGCCAGTAGTAGCACTTTTAGGAAGACCAAATGTAGGTAAAAGTACTATATTTAATAGAATCGTTGGAAAAAAAATATCTATTATAGAAGATACACCAGGTATTACTAGAGATAGAATATATAGTTTAGTAGATTATAAAGGTTATAAATTTCACTTAGTTGATACAGGTGGAATTGATATAGAAAATAAAGAGTTTAATGATGTAATAAAAGTTCAGGCAGAACTTGCTATTGATGAAGCTGATATAATAGTATTTGTTGTAGATGCTAAAGAAGGTTTAACATCTAATGACTTTATTGTTCGTGATATGTTGATAAAAGCAAATAAAAAAGTTATAGTAGCAATCAATAAATGTGATAGTAATAAAATTAATGAAACAGAATATGAATTTTACGAATTAGGCTTTGATAAAATATTTAAAATTAGTGGAGAACACAATATTGGTATATATGAATTATTAGAAGAAATAATTAGTGAGTTTGACCCTATTGAAGAAGAATATGTAGATACTATAAAATTTTCTATTATTGGAAGACCAAATGTAGGAAAAAGTAGTTTAGTAAATGCATTATTAAATGAAGATAGAGTAATAGTAAGTAATATAGCTGGAACTACTAGAGATGCTATTGATACACCTTTTACTTATCATGGTAAAGAATATGTAGTAATTGATACTGCAGGAATGAGAAAAAAAGGTAAAGTATATGAAACTGTAGAAAGATATAGTTTACTACGTAGTATGAAAGCAATAGACAGAAGTGATGTATGTTGTATAGTAATTAATGCAGAAGAAGGAATAATTGAACATGATAAACATATTGCAGGATATGCTCTAGATGCTGGTAAAGCTGTAGTAATTGTTGTTAATAAATGGGATACAGTAGATGATAAAGATAGCGCTATGAGAAAGTGGAAGAATGATATAGAAGCAAATTTTCAGTTTATGAATTATGCTAAAGTAGTATTTTTATCTGCAAAAACAAAAAAACGTATACATACTTTAATGCCAGAAATACTTAATGCATATGAAAATAGTAAAAAAGAAATTAAAACTAGTTTATTAAATAATGTAATTATGGATGCATATTCACTTAATATACCACCAAGTTATAAAGGAAAAAGATTGAAAATATATTTTGCATCCCAAGTAAGTACAAATCCACCTACATTTAATATACAAGTAAATAGTAAGTCACTAATACATTTTTCATATGAGCGTTATTTAGAAAATAAGATAAGAGAATCATTTGATTTTACAGGTACTCCTATAGTATTACAGTTTAAGAATAAAGGAGAACAGTAAAATATTAATTAATTTAAGGTCTAAATGACCTTTTTTTATTAATTTTAGTTGATTCATTTAATAGATAAAATTAAAAAAGTATATATTTTAGTAAAAGAAATTTGGACATTTGTCCTTTTTTGTAACTAATAGTATAAGTAACCATATAATAATATAGGAGGTATATATGGCTTTTTCTGATAACTTTTTTAATCGTATAGAAAGGAAAACAAGTGTAGATAAAAATACTATATTAGAACTTGCTAGAGAACTACAAGAAAATGATTTAAAAAATGAAAGTACTCTTAGAAATGTAATACAAAAATTAAGTAAGATGACAGGAAAAGAAGTAAGCCCAGAACAAGAAAATAAAATAATAAATGCTGTAATAAACGATAAAGTACCAAAAGATGTGGATAAGATGTTTTGACAATAATTAATTTATGTGCTTTAATATAGCTTGGTGATTTTTTTGAAAAAAGAAGATTTATGTTTAAGAAGAGAATATTTAGTTAATTTAAGAAATGAATTAAAAAATTGTAATAATAAAAAATATTGTTTTATAGCTGCATTTGATTGTATTAATGATAAAATAGTTGAGCAAAATAATTATATATATGATTATGTTTTACAAAGAACAGATCAAAGTAAACAATTAGCTTTTAATATAACAAAAAGTTTAGAAGAAATTATTGAAGCACAGAGCATTAATTCTAAAAATTTTGAAACAGTAAAATTTTTAATTATTCCTAAATTATTTTATGATATAGATACTGTTACCTTAAAAGAAGCTGCTATTGTAGATAATGAGAATGTTGAATATGAAAATAAACATGTAGCAATTAGTGTAGTTTTTCTAGCTATAGTAGATGGTAAAATTTGTGAGGTTCCAGATATTTATTTAGATGGTATAGTAGATTATAATAACTTTTATAATATTATGACTAGTTTAGGATTTTATTTACCATATTCTAGTATAGATGAATTATCAACTGATATTTTAAAATCAGCACTTAAAGATAGTTTTCCAAATTTTGAAGTTTCAATAGATGATGAGCCAAAGGCTCAATCTCAAATAGTGTTATCAAGACCAAAAAACTAGTGATAAATAAACTAATTAGAGGACTAATTTAGTTCTTTTTTTGTGTATTAATAAAGTTAGTAATTTATTTACCAACACTATTTAATATAGAACCTAATCAAGAAAGATTTTTAAATCTTTTTTGTAAAATTATAACTTGTTTATAACTTATTTAAATAGTATAATTTTATAGAAGAAGTGAAATTTATGAAGTGGTATATTGGAAATGTAGAAATAAAAAATCAGGTTGTTTTAGCACCAATGGCTGGAATATGTAATAGTGCATATAGGACAATAGTAAAACAAATGGGATGTGGACTTATTGTAGCAGAGATGGTAAGTGATAAAGCTATTATGTATGATAGTAGTAAAACTAAAGATATGTTATTTATGACTGAAGATGAAAGACCAATATCACAACAAATTTTTGGTAGTGATGTAAAATCATTTGTCATAGCCGCAAAGTATATAGAGGAACATATGCATCCAGATATTATCGATATTAATATGGGATGTCCAGTACCAAAAGTTGCTTTAAGAGCACAAGCGGGCAGTGCACTTTTAAAAGATCCAGATAAAGTTTATGATATAGTAAAAGCTGTAGTAGATAGTGTATCAATACCAGTTACAGTTAAAATAAGAAGTGGATGGGATGATAAAAATATAAATGCTACTTTAATTGCTAAAAGAATAGAACAGGCAGGTGCAAGCGCAATAGCAGTACATCCAAGAACAAGGGCTCAAGGATATAGTGGTAAAGCTAATTGGGATATAATTAGGCAAGTAAAAGAGACTGTATCAATACCAGTTATAGGAAATGGAGATATTTGTAGTTGTTATGATGCTAAAAGAATGTTAGATCAAACAGGTTGTGATGCTATTATGATAGGAAGAGCAGCATTAGGAAATCCATGGCTTATTAAGGAATGTGTAGAATATCTTGAAAATGGCAAAGAACCTGTTAAAGTAAGTATAAAAGAGAAGATAGATATGATAAAAAAGCATCTAGATAATTTACTTTTAACAAAACCATATAAGGTTGCAATGTTAGAAATAAGAACACACGCTGCATATTATTTAAAGGGATTACCAAATGGAAAAGAATTAAAGGTTAAAATATTTAAAACATCTACTAAAGAAGAATTATTAGAAATTTTGGATAAATATTTAGGAGAAATTTATGAGAATTAAAAGATGTAGAGCATTTTTTATAGATTTTTTAATATTATTAATTGTATTTAATATAATTAATTTTGTTGTACCTAAAAGTGATAAGTTAAAAGATTTAGATATAAAGCAAAATATTATAATAGAAAATTTTACTACTAAGAATATTAGTTTTGCTAAATATATGAAAGATTATAGTATAGTGTACTATGATTTATGTAAAGAAAAGTTAGTAAGTAGTTTAATATATTTAGTATTTGTAATTATCTATTTTATACTTATTCCTTTTATATGGAAAGGTAGAACAATAGGATGTTTTATTAATGGAATACAAATTGAAAGATTTGATAAAGGAAAATTACATTTATATCAACTATTTATTAGAAGTTTAATCGTTATAGGATTAGGTTATATAATTTTAAGTAATATATTATTATTTATTATACCAAGTAAATTTTATTTTATTTGTGTATCTTCAATAGGTATGATTCAAATATCAATTGCTTTATTCTCAGCAAATATGATTTTATTTTCAAAAGAAAAAAGAGGTATACAGGATATAATAAGTAATACAGAAATAACTAAAATTATGAAATAAAGCACTAGTATTATTAGTGTTTTTTTGGTATTATATAATAGTGAAAAAGGACGTGATAATATGCGTGAACTTACTGATCAAGAAGTAGTAAGAAGAAACAAAATTGAAGAAATAGAAAAAATAACAAATCCATATCCAGAAAAATATGATGTTAATGCAACATTACTTGAAGCTCGTAATATGGAAGATGGTACAAAAGATATCAGTATAGCTGGTAGAATTGTATTTATGAGAAAAATGGGAAAATTAAGCTTTATTAGAATAAGGGATATAGAATCTGATATTCAAGTACAATTAAAATCAGATGTAACTAATTTAGATGATTATGATTTCTTTAAAAAATTAATAGATGTTGGAGACTTTGTAGGTGCTAAAGGAGAAATTATTACAACACAAACAGGTGAAAAAACATTATTAGCTAGTAATCTTACATTTTTAGGTAAAGCTTTAAGACCGTTACCAGAAAAATATCATGGATTAACTGACACAGAATTAAAATATCGTCAAAGATATATTGATTTAATTTCTAATGAAGAATCTAGAAAAATCTTTTTAGGAAGAAGTAAATATTATTTATTTTTAAGAAATTATTTAAACGATAATGGATTTTTAGAAGTTGAAACACCAATTATTCAAACAAGTGTATCAGGAGCAAGTGCTAAACCGTTTTTTACACATTACAATGCATTAAATTTAGATTGTAATTTAAGAATAGCACCAGAATGTTATTTAAAGGAATGTATTGCTGCAGGATATAACAGAGTATATGAAGTAGCAAAATGCTTTAGAAATGAAGGAATGGATCCACAACATAATCCTGAATTTACACAAATTGAATGGTATTGTGCATATTGGAATTTCGAAGATAATATTACATTCTTTGAAAGTTTCTTAAGAGATTCAATCAAGTTTTTAACAGGTACTACTAAAATAACTGTACAAGGTCAAGAATTAGATTTTAGTGGCCCATTTGAAAGAGTAAATTATATAGAAAGATTAACAGAAATACTTGGGTTTGATTTCTTAAATGAAAAAGATGTAAATGAATATAAAAATAAGGTAGTAGAAAAGGGATTATTTAAATTAGTTGATATGGAAGAGTATAAATCTGTAGCACAACTAACAGACTTCTTATATAAAAAATTACTTAGAGCTAATATAGTAGGTCCAGTAGTAATGTATAATTATCCTGCACTGTTAAAACCATTAGCTAGACGTAATGATAATGATTCAAATATAGTAGACTGTTTCCAAGTTGTAGTATGTGGTAGTGAAATATGTAATGCATATTCAGAACTTGTTAATCCAATTGAACAAAGAAAATCATTTGAAGACCAACTAAAAGCTAAAGCTTTAGGTGATGATGAAACTATGGATTTAGATGAAAGTTATCTAGAAGCAATGGAACAAGGTATGCCACCAATATCAGGTCTTGGTGTTGGAATAGATAGACTTATTATGCTTGCATATGATGCACCATCATTAAGAGATGTTGTATTATTTCCAACTATGAAACCAGAAGATAATAATCAGTAATTTTATAATATAATTAAAGTGGGGATATGGTTATAATAATTGAAAGGTAATAGATATGATTTTATATGTAGTTAGACATGGAAAGACACAGTGGAATTTAGAACATCGTTGTCAAGGTGTTAGTGATATACCTTTAACTGATGAAGGAAGACAAGAAGCAAGTAAGCTTTATCCTCTTGTTAAACAATTAAATGTTGATGTAGTATTTTCATCACCATTATCAAGAGCATATGAAACAGCCAAGTTAATAGTTAATAATGAAATTCCAATAAATATAGATGATAGATTAACAGAACGTGATTGGGGTATGAATGAAGGAATGAAAATAGATGAAGTTGACCAATATGATTGTTGGGATGTAATATTAAATACCAATGTTCAAAATATTGAAAGAGTACAAGACTTTATGAAAAGAATTTCTGAATTTATAGAAGACATAAAAAGTAAATATCCTAATTCAAAAGTATTAGTAGTAGCACATAGTGCTGTACTTAGAGTTATACATTATTTATTAGGTACAATTCCAGAAGATGGAGATTTAACTCGTATAAATATACCTAATTTAAGAGTAATAGAATATGAGGTTTAAATGAAAAAAACAATAGTAATAATAATGATTGTATTAATGACAGTTCTAATAGGTTTAAAAATATATAAGAATGTTGATAAAATTAATAAAGTAGATGATAAAATTGGATATAAAGAAGATGGTATTATACTTGAATATTCAGTACAAAATAGTTTTGGTTCTATAGAAGAAGCTGAAAATTATTACTATGTAACTTTAAGTTCTGATAAAAAATTAGTATGGGGTAAAAAGATATCTGGAGAACTTGGTAATAAGACTTTATCTGATGAAGAATTTAATAATATTATTTCTATAGCATTTACTAAAGAATTTAAATCATTAGAAAAAGATATAAGTGATAAGGAATCTATGGATGGTTCATATAGGTATATAACTTTATACTATAAAGATGGTACATCATTTAAAACTGGAGGATTAAATCCAAATAATAAGTTATATAATAAATTAACAAGTAATTTAGATAATTTAACAAAATAGAAAGAGGAAAATTATGAAAATATTATCAATTAATGCAGGAAGTTCATCAATGAAATTTACTGCTTATGAAATGCCAGAGGAAAAAGCTTTAATATCTGGATATATAGAAAGAATTGGTATAGGAGGAAGCTTTTATACATTAAAGTTTAATGGAGAAAAAATAGAAAAAAAAGTAGAAGTAGTAGATCATAAACAAGCTTTTCAAATTGTTGTTGATGAATTAATTGCATATGGTGTAGTTTCAAACTTAGAGGAAATAGTAGCACTAGGGCACCGTGTAGTACAAGGTGGTGCATACTTTGATAAATCTGTTGAAGTAGATGATTCAGTATTAGCTAAAATAGATGAGTTATCTCCTTTAGCACCACTTCATAATCCAGCAGCACTTGTAGGAATTAAAGCTGCTATAGAAGTATTCCCACAAGCTAAGCAAGTAGTTGTATTTGATACAGCATTCCATCAAACTATGGATGAAAGTAAATATTTATATGCACTTCCATATGATTGGAATGAAAAATATAATGTAAGAAGATTTGGAGCACATGGTACTAGTCATAAATATGTATCTATGAGAGCTAATGAAATATTAGGAAGAACAGATACTAAGTTAATAACTTGTCATTTAGGTAGTGGTGCTAGTATATCAGCTGTAAAGGATGGTAAATGTGTAAATACATCTATGGGACTTACACCTAATGCTGGACTTATAATGGGTACACGTTGTGGTGATATAGATGCTACTATACTACCTTATATGATTAGAAAAGGTATGAGTGTAGATGAATTAGATAGAGTAATGAATAAAGAAAGTGGACTACTTGGAATTAGTGGAAAATATAGTGATGCTAGAGATATATGTGATGCATGCGATAATAATGATAAACGTGCTATATTAGCTCGTGATATGTTTGTAGATAGAGTAGTAGATTATATAGCAAAATATTATTTTGAGTTAAAAGGAGCAGATGCTATTATATTTACTGCTGGTTTGGGTGAGAAATCAAGAGCATTTAGAAAAGAAATTATGAAAAGATTAGATGTAATTGGAATTTACTTTGATGAAGAAGCAAATGAAAAAACATTTGGAATAGAAGGTGTAATATCAACACCAGACTCTAAAATTCCATGTTATGTAATTCCTACTGATGAAGAGTTAATGATTGCTCTAGATACTTATAATTTAGTAAAATAAAAAGAGCTATGCTCTTTTTTTAGAGGTTATAATATGATATTAAGGATTGGGACATTAAACTGTCAAAATAATGAAGAAAACAGATTAAATAAAAATAATTGTGCTAGTAAATTAGCAAGTGAAATAATAAATCAAAATTATGATATATTAGGTACTCAAGAAATAACTATTAATTTTCATAAAAATATAATGAAATATTTAATTGGATATAATTCATATGGTAATTATCAATATAATGAATTACTTAGTAAAAATATTCCTTTATTAAAAGATTATAATCAATCTAATAAAATATTTATTAGATATAAAGTAAATAGGTGTAGTACTTTTTCATTACCTTGGGTACCATTAAAATATAATGATGTTAAAAGGGGATTAAAGAAAAAATCTATTACTAAAAGAATTGTAACTGTAGTTAATATTAATATTGAAAATAATAATATATATGTATTAAATGTACACTTAGATTACTATATACAAAATGTACAAGAAAAACAATTAGATTACCTAATTAGGAGAATTGATAAATATAAAGAACTTGGTTATATAATTTTACTTGGTGATTTTAACTTAACTACAGATGATGAAATATTTAAATCGTTTATAACTAAGTTAGATGAAATGAACATAATAAGAGTAGGGGTTAATGATAAGACAAATGCATCTAAATATAGAGCAAAGAGCGCTATTGATCATATATTTGTATCTAGAAAGTTTAAAATAATTAATTCAGGTACATTTGATATAGAAAATAATATTACTGATCATAAGGCTGTTTTT
The DNA here is from genome assembly GCA_947581765.1 of uncultured Bacilli bacterium. Taxonomy (GTDB): domain Bacteria; phylum Bacillota_I; class Bacilli_A; order RF39; family UBA660; genus UBA5578. The sequence continues at coordinate 35,341 of CANPVU010000005.1, forward strand.
GCTGATATAGAAATATAATACTAGAATATTGTTTATTAATGTGATAAAATTAAATAAGGATGTAGAAAGAAGGGTGATATAATGAGCATATATCGCCAAATATACAAAAAAATAAGAAAATATAATAGGATAGTAATAGCACATCACATAGGACCTGATCCTGATGCATTAGGTAGTACATTAGCACTAAAAGATATAATACAAAAAACATTTCCAAGAAAAGTTGTATATGTTGTAGGAGCAAGTCCAACTAAGTTTAAATATATTGGTATTGGTGATAAATTCGAAGATAGCTTATATAATGATTCATTACTTATAGTATGTGATACTCCAGATATAAAAAGAATTGATGGAGTAGACCCATTTAAATTTAAGGATAGTATTAAAATAGATCACCACCCATTTATTGATAAATATTGTAATATAGAGTGGATAGATAAAACAGCGTCTAGTGTTTCACAAATGATAATTGAATTAACATATAAAACTAAGTTAAAAATGACAATAGATGCTGCAAGTAAGTTATACATAGGTGTAGTTTCTGATACCGAAAGATTTTTACATAGCTATACTACATCAAAAACATTTGAATTAGTATCAAAATTAATTAAAGATACAAAACTAGATTTTACTAAACTTTATCCATCATTATATTTAAGACCTATAAAAGATTTACAATTTCAAGGATATATAATGAATAATTTAACAATTACTGAAAATGGATTTGCATATATAAAACTTACTAGTGATATATTTGATAAGTTTGGTGTAGACTCAGCAACTGCTGGTAATTTAATTAATAATTTTAGCTTTATAGAAGAAATAATCGCATGGGGATTTTTCTCATACGATTCAACAAATAATGTAATAAGAGGTTCTATTAGATCACGTGGACCAATAATAAATGAAGTATTAGCACCTTTTAATGGAGGAGGTCATCCTCTTGCAGCAGGTGTTAGAGCAGAGTCTTTTGCTGTAGTAGATGAGATAATAGAAAAATTAGATTCAGTATGTGCTGAATATAATAATTTAATTGAAAAATAAACTTAATTTCTAAGTTTATTTCAGACTGTTGACAAATAGGTAAATATTTTTACTTATTTGTCTTTTTTTGTAAAAGTCAATATAAAAATGTGTGTTTGCTTTTCTCCTATCAGTATTGGAATTTCAATATTATTCGTTACTTTGTATGTTTTAGATTTATAATCTTTTAAATCAAATACTTTAAATACTGTAAGAAAAGCTAATAACATAAAAGCTATTATTGTTAAAACAAACATATCAAAATGCTCTTTACTGCTTGATAAACTTTGAATTATTGTATTTGGTCTGATGTTTATTATTTCCTCTGGAACTCTAGTAAATATCAAATGTAATATTGTTGAAATTATTGCAGACAGTACAACTGCAATAAAAAAAGCTAGTATTATACCTAGAATTTTTGTCTTTAGTTTCCTTCCTTTCATATTTTTATCCTTTCAAGCACCAAAAAAAGAGAGCCACATTTAGCTCTCTCGTTGGATATATATTTTCATATTTAGATAATACTACCTTTAAATTAGATAGTCAATGAATGATTTTTGAAACAATTTTGAAATTATTTCTTGTTTTTATAGATGATGCTCATCAAGATAATACCAATTATCTCCTAAATCTTCAATAATATAATTTCTTTCACCTTTATTTAAGACTTTTTTTATTTCACTTTTAGATAATTTTGAATATACTATTCTTTCTAAATACCCGTTGCCTTCCCAATCATAATATGAAATAATTCCATCTCTATTTTCAATTTTAGTAATTCCATTATTATAATCATTATATTTTGAATAATTATTACTTGCTCTTTCAAAGACTTCTATTTGTTCATTATTCAATGATTTCTTAAATTCATATACATTTATTGTATTAACATTATTTTTTTCAAAAAAGTCTATTGCTAAATCATTAATTATTTCAAAATCACCTTTTATATTATCCCAATTTTGTGCAAACCTAGTTCTATATGTACTTTGATTATAAAAACATATACACCCTATAACAAAAAATATAATAAATAATACAAAAAGCAATATATTTCTAGTTGTTCTTTTCATTCTTAAAATCACCTTTTTTTATATTTAACTTGTTTATGCTACTTAAATACATAGCAATAACTCACTATAAAATCATATCGTACTTTCTTTGTAAAAGTCAATATAAAAATGTAGGAAAAGTTGAAAATCGTTAATTTTCATTTGGAATTCCGCTTTTAATAAAAAAGCTGAAATAAGTTTGATTATAGTATAATGAAATGTAAAATCAAGGGCGAGTGAAATGAGTTTATATACCCTTGATTTTTAAATTTCATTGATTATAATAAGTAATACAAATAAAGTTCTTCTTTATTTGTTACTAAACAATTAAATGCATCCTATTGAAATAAAAACGTAAATAAGTTTGAAAAACGGAGATAACTCTGTTGTTTTAGCATGCAAAAATTTCCCATTTATTAGTCAAAATTAAAAGACTTATTTCCGTTTCTTTGGTTTAAACAGGAAATAAGTCTGGTAAATTAAACAAATTTTTATAAAACTGAATTTAGTCTAAAAATTTGCGGGAAAAGTTGAAAATAAAAATGTAGTTTTTTTGTAATTAACTTTGTATGTGTTGAATCTATATATACAGCTGTCATATCTAAACAGTTCCAATCAACTAGTAATTCTATAACTTTATCAAATACTGTTTGTAATAAATCTTTTTCTAATTTACAAAACTTTCTTTTATAGTTTTTAGAATATGTTGAATGGTCTGGGACATCTTCATTTAAATTATATCCAATAAACCATCTATATAAATTATTATACTTTAAATTTTCATAGGTTCTTCTTAAACTGTCTTCATGAAAAAGGAACTTTAGTATATGAATTTTTATCAAAACTACAGGGTCTATGCTTTTTCTTCCTATTTTAGAATATAGTTTTTCTACTTCATCATATACAAAGTTCCAATCGAAATGTTTTTCAATTACTCTTAAAAAATGATCCTTTGGAATCATGCTTTCTAAATTTACTATCTCACTTGAATAACTTATTTTTGGTCTTTTAGTCATTGACATATTTATCACTTACTTTCTTATTGCACCTGTAATAATTATACCATTTTTTCAATAAAAAAGTAAGGTTTGTAAGCTTAAATTAGGTACAATAAGCAACCTTACAAATATATTATACAAAATTTTTATGAATAATAAAAGACTGTTTTCAAATTTTTATTTGTCAACAGTCTGAAATAAACTTAATTTCTAAGTTTATTTTTATTTTACTATCCAAGCATTAGGTAAGTATCTTTCTCCAGTATATGAGTAACCTCTAGGATTATTTATTAATTCATTATTTATTACTAGTGTAGAGGAACCTCCACCATCTAAATTAGCAGCATTATATGCTCCATATCTTTCAAGTAATGGAACCATATCATTTATAGTTATACCGTTACTTCCATCAGCACCTCTACCATCTATTACTAAAAATAAAACTATACCATCTTTTCTTTGTGCTATTGCAGTTCTATTAGCAACTCCCATACCACCATTACCTTTTATTTGTGATTTTACTCCATTAACAATTAGGAAAGGACCAAAGGTAACTCCATCCCACATTCCATTCATAATAGCTTTTTGTGCACTATCAGTAGTTAGCATTAATACGTGATTTTTAGTAAATCCTATTAAACCACCACCATGTGTATTTTTTTTACCTACTGATTTAACTTTACCATCTTCTATTACAGTAGCAGTAGGTACTAATTTTCTTTTATTAATTGAAAAACCACTAGCATTTATGGCAACCAATGCATTATTTTCTTTACTAATTTCAATCATAGTTTGTCCACCATTATCAATATTACTTGATGTAACTAATTCAATTTTAGATGCATCATATACAACAACAAGGTACCCACTATAATCATTTTCTTTAATTCTTATTAGCTTATATATTTCATCATCATTATGTTCTAATACTTGTTTTTCATATATTGACTCATAATCATCAGTTTTTATTTCAAATGTTATAGAATCAGTATCAGTATTTTGGTCATTTTCTATGACAGTATTTTCCATTAATGTTTTTCTTATTGTATCATCTGAATAAAGTGTATTAGCAAAATATTTATGATTACCACTTCCAATAGCAGTAGTAATCCACCAATTCTTAAATTCAGGAATAGGTCCATATACAACAAATAAGAATGTAAAAATACATATATTAGATATAATACAAAATATAGTTAATAATTTAGATTTCATCTGACTCTAAACCTCCTAAAGTATATGGTGAAACATAAGAACCTTTACCACCTTTAATCTTTATATTTCCTTTAATATATATAACAGGTCTAATATATGCTTCTTCAGTTACTAATGTTTCAAATGGTTTATTATTATGTGTAATAAATATATTTAAATTATTTGTATCATTTCTAGTCATTAAAAATGTATTGTCTACTATGTATGCTAAAGGATCAGCAATAGTTGGAAGTCCAATTTTTGCTTCAATATAATCATCATATACACTAGTATAATCATCATTTATATACGTACCAGTATAAAATTTACCTTCAGTTAAATATTCTGTATGTTTAAAATTTAGATAGTAATCATGATTTAAATAATACATTAAACTTTCAGTATCATTTAAATCAATTTCGTTAGTAGAATTAGAAAAATTTTTACTAATACATTCATTATTTTCATCTCTAATGCAATCTTCATTAACTAATTTAAGTTTGTTATCATTATTTTCCATTACTTTCCAAATAGAATAATTGTATCTTATATATGATCCTACTTCGATTTCATTTACTAGTCCAGTTGCTTTATCTCTTTTTATATAGTATGGTTTATCAATTGTACCATATCCTGATGAAATTATAGAATCACTAGGTAATGTGATAACAGGTCTTACATTATGTGATTTATTTTCTTCATCATTTATTATACTACCATTTTCATTTATATATTTATTATTATATTCTTCACTTATAATCCAAAAATCTGTTCCATTGTTAATAAAGCTTTCATCAGAACCAACATTAAAATAATCATTATATGATAATAACGTAATTAAATTATCATCATACATACAATAAAGATTATTATTTGAATTAATTACATATTTTGTATCATCGATTATACCATTGTTATAAAAAGTTTTATATAAAATTCCAGATTTATCTTCAAAGGAAGTGTTTAGCCATTTTATTATGTCATCATATTTCATATTAGTTATTGAACTATCTAATATTAATGTTAATGATTTATCTTCATTTATTTTAATAATTCTCCATATTAACCCTTTATAATTTACATAGTTATTTTCACTATCACCAATAAAGTAATATACATCATTTATTTTTTTTGTCTCATTTATCAAAAAATAACTTTTTTCTTGATTTAATATTTTCTCAGATAGTACTTTAGTATTAGACTTATTTTTTTTACCATAATTTCTATAATAAATTAGTCTAATTGAAAAATAAATAATAGTAATTAAAAGAAGTAAAATACTTGAAATATTAAAGATAAATTTAAATTTTTTCATTTGAACCCTTCCTTAAATTAAGTATTTTTTATTATAGCAAAAAATATATAATTCAACAAGATTTATTGTGTAATTAAAATTATTGTGGTATCATATTCGACGAGGTTTTAATATGGGGAGAATTTTCGATATAACACAATTAAAAAAGAATTATAAATCTATAATATTTCTTTCTATTTTATCTATTCTTTTAATATTTATTGATTTATTTAAAGATAACGAAAATTTTATTTTAAGTAAATTAAAAGATGGAGAAATTGATGTTAATGGCTTAATAATTAATGAGATTATGTCTTATAATACTGGAGCATATCTAGATAATAACGGTAATACTTCTGATTGGATAGAAATATATAATGGTACTAATAAAGATATAGAACTTAGTAATTATGGACTTAGTGATGAACAAGACGGTTTAATTAAATGGATATTTCCCAAAAAAGTTTTAAAAAGCCATGAATATTTAATTGTTTCTTTAACTGGAGAAAAAAGTAATGGTATGAGTGCTGATTTTTCTTTAAAGAAAGATGGTGGAGAATATATTACTTTAAAAAGTATCAAAGGAAAAGTCATTGATAGTGTAAAAGTTAATTCTATAGAAAAGAATAATGTAATGGCACGTGATTTAAATGGAAAATGGATTGTTACTGATGAAATAACTCCTGGATATAGTAATAATAAAGATGGTCGTAAATTATATTTAGATAATCTTTATAAAGAAAATGAAAATTTAATTATTAATGAATTTTTACCTAGAAATAAAGGAGTAATTTTAATTAATGGAAAATTAGATGAATATGTAGAATTACTTAATAATACTGATAAGGTAATTAACTTAAAAGATTATTACATATCTAATGATATAAATGTTCCATTTAAATGGAAACTTTCAGATGTAAAAATAGAACCTAAACAAGTTTATTTATTAACAGAAAGTATAATGATAGATAATAATGAAGAGGGTTTTCACTTAGATAATGAGGAAGGATTAGTATTATTATCACATGATGGACATATTGAACAAGAAATACAATATGATAATTTAACTAATGGTTATTCATATGTATATGATACTAAAAATTATATTTTAACAAATAATATAAGTCCGGGATATGAAAATACCAAAGATGGAATAAATACATTTAATGAAGAAAATAGGTATATGAAAGATGAATTAATAATAAATGAAGTAATGCCCTATAATAAAAAATACTTAGTACAGTCTGATAATTATTATGATTGGATTGAATTATATAATAATACTAACCATGATATTAATTTAGGCGAATATACTTTATCTAATGATGAATTAGTAACTGATAAATATAAATTTCCAAATAAAAAATTAAAGTCACATGAATATTTTATTCTTTTAGCAACCAATGATAAAAATAATACTATTAAAGATTATGATTATGTAAATTTTAATATTTCATCTGAAGAAAGTTTGTATTTATATAAAAATAATGAATTAGTAGATAGTATGTTTGTTGTTGGAAAAAAAGATTACAGTTATGGACTTAGTTCATCTACAGGAATTTATTATTTTAAGGAACCTACACCTGGTAGTAAAAATGATGAAAAATCTAAAATTTCATTATCTTATACACCATCATTTGATATAAAACCAGGTATATATAATAATTCTAGTATTGAAGTAAAACTAGAAGGATTAGGTGATATATACTATACATTAGATGGTTCAATACCTACATTAAAATCAAAAAAATATACAGGACCTATTAAATTAGATAAAACTACAGTTATAAGAATGCGTTCATACACATCAGATTCTACTGAAAGCGATGTTGTAACAGGTACATATATTATTAATGAAAAACATACTTTACCTGTATTATCACTTAGTTTACCAGATGAGTCATTCGATAAATTAAATGATAATTTAGACGATTCTATAACAGTAAATGCACATGCAGAATTATATGAAGAAAAAGATTCATTTAGTATTGACTGTGGAATGAAATTATTTGGAGGACAAACAAGATATATTCCTAAAAAAAGTTTTGCACTTAAATTTTCATCAAAATATGGTCCATCAAAATTAAAATATAAAGTATTTGATAATCGTGATTATACTAAGTTTGATACCTTAGTTGTTAGAAGTGGATCACAAGATAGTACTGGTTCAATGTTTAGAGATGAGCTTGCAACTAGTATTATGGATGATTATGGAACTGTAGATGTTCAAAGTTATAAAGCAGTTGTTTTATATATAAATGCTAAATACTGGGGTGTATATTTTTTAAGGGAAAAAGTAGATGAAAAGTTTATTAGTCAAAAATACAATGTTGATGAAAGTTCTACTAATATAGTTCGTATTGACAATGTAATAACTACTGGTAGTCCTAAAGATTATAATGCTATTTTAAATTATATAAAACAACATGATATGAAAAAAGATGAAAGTTATAATTATGTAAAACAAAAATTAGATATAGATAATTTTATTGATTATTTAATAGGGGAGTTATTTACAACAAATAATGATATAGTAAATACTAGATATTTTAATAATCCTGATATAGATGGTGGAAAATTAAAAATGATTTTCTATGATTTTGATTATGGATTTTACAATTATAGTAAAGATTATTTAAAATGGTTAACAAATAAAAATGGATTAGGAAATCATTCATATAATAATGTTATTATTAGAGGGTTATTTCAAAATAACCAATTTAAAGAAAGATTTTTACAAAGACTATCCTATAATTTAAAAAATGTATGGTCTTTGGAAAATTTAGAGAAAAGATATGATGAATTATTTAATTTAATAAAACCAGAAATGAAAAGAAATCAAGAAAGATGGAATAGTACATATTCTAAATGGGAAGAAGAATGTAATGAATTAAAATCATACATTACAAAAAGGAGAAAATATCTTTTAGAAAATGTAGAACAATATTTTGATTTAAGTGAAGAGGAGATGAAAAAGTACTTTGGATAAGACATATAGACATGAGTTAAAATTTATATTGAATAGTGCGCAAGCCACTTTATTAAAGTACAAATTATCTCTTGTAATGGATATAGATAGTAACTCTAAAAATGAAGATAACAGTTATTTTGTACGTAGTTTATACTTTGATGATATATATAATAGTGCATACAATGAAAAAATGGATGGACTAAAGATGAGATTTAAATATAGAATTAGAACATATAATTTGGATAAATCTTTTATTAGATTAGAAAAAAAAGAAAAAAATAGAGATTTAACGCATAAAGAACAGTGCAAAATAACAAAAAAAGACTATGATAATATAATTAATAATAAATTAAATTTAATAAATACATCTAAAGATAAATTATTAGAAGAATTTGTTTTATTGAAAAAAACAAAAAGAATAAATCCAGATGTAGTAGTAGCCTATAAAAGAATAGCATATACATATCCAAATTTTGATGTAAGAATTACTTTTGATGAAGATATATGTTCTGGAAGATTTAATTATAATTTATTTGATAAAGATATGATAATGTATAGTGTGTTAAAACCAAATGAAGTGGTATTAGAAGTTAAATTTAATGATATTATTCCAGATCATATAGTTAAAGTTATAAACTCAGTACCATCTATTCGTTTAGCACTATCTAAATTTGCACTATGTAAAGAAGTTAAGGAGGTTTAATATGAATTTTTTAGATTTAATAAAAAAGGGTGTAGTAGAACAATTTACTGGTACAGTATCTACTTTAGATTTAATATTATCACTTATAAGTGCTATTATATGTTCTATAGTAATACTATATGTATATAAAAGAAATTATACAGGAGTATCTTATACTAAGTCTTTTGCACTATCATTAATACTACTAACTATGGTAACAACATTAGTAATTAGGACTATTACTTCTAATTTAGCACTTTCTCTTGGAATGGTAGGTGCACTTTCTATAGTACGTTTTAGAACTGCTGTAAAAGACCCTATTGATACAATATTTATGTTTTGGGCTATTACTGTTGGAATCATGAGTGGTGCAGGACTTTATATAGTAACAATACTAGCTACAGTATTACTAGGATTACTATATAGTATAAGTTATACATTTGTATTTAAACCATTAGATAAATATTTGTTAGTAATTAAGGTATCTAAAAAAGAGTTGAAAAAAATTATTGATACTATGAGCACAAAAGAAAAATGTATATTAAAAACACAATCAGTAAAAAATGAAGAAGTAGAATTAGTATATGAAATATCTAATAAAAATATAGTAGATGAAGTAATTAGTTTAACAGATAATAAAGAAGTAAAATGTATAAATTTAGTTAATGTGGATTAATTAATTTTATACATTTTTTATTTTCATACTTTATTATTAATAAATATAGAGTTATAATTATAATAGTGGAGATGAAGTATATGAGTAAGAAGATATTAAAAATTTTAATTGCTATTTTTATCATACTTATTATTGTTATGAGCATATTCTTAGTTAAAAGTAATTTAGAAGATAATAAAAGTATTGATAAAAATAATGAATCATTTAAAGGATTTACATTTAAAGATGTTGAAAAGTTAAATATTGGTAAATATACTATAAATGATTTTGTTGAAGAAGATATTATATGTGATGAAAAATGTACTTATGATTCTAAAGAAGTTACTTATACAATAAGTGATGTACAAAAGTTGGGTAGACAAAATATAAGTGTTAGTATAACATATGAAGGAAATGAATATAAAAAAGATTTTGATGTAGAAATAGTAGATGAAATGTCACCAGAAATAATATTAAGTAATGAAGAAGTAATAATAGATGAAGGTGGAAATTTTGATCCTAAAAGTTATATAACAGATATAAAAGATAATTATAATAGTAACTTAATTGATAAAGTTGAAATCCAAAGTACAGTAGATAATACTAAAAGTGGTAATTATGTAGTAACTTATACAGTAACTGATGAAAATGGTAATAAAAGTACTAAAATGTTAAATGTAATAGTCAATAATTCAAACAATCAAAGTAATTCTAATATAACAAGTAATATACAATCAAATAATAATACAAATTCTAATAATACAAATTCTAATAATACAAATTCTAATAAATCTAATACTAATACATCTAATACTAATAAATCTAATTCAACTAAACCAAAAACTACAACAACAAGTAATAAAAGTACTACTACAACTAAAAGTACTGGATTTAGAAAAGATATAAATAGTGTAAAATTAAATCCACTTAAAACACGTTATGATAAATTAGATAAACAAATAGAACAAATAATTAATAAATATACTAATAGTAAGATGGATAATTATGAAAAATTAAATAAAGTATATCATTATGTAATTGATACATTAAGCTATGGTGGAGGGGTGATAGATTTATCATCTAGTGATTATAAAGATATAAGCAAAGCTCATCATTATTATAGTAGTGATGTATCTTATATATATGAGTCATTAAAAGCATTACAAACTAAAAAAGGAGTATGTAATGATTATGCAGCTTTATTTATGATTTTATCACGTAGATTAGGATTTGAATCATATGCTGTAGGTGGAAAAATAAAATTATCTAAAGGTGGACAAAGTGGTCATATGTGGGTAATGATAAAAGCAGGAAATACATATTATATATTTGATCCTGAAGCAGAGGATGAATATGGAGTAAGAGATCATTATTTTGGTAAAACTACTAAGGAGAGAAATGTATATACATTTAATTTAAATAGTTCAATTTCATCTTTCCATAAATTTCTTGACCATCCAAAAATAAAAACTACATTAAATATAACAGGTGCATTTAATTTTACAAATACTACTAATGAATATGATGATTATGATTCAAGAGATAAGACTTTTAATGTCAAGGTAGGAGATAAAATTAATATTACTACCACAATTAATGGTACTGGATCTTATACAACATGGCATTCAGTTGAGTATTCTTTTTGGGATTCAAAGAATTTAAAAGAAGCTGTAAAAGATTCAAAAGTAAGTTCAACCTATACATTTGATAAAGCAGGTACTATTACATTATATATTGAAATGAGAGATTCTTCAGCTGGAGTAGACTCTATATATCATATTACTGTAAACGTTACAGATAAATAAAATAATTTATTGACAAATAAGTAATAATTTTGCTTGTTTGTCTTTTTTTGTCATGTTTTGTTTAATTTTATATTATAATTTGATAAAATATTAAGGGATGTTTTTTTTATAGACTATAAGAAAGGAAACTAATATATATTAGGTAGGTATGTATTATGGATGACAACGTAAAAAAATTAATAGAAAAAATTCAAATAGAACAAGAATACTATAAATATTTTGAAGGTGCTACATTAAAGAAAATAATTTGTAATAAAGAAAAGACTGACTATACATTTATAATAGAAATTAATAATACTTTACCAGTTCAAGTATATGATTATTTTATAGATAGATTAAAAAAATCTTATAGTGATATACAAAAAGTTATAGTAGCTTTTTGTGTATTAAATAAGGATATGTCATTAATAGATGAGTATTTTAAATATTTAATGGATAGAAGTTCTAAGAAGTGTCCTATGTTATCTATATTTACTGAAAGTAATGTAGAACTTAAAGATAAAACATTAGTTATAGAAGTAAATAATATTGTAGAACAAAATAAGTTACTTAGTATAGAAAAAAATATAGTATTAAATTTTAAAAGAATGGGTTATGATGTTGTAGATATATATGCAAAAATAGTAGAACATGAACCTATAATAGAAGAAATAAAACAAATTGAAGTATCAAAAGAAAGACTTGAAAAAAGTGAAGAACAACCAGTAGAAAATAAAAGAGAGTTTTTTAAAAAGAACTTTACACCTAAAAAGATTGAAACAGAAGACCATCCAGATGCTGTATTAGGTAGAATAATAGATACTTATCCAGTTAGATTAGATAGTATAAATGGTCCTACTAATGGAGTAACAATAGAGGGTGAATTATTTGGTATAGATGTTAGAGAAACAAAAACTGATTTAGTAATATATACTTTAAAAATAACTGATTATACAGATAGTATTTTTGGAAAGATATTTGTAAATGATAAAGAAGAAAGTAATAGAATATCTAAGTTACTTAAAACTGGATCATGGTATAAATTTAGAGGAAATATAAAAGAAGATAAATATTCTAATGAAGAAGTATTAAGTTTAATAGATATTAATAAAACAGAACATCAAGTAGAAAAAATTATAGATGATGCACCAATTAAAAGAGTAGAACTACATGCACATACTATGATGAGTCAAATGGATGGATTAACTAGATTAGATTTAGGTAAACATACTTGTGAACTAGTATCTCGTTGTATAGATATGGGATATAAGGGAGTTGCGATAACTGATCATAATGGATGTCAAGCATTTCCAATAGCATTCCAAATAATAACTGGATATAATAAGGGAGTAATAAAGAAATTAAAATCTACAAAAGAAGAAATAGAAGAAAAATTAAATTCAGATACTTGTGAAGAACCTAAGGAAGAATTAACTAAAAAGTTAGATGAAGTAAATGAACAATTAAAAAATCCTCCTATATTTAAAGGATTATATGGAACAGAATTAACATTAGTTGATGATACAGTTAATATAGTTGTAAGACCAAGTGATTTAGAGTTAAAAGATTCAACATATGTAGTATTTGATACAGAAACTACAGGTTTTAATGCCGGTGGTGGAGATCAGATGATTGAAATAGGTGCGGTTAAAATATGTGAAGGAAACATAGTAGATAGATTTGATGAGTTAATTGATCCTAAAAGACCAATACCTAAAAAAATTACAGATTTAACATGTATTACTGATGATATGGTAAAAGGTAAAGATGATGAAGAAACTGTTACTAAGAAATTCTTAGAGTGGGCAGGAGATTTACCTATGGTAGCACATAATGCTAAATTCGATATATCATTTATAGAAATGTCTATGAGAAAGTATAACTTAGGTACATTTACTAATACAGTAATAGATACTTTAGAACTATCAAGAGCACTTGATCAAGGATTTGCACGTCATAGCTTATCAGCACTTGTTAAAAGATATAATGTACCATGGGAAGAAGATGCACACCATAGAGCTGATTACGATGCAGAAGGAACTGCACATGTATTTCATAAAATGTTACAAAAATTAGAAGCTCAAAACTTTAAGATAATATCTGATTTAGATAAATTAATTTCTAAAGATGAAATACATAAATTTGGTAGAACATATCATTTTAATGCTATCGCACTTAATAAAGTTGGTCTTAAAAACTTATTTAAAATTATCTCTTTAGCAAACACTGTATATTTATATAAAACTCCTAGAATACTTAGAAGTAAATTAGAAGAGTTAAGAGAAGGATTATTAATAGGTAGTGGATGTTATGAATCAGAAGTTTTTATACAAGCACGTAGTAAAGAAGGACAAGAACTTACAAATATAATTAATTTTTATGATTATGTTGAAGTACAACCACCTGAAGTTTATAATCATTTAATTCAAACTGGTGATTTTAGTAATGAAATAGAACTTCAAAATCATATTAATAAAGTAGTAGAAGCAACAAAAGAAGCAGGAAAACTTATAGTAGCAACAGGAGATGTACATCATTTTGAACGTGGAGATAAAATATATAGAGAAATAATAATAAATCAAAAAGTACCTGGTGGAGGACGTCATCCACTAGCTAAAAGTAGTATTACAGATATTCCATCTCAACATTTTAGAACTACAAGAGAAATGTTAGAAGATTTTGAATTCTTAGGTGATGATTTAGCATATGAAATAGTAGTTACTAATACTAATAAAGTATTAGATATGGTAGAAGAAATAGAAGTAATTATTGATACTGGAGGTACACCTTTTTCTCCTAGAGTAAAAAGTGATGATGGAAAAAGTTATCTAGACTGTCCAAAAGTAGTTACAGACTTAGTATATGATAAAGCTGCATCTTGGTATGGAGATGAACTTCCAAGAAATATAGAAGAAAGAATTGCTAAAGAATTATATGGAGATGTAGTATTTAATTGTTGGAAAACTATTATAATAGAACAGCATCCAGAATATAATGAACAACAAGTAGAAGATGAAGCATTTACTAAATTACATAGTACTTTAGTAGAAGGTAAAAACTCAGTTATTGATTTTTTGAAAAAATATTTTAAAGAACATTGGACTGAAGATTTAGGAGAACTAAATGATGAATCACTAGATAAAAAAGTAAAAAAAGAATTAGGTGGAATAATAGGTGGAGGATTCGACCCAATATACTTAATTGCTCAAAGATTAGTTAAACACTCAAATGATGATGGTTATTTAGTTGGTTCGCGTGGTTCTGTTGGTTCAAGCTTTGTAGCAACTATGATGGGTATAACAGAAGTAAACCCACTTCCAGCACACTATAGATGTATAGATTGTAGAATTAGTGAATTTAAAGATGAAAATGGTAATGAATTGGGTGCTACTTACTCAAGTGGTTTTGACTTACCTGATAAACCTTGTCCAAAATGTGGAAAAAATATGTATAAAGATGGACAAGATATGCCATTTGCTACATTCTTAGGATTTAATGCAGATAAAGTACCAGATATAGACCTTAACTTCTCAGATTTAAATCAAGCTAGTGCACATGAATATACTAAAGTATTATTTGGTGTAGATAATGTATATAGAGCAGGTACTATTGGTACAGTAGCAGAAAAAACAGCATATGGTTTTGTTAAAGGGTATTGTGAAGATCATAATAAAGTTATGAGAAGTGCCGAAATAGAAAGATTAGCTGCAGGATGTACAGGTGTTAAAAGAACAACAGGACAACATCCAGGTGGTATAGTTGTTGTACCAGATTATATGGATGTATCAGACTTTACTCCTTTTCAATTTCCAGCAGATGATCCAAATAGTGCATGGAGAACAACTCACTTTGATTACCACTCTATAGAAGCTGATCTATTAAAACTAGATATATTAGGTCATTCAGACCCAACTCAGTTACGTATGATACAAGACTTAACAGGAACTGATATATTAAAAGTTCCACTAGATGATAAAGATACGATGAGTATATTTACATCAACTAAAGCATTAGGAGTTACTAAAGAACAAATTATGTGCAATACTGGTACACTTGGTATACCAGAATTTGGAACTCCATTTACAATAAGCATGGTAGAAGATACTAAACCAAAAACATTTGCAGAATTAATTAAAATATCTGGTCTATCACATGGTACTGATGTATGGTTAGGTAATGCTCAAGAATTAATAAAAAATAATGTAGTACCATTTAGTCAAGTTATAGGATGTCGTGATGATATAATGGTATACTTGATGTATCATGGAGTAAAACCTATAAAAGCATTTAAAATAATGGAATTTGTACGTAAAGGTAAAGCATCTAAAGACCCAGCTACATGGGCTGAACATAAAAAAACAATGGAAGAAGCAGGAATAGAGAGTTGGTTTATAGATTCTTGTGGAAAAATAAAATACATGTTCCCTAAAGCTCATGCTGCAGCATACGTTATTAGTGCATTTAGAATAGCATGGTATAAAGTACATATGCCTGTATATTTTTATGCATCATGGTTAACTAGTAAAGCAACAGATGTAGATATTGAAAGTATGATAAAAGGTTACGATGGAATAAAAAATAAAATAATAGAAATACAAAATAAAGGATACGATGCTACTAATAAAGAAAATGGTCAACTTGAAAGTTTAAAAGTATGTCTAGAAGCAGCAGCACGTGGTATTAAATTTTTACCTGTTGATTTAAATAATAGTCCTGCAACAGTATGGGGAGTAAGAGATGATACTAGTATATATCCACCATTTTCTGCAATAGAGGGACTAGGAGATACGGTTGCTAAAAATATAGTAGAAGAAAGAGAAAAATCACCATTTTTAAGTATTGAAAATTGTCAAAAACGTGCTAAAATATCTGGAACATTAATTGATAAAATGAAAGCAATGGGAATATTTGAAGGCATGGAAGAATCTAATCAAATAAGCTTATTTTAAAAATTGACATACTCTATTTTATGTGTTAATATAAAACGAACTTAGGGGGATAATATGAATAATAAATATTTAGTTGAATATAAAAATAAGTTAGCAAATTTAAGTGAAGAAGAAAAAGTTTTACGTGATTTATACTTAAGAAAATTACATACAGGAGAAATACAAGGACCTACCTTAGAATATCCTAGTATAGATAAAGTATGGTTAAAGTATTATACTGAAGATGCAATAAAATCATCTATACCAAAAATGTCAGTATATGACTATTTAAAAAAATGTAATTTAAACTATGAAAGTAATACAGCACTATCATATTTTGGAAAAAAGATAACATTTGAAGAACTATTTTTACATATAGATGATACTGCATATTCATTAAAGAAATTAGGATTAAAAAAAGGTGATATAATTACTATTTCACTTCCAAATATTCCAGAAGCTGTATATTTATTTTATGCATGTAGTAAAATAGGTGTAATAGCTAATATGGTTGATCCAAGAACAAGTAGTGATGGTATAAAGAAATATATTGATGAGGTAAATTCTAAATATGTAGTAATTGTTGATATGTATTTAGATAAAGTAAGTAATTTAATAGGTGAAGGTTGTGTTGAAAAAATAATTGCTGTATCACCGGCAGAATCTTTACCACTTGGTTTAAATATAGGATATAAAGTAAAAGAATTTGTTGAAAATATTAAAAACAATAGTAAAAAAATTAAATATGATGACAAAATAATTTCATGGCAAACATTTTATAAAAAGAATGATAATACTTTAAATTTAGATTCAGTATATGAAGAAAATATGCCTCTTGTAATAGAACATACTGGAGGAACAACTGGTATTCCAAAAGGTGTAGTATTATCAAATGAAAATATAAATTCTGTTGCATTACAAAGTGTTCTTACTAAAATAGATATGAAAAGAGAACATAACTGGTTAGATATAATGCCAACTTTTATAGCATATGGAGTAGGTATGGGACTTCATTTACCACTTACAATTGGTATGGAAACAATTTTAATACCACAATTTGATCCTAAAAAATTCGATGAATTAATATATAAACATAAACCTGTTCATATGGTTGGTGTTCCATCATATTGGGGAACAATAATAAAGAGTAAAAAATTAGCAAATAAAGATTTATCTTATATGATAGCACCTACAGTAGGTGGTGATGCTATGGACAGAACTTTAGAGAAAGAATCAAATGAATTTTTAAAGAAACATAATTGTTCATCTAAAATTACTAAAGGTTATGGTATGACAGAAGTATGTGGTGGAGTAGCTGGTACTGTTGATGAAAATAATGAGATAGGTAGTGTTGGTATACCATTTGTAAAAACAACTATATCAGTATTTGACCCAGTAACAGGAGAAGAATTAGGATATAATGAACATGGTGAGGTATGTATTACAGGACCAAATAAAATGTTAGGTTATTTCAAAAATGAACAAGCAACAAAAGATGTATTAAGAATACATAGTGATGGAACTGTATGGGTACATTCTGGTGATATTGGATATATAACACCAAATGGAAACTTATTTATAGTAGATAGAATGAAAAGAATGATGATTAGATATGATGGATTTAAAATATTCCCATCATTAATAGAAAGTGTTATAGCAACTCATCCTGCAGTTGATGTTTGTAAAGTAGTACCAATAGATGATATAGAACATAGACAAGGTAAACTTCCAAAAGCACATATTGTATTAAAGGAAGAATATAAAGAAAATCAAGATTCTATTATTGAAGAAATAAAACAATTGTGTTTAGAACAATTACCTGAATATTGTCAACCAAAAGAATATAAAATAAGAGATGATATGCCTCTTACTAGTGTTGGTAAAATTGACTTCTTATCATTAGAAAATGAAGATAAAAAACAAAAAGTTATGCAATTAAAAAAATAGGCAAGATATAAATAACTATCTTGTTTTTTTGTGCTATAATAAGTACAGATATAGTAGGAGGGATATAATGATAATTGGAATTTCTTTTATTGTTTGTTGTTTATTACATCTATTGTTATTATCATATATATATTTTAGAAAGGAAAGAATTAAAACTGTAGAAACAAAGATATATGATATTTTAGTAAAATTAAATATACTTGGACTTATATTAGAATTAATGTGTTGTTTTACTGTAATAAACATTGATTCCATACCAATAATTAATTTTATAGTAAATAAGATGTATTTAATATACTTTGTATCCTTTATAACATTATTTACTATATATGTTTTTGTTATATGTAATAATAAAGAATCAATGACCTTACAGAAAAGTAAATTAACAAAATTTAAATATATATCTTTAATAACCTATATTTTATCAATTATCATTGTACTAGTTTTAAAATTATATTATTATCATGATAATAACTCTGTATACTCATATGGACCAGCAATTAATTTCTTAGTAATATTAAGTATCATATATATGATATTTGATATTATATGTATTTTTATAAATATTAAACATATTAATAAAAAGAAATTAACTCCTATGTTTGCATTATTACTTTGCTTTACAGTAGCACTTATAATAAGAAAGATTAATCCTGGAATAATACTTACTACATGTTCTTTTTCCTTTGTAACTATAATTATGTATTTTACAATTGAAAATCCAGATGTAAAGATGTTAGAACAAATGGAACTAGCAAAGAATCAAGCAGAAAAAGCTAATCGTGCTAAAAGCGATTTCTTATCAAGTATGTCACATGAAATAAGAACACCACTTAATGCTATTGTAGGATTTAGTGAAGATATAAAAACTCATTCTGATGAAGTTCCAAGTATAGTTAGTGAGGATGCTGAATATATTGTAGAAGCATCTAACACTTTACTTGAAATAGTAGGTAATATTCTTGATATAAATAAAATAGAGTCTAATAAAATGGAAATTGTGGATGTATCATACAATTTTAAAGAAACAATAAGAGATTTAGCTAAAATAAATTCTGTTAGAATTGGTGATAAACCAATAGATTTTAAAGTAGATATAGCACAAGATATACCAGATGGACTAATAGGTGATAAAGTCCATGTTAAGCAAGTTGTAAATAATTTAGTAAGTAATGCTATTAAATATACACAAAAAGGTGTTGTCGAGTTAACAGTAAAATGTATTAATAAAGATAGTATATGTAATTTAATAATAAGTGTAAAAGATACTGGAATGGGTATAAAAGCAGAAAATATTAATAAATTATTTAATAAATTTGAAAGATTAGACGTAGAAAGAAATACAACAGCAGAAGGTACAGGATTAGGACTTGCTATTACAAAGAAAATAGTTGAAATGATGGGTGGAAAAATAAATGTACAGAGTAATTATGGAGAAGGTTCTTTGTTTGTAGCTTGTATACCACAAAAGATAGATTTTAATGCAAAAGAAGTTGTAACAGTACAAAATAACAATAGTGTTATTAATTATACTGGTAAAAAAATTCTTATTGTAGATGATAATAAATTAAATATTAAAGTTGCAAAAAGGGCATTAGAATCATTTAATTTAGATATAGATGATTGTGAAAGTGGACAAGATTGTATTGATAAAATAAATATAGGTAATAAATATGATTTAATACTTATGGATATAATGATGCCAAATATGAGTGGAGAAACAACTCTAAAAAAATTAAAACAAATTAATGGTTTTACAACACCTGTAATAGCACTTACAGCAGATGCTATATTGGGTGCTAAAGAAAAATATTTAAGTGAAGGTTTTTATGATTATATTGCTAAGCCATTTAATAGAGAACAAATAAAAGAAAAATTAGATAAAGTATTTATATCTAAATCTGATAATATAGAGATTGATAAATGGAAAGATGTACCAGTACATGTATTTGGTAATATGAATTAGTAATATAAAAAAAGGATTAACAGCTAATCCTTTTTTTGTACATTTTAATATATATAAAGAGTGCTAATATACTAAGTATACTAGGAATTATTGATATATATAATACTTTTGGTGTATATTTTATTTCTATTTTATGTTTCCCTTTATCTAATTTTGTACCCATAAATGTATCAAGTAATTTTAACTTTTCATTCTTTTTACCATCTACATATATATCTAAATCATTACTATATGGTATTGATATAAATAATACTCCATCTTCTTGTACATCAATATTTCCTACTAATTTATTTCTTTTTATATCTGTAATATTTAATTTACTTTCATTTAGTTTATCAATACTATCACTAAATTTTTTATTATCTACATAGTATACATATACACCTAAAATATCTTCTAAAGTTGAATCATTAGCGCTTATTGATATATTTATATCATCATCTTTATATTTATTTTTTACATTAAAATTAAAAGTTTTATTATTATTTGTTAATTCTTCATTATTAATATATACTTTTAAATCACTATATGAATACCAGTTCTTTAATTTAATAAGTACATAAAAATCATTTTTCTTATTATTTTTAAATGAATAATTATAATCATCTATTTTATTTAAATTTATTTTTTCTAAAATATCATATCCACTCATATCCTTATATATTTTATTTAAGTT
Organism: uncultured Bacilli bacterium; assembly: GCA_947581765.1. GTDB lineage: Bacteria > Bacillota_I > Bacilli_A > RF39 > UBA660 > UBA5578. The sequence goes on from CANPVU010000005.1 coordinate 56,511, forward strand.
TTCAAGACCATTACTATTTAACTTTGTATTTAATATATCATTATTCACAATATAACCAGTATTTAAGCTATACTTATTTAAATATATTTTATAATTATCTATGGTTTCTAAATATTGATAATTATTTATTTGTTCATCATTAGTATCTATAAAATATTTAACATTTAATAATGAAGATACTAAATAAAAATTACCATCATAAGATATTGTATTCTTAGTATAAGAGTGATTACCTATATCCAATTTTATGAAGAAATTTATTAAGTCTTTTTTAACTGTTGACATAAAATAATCTATACTATAATAATTATAAAGTATTGAATAATTATCAGTATTAGTATTATTATCATCTATTCTATAAAATTTATCTTTCTCATTATTTTTTATATAATTAATACAATTTTCTTGGACCTTATTTTCACTTTCTACATTAAAATGATATCTTAATAAATATGAATTACAATTTATATTTAATTCCATAATTACTAATATCAAAAGCATTATTCTAATATATTTTTTTTCATAAAAATATATAAATGTAAGAGAGTATGCTGTTAATAATATTAGTTTAATAATATCTACTGAAGTTATATTTAAATTTTTTATAAATAAATTTAGTAAAAATATTATGATAAAAAGTATAGTTGGTATTATTAAATAACTGCTATAATGTATATTTTTAAGATTGTATATACTTTTTATGGATATTAAAAGTATAAATAATATAAACATAAATGTATATCTTCCATTAAAGAAACTAGGTGGTACAAAACCATGCCATGCATAGTTTAAGTAGTTACAACTAATAGATAATATTAAAAGAATTAACATTAATAGTGAAAATATTTTTTCTCTAATACTTATTTTTTTATTAATAAAATATAATATTACTAGTGGAATAACTATTATACTAGTATATATATAGAAGTTTTTTTCATTAAGTAAGTCTACATCACTAAAATTACCTAATATATAATTTTTTAAAATAGTAACTAGATTAAATGAAAATGATATATCTTCACCACCAAATAACATACCATTTTGTCTAGAATAAGTACCTATTTCACTTGCAACAGGTAATAAAACTATACTAGCGCCAATACATGATAATATACTAACAATTATAAAGTGTATATTCTCTTTTAATAGTTTTTTCTTACTTATTTTATTTATAATTAATTTGTAATTAAAATATATAAAAGAGAATATACATACCATGTAAGCAAAATAGTAATTACAGAAAATTATAAGTATTAAACTAATTATATATATTAGATGTTTTTTTTCTTTAATTATTTTATCTATACCTAGTAATAATAATGGAAATAACATATATATATCTAACCACATTATATGTAAGTAATATGATATAGAAAAAGATGAAAATGTATATAGAAGAGAAAAAATAGTAAGAGGTATTATTTTTTCTTCTTTAAATTGATATCTAAAGAAAAGATAACTAAATATACTTGATAACATCAATTTAAGTGTTACTAATATTATAACTAATAGATTTATATCCTTTGTAAATATGGTCAGTAAATTTAAAGGAGAAGACATATAATAAAAAAATGTTCCTAAAAAATTATCTCCCATACCAGTGTTAAAATTATATAACCCCATCTTACCTGTAAATATTCTATTTAACTGAAGAAGTAAAGGTTGATATTCAGCATTTAAATCACTAATTAATATTGTTCCACTAAATATTCCTACTTTATAAAATATAGCCATCGTTAAAAATAGTGTTATGAGTGCTGTTATTATTATTCCTTTATTTCTTTTTATAAAATTCGACATAGTATCACCTACAAGTATTTTAACATAAACCATAAATATATAAAAGTGTATAACATGTGTAATTAAGTGTAAACTATCAAAAACATTTATTGACAGCAAAATGTATTTGATATAAAGTTATACTAGGAGATGGTTTTATGAAAAATAGTTTGGTTGTGACTAATTTAGATGGTAAAGAAGTTACTATTAATGTAATTGATATCATAGAAAATAGCGAAAATGGAAAAGAATATATTTGTTATACTATAGAAAATTTAGAACAAATATTTATATCAACATTAGAAGAAAATGAGTCTGGATATAATTTAGGAATGGTTACTGAAGAAGAAAAACAAATAGTAGAAGAAGTACTAAAACAAAATATTAATAAAGAAGAGAGTAATTAGTATGGAAAATATTATAGATTTTACAAATATATATGTACTATTTAATGATATAAATTACATGGTTAATGATAGAAGTATCTTAAAGGAAGTATCATCTGATTCTCTAAAGTGTATTGAAACACTTAAAAATCAGTATTTAGAAATAAAAGATAAATTTGTAGAGTTTAAAAACCTAATAGAAAAGTCATCAAAATTTTTACCTGACTCTTTATTCAATAAACTATCTTTTAGAAATGACATTCTTTTAAAAGATATTGATTCATTCATAAATATTTCAACTCCTGAAGTTTTAGATGATGAAGAAATAGAAGATAATTACTTTAATAAATTTGAATCAATTGAAAAAGGTTTTGGCGATTTAGATGTTATTACTATAGTAGGATTATATGATTATCAAGACTATATCTTAAAACAAATTCAAGACAAAGAGATAAGTATTGAGGATGTGCAAGAATTACTTAATTTACCTAATTTATCTAGTATTTTGAAATCTGCTATAGAAAATGTAATTAATACTGCAAAAATGGAAGAGGAACTACAGCAAACAAAATCTGAGCAAACTTTCGAGGAAAATATAGGTGCTGAGCAAACTGAAGTAGAAGATGAAAAGGGGAATTTATCTAATGAAGCAGATGTAGTTCAAACAGAACAAGAAAAAGGACAAAGCTTGCAGGATAGAATAAATAATATAAAATATTCTAAAGATATATTTTATTCAAGTGCTGTTAATGCAGTATTAATTAATTATGAAATTGAGAGAATAAATATACAAATTGATTCTATAGAAAAAAAGGCTGAGCAAAATCAGAAATTATCATTTAGAGAGCAAATTACTTTAAATTCTTTATATAATAAAAGAGAAAAATTAAAAGATTATTTACTTAATACAGATTTAACTTTTATTCAAGCTAGACGTGAAAAAAGTATGGAAAAAACAAATCAAAGTATTGATTTATATAAAGAAAAAATTGAGCAGATAAAAAATAAACAAATTAATTATAAAAGTAAAATTTTTAAAAGTGTTTCAAAATATATATCTAATAAGAAAATAGGTAAGTTAAATTCAAAAATTGAAAAATTAAACTCAAAGATGTGTAAAATTCAATCAAAACAAAGACAATCAATGAGTTTAGCATTCGATTTTAAAAGTAAAATGGTTACTACAAAGTCAAATGTTGTATCTGCTACAACAGCAATAAAAAATAAATCATTGAGTGTTGGTAAAAAGGTAGTTGAAACAGCAAAAACTGTTAAAGAGGAAACAAGTAAGATAGTTTCTGATATATCAATGTATATACATAGAAAAGATAAAATAGAAGAAATTGTAAATGAGCAAAAACCAGTTACATTAATATCACAACCACAAATATTATCTTTACCATATAGTGATTATATGAATGAAGATGATTTAAGTATGGGAATGTCAATATAAAATAAAAAGATGTATCAAAACATCTTTTTATTATGCAGCTTTTTTATCTAATTTATTTAATGTTCTTTTTTCTCTTGCACTCATACGTACTTTAGTTCCATCTTCTAATGTAACCGAAACCATATTAACTTTTTGAGTATGCTTAGTAGCACGACAAGAGTTAGATCTTCTATTTCCAGCAAGTGGTTTTTTGCTTGTAACTTTAATTGCCATAATATTCCTCCATTCAAGTTTTTTTCTTCCTATGCCTTATGATTTTAACATATTTGATAGTTGTTGTCAAATATTTTATATGGTTTGATAGTGTTTCCAAAGTGGGGAGATTTATAAAACTAACCATTATAAATAAAAAAAATGGTTAAAACCTTAAAAATGC